>PCSF01000079.1 GCA_002771315.1 Desulfobacterales bacterium CG23_combo_of_CG06-09_8_20_14_all_52_9 | reverse complement strand
TATAATTAGAGGGGGATTGCTTCTATGAGACCGTCGGATATCTTATTGGCGAGGCCTTAAGATTGAAGATGGTTTTTTTGTTTCTGGGTAAAGTTTCTGATTCATGATTCAAGGTTTGACACGGGTGAGGTGTTCTTGAGGCATAAACAAGAAACACGGATTGTTATACACAGTCGAGGAACGTTCAAGTGAATGCAGAAGCAAAAGCAACTGATCTGGACGTCTTGGCTCAGGAATGGGCCAAGAGACTGAAGTCCTGCGAATATGCGGGAGAGGTCGTAGTTCCGGAAGCGGAACTGCCAGTGATCGCAAAACAGGTGCTTCGAGAACTCTTTTCGCCGCGCAGGTCTGCCGCATACAGGAAATGCCTTCTTATTCTTGCGATCAACTGCATGTACTACAAACACGACGAGGAAGGTTTCTGGATTCATTTTTGCAATCTACTAAATATTGATGACAATCAGCAGTCGCATGAGTGGCTCGGGGTAATGCTGGAAGGCGAGTTATTGGCTTTACGCCTTCTTCCCCATTCAAGACCGGGGCCATTCAGGTTTGTGTCGCCACTGCGAGAACAATGTGGCATCACGAGACAGGAAATTCCCAGGTTTGCATTTCTGTTGAATCATCTGAATGAACGGTATGGATGGGATGGCATCCGCACTCTGGAGAGAGAAAACTTCACTCAGCAAGTAACAGCGCATGTGCAGGGAAAACATCTATCCCAGTTCTTGAAGGATGATCAGGGATGGTTTTTTACGAGGGATGTGGCACGTAGCGTGTCACAGCTTCAACGGAACGTGCTCGATCTACAGGACCTTGAGCAGCTCCATGGATATCGAACCGGGTTCTTTCGTGAACTCTTTGATGCTTTGGAGCAACCTCCGGATAAGACTGGTCCTGTCACTGATCCTGTCACAAGGCCGCCTTTGCCACGGTTAATTTTTCTACCCGACTTCAAACAGGTTGCGCTTGCTTTTGATCAAAAAGGCAGCAATGCAGGACAATACAAACTCAGCGGCGAAATTGTGCGCCGTAATCCTATACAATTAGAATCAGAAGATATGTTTGATCTGACCATTGGCGGTGAACGGCTGAATTCGGACAGTGAGTGGGAATCCTGGTCTATTGCTGGGTGGCTCCCATCCCGATTACCTGTTGCTCTTTTCCATATGGAACGAGGATATGTTGACCATCGTAACGGAGTGGCTCCTGGCAGGTATTACATGCTCGCTCCCTTTAAGAAGCCTCCCCCAAACGGAGTGCTGTTGAATTCTTACGGGATGATAGATCTCCCGTTTTCGGAGTTGGATTATGACGCTTGGCTTGTGTTGATCGAAGCAACGACCAATCTGGAGTTTCTCGGAATTTTTCAGAGACCTTTAGATGGCATCACAAACCTTATCTCATGGGCTGAAGAGACAAACAAACTTCCAGGGACGTATGATCTCGAGAAGACATTTATCGGAAGGTTGCCGCCTATTGCACTAGGTCGTTGCGAACTGTTCCTGTCAAATGCTGTGGGACTATTTGTTGATGATGGGCGAGAGGTTAGACGAGTGAAGCCCGTGGATTTCAGTGACGAGAAGGTTCACATCGATATCCCGATCAACAGTCGGGGGCGTATCTGGGCTGAACCGATTAGCAGAATGCGCGAATTCGCTAGGCTTGACACGCTTGGGGAGCTGCCTTTCTGCTTATTGCCCGAATGCCGGATCACGTGGCCAGATCGCCTCTACAGATTTCGGGATCAACCAGAGGTCATCCTTGTTGCCAAGGATGATGATATTTCTCTTGAAATTGAGAACGCAGAACCTATTGACAGCAGTACACGGGCATGGCGAGTTATGCCTGGCGTTGGACTCATTCAGGGCTACCTAAAAAGTGGTAACTGCGAAGTTCCTCTGGCACATCGCGTTTTCCGTGCGGATATTCATAAGAGAAGCGAAGCGCGGACACCTTATCTTGTCTCATCAGACTTCCAGAACCCGGTAAGCCTTATAGTCTCAGGTATTCCGAGAACAAAGGCGGAAATTACGCTCACAGATGGTAAGGAGACAAGGCGTCTTGGAGAATTGGGAACATTCAACGAAGCGGGCGAGATTTCGTTATCGACCTTTGCCATACGGGATGCGCTGTCGGGTTACAGAGTGCCTGTGGGCCAATTTGTCGTGATGGACGGCAGTTCAGAGGTCAGAACTGAGACTTTGTTTGTTGATTGCGATGCCGTCTGCGAATGGATTACTAATCCGACATCCACGACTAATGTGCAATGGTTGCCTCTCCTACCGTCACCGATTGCAGAAATGTTAGTGAGAACTCTGCAGATTAGAGATACGCCGCCTAAACAGTCTATCATGCCGGTGAACGCGGACTCTATTCCTGTATGCTTGATTCGTCTGTTTGAGTCATTCCGGCACCTGTGTTTTGTGTTCGATGGTTCAGAGCTCCCTGATCGTCCGGATGCCACAGGAGACCAAATAATCTTGGAATGCCAGGCCGAGAACAATAAAAAGGGTGCGACCGTGTCGTGGTTTGTTCAGGCCAAGAAGGTGTTTGATGCCGAAAAGATTGCAGAGGGAAGCGATGCGGAAGCCCTTCTTGCTGAATACTCGGTAATCTCTTGGCAGCCGCCATTTCAGAGATGGAGGGACAAGATAGAACAAATCGTTCGTCACCTCAAGGATGATGTGGAGGCGTTGCCTTTGGTTGAGGAATGGAAGAAGGACGTTGAGAGAGGGTATTCGGCATCATACGCAAGTCGTATTGCTTCTCAAGCGGGTGGCCGAGATCTGACCCATGCATGGGTGATCTATCGAGCGGGCAACTTGCTTGCAGCGGTCACCAAGGCGAAGACTTTACTCAACGGGGGTGTGTCGAGCCCGATAGCCGATTTGGCAGCCATATTGGTACGGCTATGCTGGTTTCGTTTGGGCTACTTCAAATCGCAACCGGAAATAGATTTCAGATCCTCGAACAAAAAGCTCCTATCGAGTTACAGAGAGTTGGTCAGCATCATCGGCTTTGCTGATTGGACTAATGAACGTCCTGTCCCTGCAACGAAGAATCTCAGCAGGGTGGCGGCAGCCCTCCCGATAACTGCACAAGATCGATCCGTGTTGAAGCTCTTTGCTGAAGCAGAACATGATTGGCAGTTGGGTAGTGAAAGAGACTGGCTGGGGTGCTACTGTGAGTTGTTGTTGGCGAGAGCTATGAACATGGGCGGGGAAACAAAGCAGATTGCTCAACTCTTTCAAGGAATTATAAAGAACGTGCCGGCTTCGCCGGATAGAAGCCTTCTAATCGAAATAACGGAGAAATACCTGTGACAGAGAAAAAAGAGGAATTGTTGGAGAGATTGGGCGACCTTCGCGCTCTCAGCAAGAAAAAGAAATACCGGTTAGCAAGACCGGAACATGACGAAGTGATGAAGACGTTGTCATCAGTTTCTCTAATCGGCCTTGAAGGTATTAAGGCAGCCCTCGAAGCGCTTCCTGACCTTCCATCGGACACAGGTGCTGAAGGCGTTGCCGGGAACTGGGCTGAGATTTCGGTCCACCTAGAGGAATTCTTAAAAGCACTTCAAGGGACAAGGTATAAGACGGAACTGGGGAAAAGGCTTAGACTGCTGATCGGACAGCGCCTTTCGTCTAAAGTTCCTGAAGTGGCTATGCGGGTCATTCTTGACGTCTGTAATGATATGACGCCTGCCAAAAAAGAATTTCCGACTTCAAAAGATCTGAACTTGATCAATTCGACGCTGTTGGTTGATGGTGCTTCGGTTCTGACTCGACTACCGCTGGATTCAGGACTGCAGAGTAAATCTGTTCAATTGGTTTCATATTGTCTTGGCGCCGGATTCTCTCTTGGCGCGAAGGGCAAATCGCTCGCCACCCCGCAAACTCAATTGGCCCTCATTCGGTGGGCCAATGAGCAGCCGAAGTTCTTGAACCCGGGCAAGGAGATTCAGGGACTAATTGCGGCCCGAATTCGTGATTGGAATGATGACCTTCTGAAACTTCTGGGGTCCGAACTGGATGCGCTACACCCTTCTCTAAGGGACCCAATCAACGGCGCTCTGGGGAAATCAACAGGGAGCCAATCACAAGTTGGCAGTGCAGTTGCGGCAGCATCCGTGCTGAATCAGAAAGTTGGACACATTGAGCAGACTGCCTACGACTCCGCCCCGCTCCAAACCGGCACGAGTCGAGATGTCAAGGACACATACGATGTCTTGTACGAACTCGGACTCTTGACGAACTACATCAAGCAGATGAACATTGTGCTCAATCGTAGTCAGGAAGACGTGGCCAGACTTGAACGGGATCTTCGTCAGGCCAAGGTTGAGTTAGGAGTAACCAGCCGGGAAAAGGAAGAGGCCAAACGGCGTTGCTCCGTAGTCGAGGACAAACTTGCAGAGAGCCTGGCGCGCGGCAAGAAACTGGAGCAGAGTGTTAATAGTCATCAAGATCAGATCGAGAATCTGAAATCTCAAGTTGTTGGCGCTGAGAATCGTCACAAGGAGACGCTGGAATCTCATAGAGCACATGCGGATGAGTTGTCTATGCGAATTGCACAGGAAGGCGATCATCGCTTGGCCACCTTTCGTAATAAACTGGCAGGAATGTTGCGGCCGATCGCGGCCAATCTAAAGGAAGCACGAAGCATGGAGATGACTCCTGAGTTGGGAATTGCCATGCGAACTCAACTGAGACAGATGCTGAATATACTGAAATCAGAAGGTATTGCGATTGATGGTGATGAGACATGAACGAATTCTTTGGCATCGATTTTGGCACAACAAATAGTGCGGTTGTCGGACGTCTGAGGCAGAATACAACACAATATGATGACGGAACGGGGCAGCCGTTTCCGTCACTGGTGGCGATTTCTCGGGATACCGGAAAAGTC
>PCSF01000251.1 GCA_002771315.1 Desulfobacterales bacterium CG23_combo_of_CG06-09_8_20_14_all_52_9 | reverse complement strand
AAATACGGACTCTCAAGGACATGGAAGGTGCTGCTTGATCTTATAAAAATAAAGTTTCTCGTTGATTTTTCATCCAGGTCCACAGCCTTATTCGGACTCTGGAGCGCTCCCTTCTGGATTTTGGGAATGATTTTCATCGGTGTTGACTTATATGATCTTCGGCATGCTCAGTTATTGACCCATGATTCGGTGGTCATCCTGGGGACGGCAACCCTCTATATATTTTTAGCCTTTACACTCGTATCATTCGGTTATCTGACGGAACTGATCATCAAGACAGGAGATTACAAGCAGAATAAAATATTGGGAGACCTTTCATGGATACGGAAACATTGACGGCCTCAAAACAAGGAGACGGCAGCAAGGCTGCTGTCGAGATATCCGTAGTCATTCCTGTGGTTGAAAGAAGTGATGACCTGGCGAAGCTTTTCCATGCCTATTCTGAAGAAATTTTCAAGCTAACAGGGGACGTTGAGTTCATCTTTGTTTTGGATGCCCATATGAAGGATGAATACGGGATCGTCAAGGAACTCGCAAGTCGTCATCCACACGTGAGTTTTGTCAGATTCCCTAAAACCTTTGGTGAATCAAATGCACTCTCTGTCGGCTTTCAAAAAGCAAAAGGGAAATATGTTTTTACACTCTCATCCTATTTTCAGGTAGAACCCTGCGAAATAAGAAGACTCTATGAGACATTGATCAATGGTGAGTGTGATATCGTGATCAGTCGAAGGTCTCGGGAAGGGGATTCTTTCCTTAACAGAATTCAGTCAGTTCTCTTTCACAAAATTTTGCGGCTATTCACCGGAACACGTTTTCGCGACATCTCCTGCGGCTTTAGGGGCATGAAGAAAGAGGTGGCCGAGACCTTTGACATCTATGGAGACCTTCACCGCTTCATTCCCATTCTGGCGGAGCACCAGGGGCTTCGTGTCAAAGAGCTAAAAGTCAGGCAGCACAAGAGAGATACTAAGCCAAGAGTTTACCGGCTGAGAGTTTATCTGTACAGGATCATTGACATCCTGACCCTTTTCTTCCTGCTCCGTTTTACTTACAGGCCGTTGAGGTTCTTTGGATCACTGGGTTCGCTCCTCACACTTATAGGATTGGCTATCAACGGCTATCTGATTTATAATCGACTTTTTACTGAACATTTTACACTGAGAGACAAGCCTTCTCTTTTTCTGGCGGCCTTATTGATGGTCATCGGAATTCAGATTTTTGCCATCGGCCTTTTGGGGGAAATCATTATTTATACCCACAGCAAGAAAGCCAAGCAGTTTAATATTAAAGAATATATAGAATGACAATGAAAAGTCTGATGACTGCATCCACGCACGAAGCAACTCCATGCGCATCTTAGTTATCAACTATGAGTATCCGCCCCTTGGCGGCGGCGGAGGGCTCGTCACCAGGGATATCCTTGAACAGATGGCTGGATTGGGACACAAGCCTACTGTGATTACGAGCGGTTTTAAAGGTCTAAAGAGTCACGAGAATGTGAATGGTGTGAACATTATTCGTGTACCGGTACTATTCAGAAGGAAGATGGAAGTGGCAAGTATTCCCTCCATGTTGTCCTATTTTCCATCAAGCGTTTTGCACGCAGTTCGCAGCTTAAACGGCAGGATGTATGACATCATAAACACGCACTTTGCGATACCCTCCGGTCCGACGGGCTATGTTTTATCTAAAATATTTCATCTTCCCAATATTCTGTCGATACATGGGGGCGATATATTTGATCCCAGCAAGGCTTTTTCGCCACATAAATCCCTTCTGTTTTCGACCATGGTCAAAGCCATGCTGAAAACGGCCGATCGTGTGGTGGCCCAGTCTGAAGACACCAGGCAAAATGCGTACAAGTACTACCGGGTGAATCGTCCGATCGAGATTATTCCTTTGGGCATTAAAAAATCGGTTTTCTGCAAAAAGACAAGGCGTGACTTCGGGCTCGATCCTGATGAAATAGTTTTTTGTACCATCGGCCGTCTCATCAAGCGGAAAAATATTGATGACGCATTAGTTATCCTCTCTATACTGCAAAACAATCATCATTTTAAATTCCTCATCATAGGTGAAGGACCGGAGAAAAACCATCTTGCAAAACTTGTTCAAAAATACGGACTTGCTGGAACAGTTCGGTTCATAGGCAATGTTTCGGATGAAGAAAAGTTTCAGCTACTGGCGATTTCCGACATCTACATCTCTACGGCATTACACGAAGGATTCGGCCTGGTCTTCCTGGAGGCGATGGAATGCGGTTTGTCGATTGTATGCTACAACCGTGGAGGGCAAAATGATTTTTTAAAAGACGGCAAGACAGGGTTTCTGATAAAAGTTGGCGACACGAATACCTTTAGCCGAAGAATCGCTCAACTCGTAAACTCCCGGGAACTCAGGAAAACAGTAAGCGTTTTTAACAAGCAGTCCGTAAAAAAATATTATATCAATCACTGTGCTCAAAAATATGTTTCTCTGTTTCAAGACGTCATCTATATGAACCGGATGACCGGAGAGAAAGCAAATTAGATGAAACCGTTAACCCGAAATATAGCAAATCTGTCCAACAAGGAATATGATCTGGTTATTGTGGGGGGCGGGATTTTCGGGGTCTGCGCAGCATGGGAAGCGGTTCAGCGGGGTTTATCGGTTGCGATTGTAGACAAGGGCGATTTCGCCCATGCCACTTCGGCAAACCATTTCAAGATAGTGCACGGCGGTATCCGGTATCTCCAGCATGGTGACCTCTACCGCATTCGTGAATCAAGCAGGGAACGTTCGGCCTTTCTCCGTATTGCCCCCCACCTGGTGCAGCCACTGCCCATTGTAATCCCCACGTATGGGCATGGTATAAAAGGAAAAGAACTCCTTTGGGCGGGGTTTTCACTATATGAGTGTCTGACGTTTGATCGCAACAGGGGTTTGGATGCTGACAGACGCATTGCCAGAGGGGAATTGCTGCCCCGGGAAGCGATCCTGGACCTATTCCCTGGGATCAACCAAAACGGCCTGACAGGAGGCGCTTGTTTCAGTGATGGACAGATGTACAATCCCACAAGGCTCGTACTCTCTTTTCTCAGATCCGCGGTTCATGAGGGAGCCGACGCCGCAAATTATGTTGAAGCTCAAAAATTTCTTCAACGAAACAATCGAGTCACCGGGGTTCATGTTAAAGACGTTTTGTCAGGCGATGAATTTTCAATTAGGGGGAAGATGACTCTCAACAGCGCCGGCCCTTGGGCGCATCGACTACTCAAAACCTCCCGGATAATGGCGCTGAAACCACCGCCCACTTTTTCAAGAGATCTGGCATTTGTGGTTGGAAAGCAATTAAACAGTCAGTTTGGCATAGCATTGTCCAGCAGAGTCAAAGACACTGACACACTCTTTGACAGGGGAGGGCGCCATCTCTTCGTGGTGCCATGGAGAGGCCGCTCTCTCATTGGGGTTTGGCACATGATATTTGATCGTCCGCCGGAGGACATTCATGTGACTGAACAGGAACTACAAGGTTTTATTAAGCAGATCCATGAAGCCTGGCCCGGCCTTGATATCCGGATCAACGATATTTCAATGATCAACACTGGACTGACCCTGTTTGGAAGTGAAGATCACCAAGGGGAGGTTGATTTGAGTTTTGGAAAACGTTCATTGCTCATTGACCATAAAAAGAAGCACGGCATAGAAGGTCTCGTCACACTGATCGGGGTGCGAGCGACGACTGCGAGAGGCATGGCGGAAAAAGCTATCAATATCATCCTGAGAAAACTGGGCAAGAAAAGAATAAAATCCCGAACAGAAGTCACTCCTATCTATGGCGGAGACATGGATTGTTTCCAGGAATTATTGCATCAGGCAACCGAACAGTGTGCACCCCTCATATCTGCAGAACTCACGCGATCACTGCTTCACAACTATGGGTCCCAATATCAAGATGTTTTGAAATATACCGGCGAAGACCCCGCGTGGAAGGAGCCCTTCCAGGGGACTACCGTGCTGAAAGCTGAAATCGTTCATGCCATCCGCAACGAGATGGCCCAAAAACTGGCCGATGTCATTTTTCGACGGACAGACCTCGGGACCGGCGGCTACCCAGGAGATGCAGCATTCGAGGATTGCGCAAATCTCATGATGTCTGAGATGGGATGGGACCAAGACCGATTGAGAATAGAAAAAGAAGAAGCCTTGAACGCCTTCCCGGCTTTCAACAGGGGAAAATACTGATCGGAGTCTGAAATGAATGTATTGATTACCGGTGGGACTGGGTTCATCGGTTCCCGCTTAGCGCTGAGATGCCTCGCAAAAGGAGATCACGTAAGAGTTCTCGGCCGTACTGCCAATCCAGCAGAGGCAAGCAACCTTCAATTGATCGAGAAAAGCGGCGCCGAAGTCGTCATCGGAGAGATTACGGACAAGACCATACTGTTTGGATTGACCCGAAATATCCATGTCGTATACCATTTGGCGGCGGCGCAGCATGAGGCAAATGCTCCCGACAAGGTTTTCCACGAGGTCAACGTCATCGGCACGGAAAACCTTTTGGAAGCCAGTCTAAAAGCGGGAGTGAAAAGATTTGTCCACGGCAGCACCATCGGCGTATATGGAACTCTGAGAGGAGTGATCAATGAAGAGTCTCCTTGTCATCCTGATAATATTTATGGTATAACAAAACTGAACGGAGAAAAGGTTGTTCTTTCATATCGAGATAAGATCGGCGTTGTCGTCATCCGCATCTCGGAAACTTACGGCCCAGGCGATAGAAGACTGCTCAAGCTTTTTAAGACGATCGACAAGCGTGTTTTTTTCATGATCGGATCGGGGGAAAATCTTCATCATCTTATTTATATCGACGATCTGATTGACGGCTTGCTTCTATCTGCCGAAAGCAAAAAGGCGCAGGGTAATATTTTTATATTGGCCGGCGAAAAACCAATCACGACGAACGAAATGGTCCATATCATTGCTGAGGAATTGGACGCCGGAATACCAAAAATCAGAGCGCCCCTTTTCCTGTTTCTTCTAATGGCAACGGTGATGGAGGCGATATTGAAACCTCTCGGGATCCAGCCGCCCCTTCATCGGAGGAGAATGGATTTTTTCAGGAAGAACTTTTGTCTTTCTCACAGAAAGGCGTTTGACTTTTTCGGCTTTGTTCCAAAAATGAGCTTCAAAAAAGGAGTTTCAGAGACGGCCCGATGGTATAGAGAAGCGGATGATTTATGATTTCCGTTCACATTTTCATTTTCCCATCCGTGGTGTTGAGCCGTCTAAAAAGACAAGGAGTATTCAATCATGGAGAAAGAGTTCAAACTGCATGCGCAGATCGAACCCTTTGATACTTTCTGGGAAGCCCCAAAGGATATCGAGAAGGGCTACGCTTCTTTTCATAAATTCTACAAGCGGAATTATCTGAGATATCTACCAAAGAATAAAGAGGTCAGAATCCTGGTGGTCAGTTGCGGCCCTGGATATTTTGTGAATTTTATACAGGAGGAGGGATATACTGATATTTTAGGGATTGATTCAAATCCCGAAAAAGTTCGTTGCGCGAAGGAACGCGGCTTAAAATGTGAATGCCAAAATGTCTGGAATTTTCTGGGAAAGAACGAGAATGTTTACAATTTAATTTTTGCAGAGCAGGAAATCAATCATCTCACCAAGAACGAAATTACGCTGTTTCTCAGACTTTGCCGGGGGAATCTTTCGGAAAATGGATTACTCATTGTTCACTCCCTTAATGGAGCCAATCCCATTACAGGATCAGAAGCGCTGGCACAGAACTTTGACCACTACAACACCTTCACGGAGTATAGTCTCAAACAGATATTCCGATATACGGGCTTTCGGGATATCAAAGTCATTCCTCTTCATTTATACATTTTTTATGAAAATCCTCTCAACTGCTTAGGGGCTTTAATGGACAAACTATGCAATCTTTTTTTCCGCATGTTTTTTGTTTTTTACGGGAAATCCAATAAATTGTTCTCAAAAAAAATTGCGGCGATCGGTTACAAATAGATTGCATCCTTCATCCCATCGGTTAACCGACAACATCCTGTGTCTATGAGAGTCAAGCGTAATGCCCTAAAATAAAGAATGGGAAGGAACGATGATGAATATTTTGGGTATCGGCGATCATGTCAGTTGTGGCACCGCCCTGATTCAGAACGGCAAACTGGTTGCGGCAATCAATGATGAAAGACTCGTAAGAGAAAAAATGGTATTCGGTGTGCCGCGGGAATCGATCAAAATGATCATGCAATACCATGCCCTGCACCCTCACCAGATTGACGCAATCGCCATCGGAACGATTAATCAGCATTTGATTGATCACTATATAGATTACAGGGAAGGATGGTTTGGCTTCCAGCGTGGCAAGTTTAAACAGTTTCTGTTTGAAACCGGGTCCCGCATCAGCAAACAACGTTACCATTTGCCATTTTTGGACAGGTTATATTATACGCTCCGCAAACCTGCATTTGCAAAGAGAAGGAGGGCGCTCCGGAAGATCTTGAAAGAGGAGTTTGATTTTACCTGCCCCGTCTATTTTCTCGACCACCATCTATGCCACGTTGCATCCGCTTATTATACCAGCGGATATTCGGATGCCACCGTCTTCTCGATCGACGGCGGAGGCGATGGAAAATCAGCAAGGATCTATGACGTACGGAAAGGAATATTCAACGAGCTTCTAAGCATTCCCAGCTTCGACTCCCTGGGATGTTTTTATTCCTACATCACACAGCTTTGCGGTTTTAAGGCAGGGAAGCACGAAGGAAAGATCACGGGACTGGCCGCTTACGGCAAGCCCGTCTATATCCCTCAATTACGTAAGATAATGATCACCCATGAGGGGCGGGTTCAAAACATCGCTAATGTCTTCTTTCTCTCCGCATTAAAAGAATTGAAAAAGCTGCTTCCGGATGATTTCAGCCATAAAGACCTTGCTGCCAGCATACAAACCTATGTCGAAGAAATGACCGTGGATCTCGTAAAATACTGGCTGGAGAAAACAAAGAACGGCCATGTTGCTTTAGCCGGGGGGCTTTTTGCGAATGTCAAGATCAACCAACGCATACACGAAATTCCAGGCGTGGAATCGGTCTTTGTTCATCCTGGCATGTCTGATGAGGGCATACCGGTGGGAGCCGCCCTTCAATTGCATTACCAGCTTTCAAAGCAAAAGTATGACGAACACTTTCCTGTAATGAATCATGTCTATTTGGGGCCGGAATATGATGATCAGGAGATTCAAAATGAACTGGATCGGCAGGAAGTTACATATCAATATCTTGATCACATTGAAATTGAAATCGCCCGCCTTCTGGCCGATGGCGCTGTTGTCGCGAGGTTCCATGGAAGAATGGAATACGGTCCAAGGGCATTGGGAAACAGGAGCATACTTTATCAGGCAAACGATCCGTCCGTCAACTACTGGTTGAACGACGCCCTCAACCGGACGGAATTCATGCCTTTCGCGCCTATCGTACTGATGGAGCAGGCTGAAAAATGTTTTAAGAATCTTCACGGAGCGTCGAATGCCGCACGGTTTATGACCATCACCTTTGATTGCACGGACTGGATGATCCAAACTTGTCAGGGAGTCGTTCATGTCGACCATACGGCCAGGCCGCAACTGGTCGGTGAAAAGGACAATCCCGGCATGTATTCCATATTGAACGAATATTTCAAATTGACGGGAATTCCCTGTCTCATAAACACCAGTTTTAATATGCATGAGGCCCCGATTGTCTGCACCCCTCATGATGCCATGCTTGCCTTCAAGCTGGGGCGCCTGGATTTTTTAGCCATAGGCAACTTTCTTGTAAAGAACTTGAATCCATCCGAGAGGAAAGTCAATAAGAATAAATTAAAAGATTATCTCGGTAGAAAAGGCCTGTCGGTAAACTGAACGGATGCTTCATGCATGTTCTCCACGGTTTTTTTGCGGTCTCTCCCCCAAGAAAAAGATAACCCTGGATTCATCTGACATGGCTTTGAACTTGATAAAAGCCCGACGGATTTAACGCTTCTTCGGGACAATGGTTTCCCAAGGCTTGCCATAAAGGTACGGGATCTCGCCAAGTGTTCATGGGCAACTCGAGGCTTCAGCGATGGCCGGAACAAAGAAAAAAACATGGAACATAGCGCTTCGGATAGCGATCAGCGCCTCGCTCATTATTTTTGTCGTATGGCATGCCGGGGGAGTGGCTGAAATTGTTCGGATTCTTTCCGGTCTGCACCTTCTGGCGGTCATCGGAGTGTTGGCGCTTTGCACTGCCGACCGCGCGCTCATGAGCTACAAATGGGCGCTTTTATTGACCGCACGGGGGCTGCAGCTCCCCTTGATCAAGGGGATGAAGATCTATTGCGCGTCTATGATCTGGGGGATGTTTCTGCCGACAACCGTGGGAGCAGATGCAATCCGAGGATCCATCGCAATGCGCATGGGATTTGAGGGTAACGAGATCTTCGCTTCGATCACCATCGAGCGTTTGATCGGTTTTATCGCCGGCATAGGACTTGGGATTGTCGGGCTGGCCTTGCTCAGACAGGTATCCGATTTCGGCTTAACAGCCCGATATATTGGTTACGTCTGGGCGGCTGCAACTGCCATGCTGCTCGTGGCGCTCCTCGCGTTCCTGATCTCGTTCAACCGGCGTACGTTCAGCTTTGTTCATGAGCGTCTATTGGGAGGCGTTCGGAGGCATAAGATCGCACGGCGATTACGGCAATTCCATGAGATCTACATGGGCTATCATGAAAACAAGCACACCCTGATGCTATTCTTCGTCCTTACTGTGATCGAGCAGATGATTCCGATTGTTGAGTCGGCATGGATCGCTTGGGGTATGGGGATCCGGTTGTCGCTGATTCAAATCTCCGGCGTCGTGATCTTGACGCACCTGTTGGCCAGACTACCGATATCGATCGACGGACTTGGGGTCTTCGAGGGAACCTTCGTATTGTTGTTTTCATTTGTGGGCGTGAGCGCCGCCGAAGCACTTGCGATCGCCGTGACAGGGCGGATACTACAGACAGCGTCATGGATACCTTGGTGGCTCCTGCACGTAGCGCAGGGCGGCCACGTCCCTGTAACGATTACGGCCCAAAATGGAGATCAACGAATCAAATGAAATCCGGATCAAACAGAGCCTTGATCATAGTATTGATGAGGTGACGGACTGCCAATAGAGTTTACGCATGTCCGAGGAGATAGGAGAATCAACTCGATGTTGATCGGACGGGTGCTAAAACGATTACTGAAGACGCATTACCCGAGGTTTGTATTCGGTTTGCCCTTAAGAATGGGAGCAGTGCCGGTGTTTGTCTATCACGAGGTCGAGGCCGAAGCATTTGCAACGGATCTCGAATTCCTTCGGCACAATGGCTATCGTACGATATCGACCGAGGAATATGTACGCTGTGCCGCCGGGAGAGCCTCTGCCGGCAAAGCGGTACTATTAACATTTGACGATGCACGCCGTAATTTCTATGAAGTCGTACTGCCAATCCTTCGGGAGTTCAGTGCTCATGCGACTCTTTTTGTTCCCACATTCTGGGTTGATGGACCTCGAAACGAAGCAAACAGCCGCCCCGTAGGAACAGTATCGCTTTTTATGACATGGAGCCAGATCCACGAATGCCTCGACTCGAGCCTGGTGGATGTGCACTCCCATGGTCATCGGCACGCATTAGTATACACCTCCGAACGCCTCATCGGATTTGTGACACCTGCGCTTCTGGCAAGCCACCCTATATATGATTGGCCGATGCGGCGCGTGTGCGACGGTAACGAGCTGGGTTGGCCGCCGCTTGGCACGCCGATCTATGCCTCCGAACCGTTGTTGTCTGCGACGCGCCGGCTGCTGGAGGATGAAGCGGCGTCGCGTGCTTGTCAGGAGTTAGTCTGGGACAACGGGGGAGCGGAATTCTTTAAACGAAGCGGCTGGCGCGCGCGGTTGAACCGTGTCTATCAGGCGGTCCCGCATAAGATGGAAAGAACAGAGAACACTCGGTTCAAGGAGTTAGTCGCGTCGGAATTTGCGCTATCTCAGGAGTTATTCCTGGCAGAATTGGGCGTCAAGTCGCGTTTTTTTGCATTCCCATGGGTGCTCGGATCGCCGCTGGCTCTGGATCTGGCGGCGGCCCACGGATTCGAAGCGGTTTTCGGGGTCGGAATAGACTTTGGGCGGATCAGTCGTATCAAAGGCCCGCTCCCCGCGTTCATTCGCTGGAAGAATGATTGGCTCCGCTTCCTTCCAGGGATCGGGCGTAGTCGGATCAGGGACGTCATCCCCGAAAAGCTTAAAGGATTTCTTAGTTCGCAGCATCTGGCGCATTGAGCATCGGTGAGCAAACCGTGAAACAACGGACAATCTGTATCATGGGGCGGTTGTTAGACCAAGACGACGGTTTGGGCGTTTATTCTGCAAACCTGCTCCGTCATATGTTCAAACTTGACCGGAACAGTCACTATCTGATCCTGCTCCGGTCCGACAAACACGCTCTGTTATTCAAATCATATCCGAACGTCAGAACAAAGGTCGTTCCGTCTCGTTCCAAGCTATGGTGGGATCAAGTTGTCGTGCCGATAGCTGCCCGCCGGGCAAGAGCGGATATTATCCTTAATCTGAAATTCTCGCTGCCGCTGTTCAGCCGGATACCCGGTGTATTCGTTCTTCACGGATCGGACTGGTACATTAATCCGAGAAACTATCCATGGTGGGACAATATATACATTCGGACCATGATGCCGATTTACTGTCGTAAGGCCGTTCGGATGCTGTCCATCTCACAGGTAGTGATCGACGATCTCATCAAATACGCCGGACTGGATGCCTCTAAGGTTACCCCTTCATACGCCGCAGCCGGTGAGCACTTCCGACGAATCGAAGATCAGGAAATCCTACAGCAGTTCGTCTCGCGTTATCAACTGCCCATGCGGTTCATGATGACGGTTGGAAGGGTGCATCATACCGGTCATGACCATTTAGGCGAATACCCAGGCGGAAATAACGAACGGCTGATCAAGGCCTTCTGTCGGTATCGCGCGGCCGGCGGCACATTGCCGTTAGTCGTCGTTGGACGGAACATTGAGCAATATCTGCGGCGCCACGGATTCGACAAGGGATCATTAAAAGATATCCACTTCACCGGTTTCATTCCTAATCAGGAGATCGTTCTGGTCTACAACCTCACCGAATTCCTTGTGCTGGCAACGTTGTACGAAAGTTTCTCGATCCCGTTGATAGAGGCGATGGCATGCGGCTGTCCGGCCATGGTTCCGTCCACCGGGGGCTGTCCCGAGGTCGCGCAGGATGCGGCATATTTTATCGATCCCATGAACGTCCAATCCATAGCGGAGGGTATGCTCACTCTGGAACGTTCGGCTGATCTCCGGGCAAAGATGAGAGAGACCGGCTTGAAACGTGCGAAAATGTTTACTTGGCAACGGACGGCAGAGGTGACCATTAAAGTATTAGATGAAATCGTACCACGTATCAAGATGGACCTGGGGACGGAGAAAAGCGTATGAAAGAACCTTGGACTGTCTGCCGGATCATACTCCTCATGTTTTTATTCCTCGGCTCAAGCTGCGACAGCAAGCGGCAGATGACGGTGGCCGCCCCGTATCCCTCCAGCCCGATCATTGAGTCGGTGAGCTGGGACAGCGGCGGGATTAATCAGGCGGCACCCGGAAGCGATATCTGGCCGCTTACTTGGGGGCGTGACGGGAGGCTGTACACTGTTTGGGGAGACGGCGGTGGGTTCGGTGGAACCGACACGGATGGACGCGTCAGTCTGGGGGTTGCACGAATCGAAGGCGCCGTCGACAGATGGAATGGCATGAACGTTTTCGGCGGGCTCCATGCCGAGACTCCCGCCGTATTCTCCGGAAAATCTCACGGGATTCTCTCAGTGGATGGAACGCTGTACATGATTATTCAAGAACAAAACAACTGGTTGCGAGGCAAGATTGCAAGGTCTGATGATTTTGGCCGGACTTGGACATTCGGCCGAGGTTCTTTCGGTGATTCAGACTGGGACTTTAATGAGCCAGGCGGCGCCTTGAGCGGAGCCTGCTTCCTGCAATTCGGCCGGGATTATGCTGGGGCACGCGATGATTATGTCTATGGGTACGACGTCAGGGTGCAGCTGGAGCTCCAGCATGACATCGTGATGTTTCGTGTGCCGAAGGACCAAATCATGAACCGGTCCGCGTATGAATTCTATGCAGGGGCCGAAAAAAACGGCAATCCAATCTGGACTGAGGATATTGCTCAGATGAGGCCGGTATTCACGGATCCCAACGGAGTAAGCTGGGGTATTCAGGCTTTCTATCATCCCTTGTTACGCCGCTATTTTCTGACCGTACCAAGAAACAATACCGCCGCATGGGGCATCTTCGATGCGCCGGAACCCTGGGGACCCTGGACAACGGTTTCTTACTACGACATGTGGCTCGACTCTACGCCCAAATTTTCGTATAGCTTTAACCAAAAATGGATGTCCGATGACGGCTTGACCATGTGGATGGTATTTTCCGGTATAGGGAAATACGATGCCTTTAATTTGATAAAAGCCACTTTTACGATTAAGGACCACTCGAAAGGGATAGCGGTCCCTTTGAACGATCAGGAGCAATAAGGTCGTCATCATGTGCGGCATTTGCGGGAAAATAGATCCTCACGGACCCTCCGAAGAAGAGATTCAACGAATGGCAGCCGTTTTATCTCATAGAGGGCCGGATGATGAAGGAATATTTGTCCGTCAAAATGTTGGATTCGGGCATCGAAGACTATCGGTCATTGCCATTGAGGATGGCCACCAGCCCATGTCCAATGAAGATGGGAACCTTTGGATCACGTTCAATGGGGAGATTTATAATTTCAGGGAAATAAGAGAAGATCTGAAACGGGATCATGCTTTTAAAACAAAAAGCGATACGGAAGTGATATTACACCTCTATGCAGAAAAGAGAGAAAAATGTGTTCAAGATCTTCGCGGCATGTTCGCATTTGCCATTTACGATTTTCGGGAAAAGAAATTATTTCTCGCAAGAGACCATTTAGGTCAAAAGCCAGTCTATTATTTTCAGGATGGCGATACATTCGCTTTTGCTTCAGAAATCAAATCGTTGCTTGCCTTAAATCCCAAACTGAGGGTACTTGACGGCAAAGCACTCTATGAATATCTGACCCTTCGAATCATTACGCCTCCCCGGTCAATGTTTCGAAATATCAGAAAGCTTCCTCCAGGACATTTTCTCACGTACCAGAATGGCAAAATCACGATCAAACGATATTGGCGCCTAAAGTACGAACCGAAATTATCCGGTGACTTTAGAGAGACCTTAACAGAACTCGAAAAACAGTTGCAGTCCGCGGTACAGTATCACCTGGTGAGTGATGTTCCTATCGGCGCATTTCTCAGCGGCGGCATGGACTCCAGCCTGGTTGTTGCCATCATGAGCAAGCTGATACAGCAACCCATAAAGACATTCTCGGGTGATTTGCCCTACAAAAATTACAGTGAAATCCCGTACGCCATCATGGTCTCAAATAAATACAAAACCGAGAATCATCGACTAAGCATTCATCCCTCTCTGCTCCGCTTGCTCCCGGATCTGGTGTGGCACCTTGACGAGCCGTCCGATCCGCTCTCTGTCTGCATGTATTATATTTCGGAGTTGACCAGAAAGCATGTGAAAGTGGTTTTGGGAGGAGACGGAGGCGACGAGCTTTTCGGCGGATACGACCGTTATTATGGGAATGTTTTTGCAAATTATTATGGGCGCCTTCCCGATTTGCTCCGGCAGCATGTTCTGGGAAGGATTCTTAATCTGATCCCCGAAGGCTTTTGGTATCGAAGCCTTAGCCACAAACTCAGGTGGTTGCATCAAATGTCCTTCTTCCATGGAGGAGAGCGTTATGCCAAGAGCCTGAGTTATTTTTATTTTTCGGACGTTTATCGGGGTCGCCTATTGACGCAGAGTTTTAAGAAAAGTATCGGACTATTTGATCCGGAAGAATCTATTAAAAGCTATTTTGAAAGCGATAACGCAAAAGAACTTATAGACAAAATGCTGTACGCAGATACGATGATCCGCATGCCGGATCATCCTATAATGATTCTCGATCGGATGACTATGGCCCACGGTCTTGAGGCCAGATCTCCTTTTCTGGATCACAAGTTAGTAGAATTTTGTGCTGCGATACCTCCGAGGTTCAAAGTAAGAGGGAACAGGCGGAGGTACATTCAGACCGAGCTTGCAAAAAAATATCTTCCAGTTGAACTTATTAAGAGAAAAAAACAGGGTTTTTCCTCTCCCCTTACCTACTTGTTAGCGGATGAATTCAGATCCCTCTACAAAATATTCTTGAACGGTTCTCATTTAGTTCGAGACGGATTTTTCAACTCATCAGCTATTGAGACGTTACTGGAAGAACACCTTAACAGAAAACTGGACCACGGAAATCGCCTATGGCTCCTCTGCAACGCAGAAGTATGGTATCGTATATGTATAGAAAATGAAAGCAGGGACAAGATTAGAAATCTTCTTAGTACAGGGACCCCTTTGTCCATATAATCATTATAAAATGAAAAATCTCTTTATAAAAATCAAAATAAGACCTTTCATGATCATCCTTTTGCTTGCTTCCATCTTGAGGTTTTGGGGCATCTGGCATGGTTATCCTTTCTCCTATTATCCGGATGAACAGCATTTTGTGAACAGGGCCGTCTCATTCGGCAGTGGAGATCTGAATCCCCACTGGTTCCATAAACCGGCATTCCTGATGTATCTCCTGTTTTTTGAATACGGCGTGTTTTATCTGCTCGGCAGGGTAACAGGCTTTTTCCCGAACGTTGAGTCCTTTTCCATTTACTATGTTCAAGATCCCTGGCCTTTCATTCTGATCGGCAGGATGACCATCACGGTTTTCGGCATCGCAACCGTCTATCTCACCTATAAGATCGGAGAGAAATACTGGTCAAAACGTTCGGCCATATTGTCAGCGATCTTTCTCACCCTCTGTTACGGGCATGTCTTTGCCGGACAAGATGTCAAAGCGGACGTTCCGACAACGTTTTTCACCATCCTGGCCCTGTATTACCTCTTGAAGGTCCTCGATAATGATTTTAGAACAAGGGATTACATCCTCACAGGTCTCTTTGCCGGATTGGGAACTGCGACCAAATATTATTCAATAGCTCTCTTGCCCTGTATCCTGATCATATCCCTATATGAAAGTATCAAACATAAAAGAGCAGGTGGGCTGGTCAAATACATCTATTCATTAATCTCGTTTTGGGCCATATTCTTTGCCGCCTCTCCGTATAATTTTATTGACCCGCTGGGGAGACGGGAAAGTTTTGGAAGCATCATCGCTTTATGGAACAAGCTCTCTCCCTGGAAGGTAAACCTGTTTCCTCCTTTAACGGGTGAATTGACGGCCCAGTTTCTTGCCGAAAATCGAGAGGGTCACTATATCATAAGATCCATTGTCAACTACTTAAACGTCCTGTTTGAGGCCCAGGGATCCGGGATCATCATCGGAGCCGTATTTATATGCGCCGTGTTTGTGCTCCTGTGGAAAGCAGATATTAAGAATATCCTTCTTCTCTCTTACCCCATCATATTCTCGGCCATTTCCATTGTTGTCAATCCATCGTATACGGAGGTTAGGCATCAACTAATCATTTATCCATTCCTGTCGATCGCTGCCGGCGTTTTTGCGGGAGACTTGGCAAAAAGATTTAAGAGGCCTTATCTCGTGGATATGATCTTCATTGTTCTATTGATTTTCCCGCTCTTCTCCATTGTGAGAAACAATATTTATGTGTCCAAGACCGATACAAGAACTCTGGCCAGAAACTGGATTGAAGCCAATATACCGGCAGGGACAAAACTATTGCTTGCAGAGGGTGCTGCCGTATTGAGGATGAACAGGGGAAACATCCAAGAATTTTATGAAAAGGCGAAACGCAGGCAAGGAGAAGACGGCCAGTT
>PCSF01000252.1 GCA_002771315.1 Desulfobacterales bacterium CG23_combo_of_CG06-09_8_20_14_all_52_9 | reverse complement strand
ACGTGGAGAACACGATGGGTGATATGATCGTTTTCAATCAGGTAGAAGACCTGGGTTTTATCGATATACCGGGTATAAGCATGGGAATACAGGATGCGATCCACATCCACGGAAAAGGCCTGGCGATACCCCAGCTTCAGACGAGGTTCTTCCCGGCGTCTTACCGCATCCGCACTACGGGTCGCATGGGGGGAAAGGCGTTCAATCTCCCGGTCATCCAGCCCCTCCCTGATTCGATCAAGATTCATGGATTATTGGAACACCTGATTAAATTTCCCGGTTTTCGATCATAGATTCCATCATCCGAGTGAAATCGATCCCGGCCGACCGAAACCCCTGCATCCCATATTTCATGTTCGCTTCCAACACGAAACATTTGCCCTCATGAATGCATATGTCTATGCCGACGTCATCCCACCGGCAACATCGGGCCGTCTCAAGGGCCATGTCCAGAGCTTCTTGAGGAATCGGGTCGAAGCAAACGGCAGCACCGAGGGCCACATTGCTCCGGAACTCGTTTTTAGGAGTGATGCGCCAATAAGAATGAACCACACGCCCTCCGATAACCACCACGCGGATGTCCCGGTCGATAGGCAGATATTCCTGGACATACGCCGGATCCTTCCGGGTGCAATATTTCTTCAGCTCCCCCTCGTTTCGAATCAGATAAACACCTCTTCCCATAGCGGAATTTCGAGGTATTTTAGCAATGAACGGAAAGCGGAAATGGCCCAGGATGGATGCCTTCTGGCCGTTACCATAAAAGACACGTGTTCGAGGGTGTGGGATACCAAAAAGATCCAACAGGGCATTTTGCCTGATTTTGTCCTGAACACACTTATAGGTGTGGTAACTAGGGAAGGTCCTTTTCCCCATGACGTCGAATAGATCCGCATAAAACAAGGTCGGATAATAAATTTTTTCTGAAGCCAGGACCAGTGCCTTCTCTTCTTCCGTGTAATCCGACCAGTTTGGGTGTACCCCTAGTGTCAAGACATTTTTACATCCTCTCAGCCTGGCCTCGAGGGCAACGGCTCGTTTCATTGAATCGACTTCCACCTTACTGCTCCCATCAACGACTCAGTTTGTCCGAAGGACGCTGTTCATTAGTTCATCAATAATCCGGCCGGCACGCCGGGTATGCGTCCCTGGCCAGTAAACCCGTTGACATGACCGGCAAGCGGAAAACGTCTCTTGAGTCTCCCAAATATGGTCGGGGACACGCCAAACGATCTCGTTCTTATTCACCTTATAGAGAATATCATTGCACCGGATACAGCGGCTGAAAGGATTAATATCCTTACGGGTCAATCCCAATTCCTGAATCATCTGCCGAAGTTGCTCTTCCAAATGATCCGAACGGATGAAAATCGCGTGTTGAGTCGATGGGGGAGCATATGAGTGTCGAGAACGCGTCAGCCGGGTTCTTCCCTCCAATAGATCCTTGGAAACACGCTTCGGAACATCGGATTCATAGAGTGTGTCAAAACCCATTAAGCGCAACCATTTGGCTAATTTGCCAAGTGGCCTTTCGGCCAGGAAACGGATCGGGTCTTTTTCCATGGCAGACTCTGAAAAGCCTGATAACCTTCATCGAAAAGGCAAGGTCTTTAACCCGCTTTCGGGTAAATGGCAAAGCCTTCAGGATCGACCGGTACATTGGTCCAGCACCTCTGGACCGTAAGTTCGAAAAATGACCCGTCATTGTCCGACGCATGGATTAAAAACGGGATGTTAAAACCGGTAACCGCCTGAAACTGATCCCGTTGAACCCGAAACGACAATGCTCCCTGCCCATCGAAACACTCGATTTTGAGAACTTCCTGTTTTTCCGAGTCCAGGTAGATCTTTTCAACGATCCCCTGCCATCTCTTTTTCAAGATCAGTATATAACCCGGGGAATCCGGATCGTTGATAAGATCGACTGTGTGGTGTGCTTCGACGGGAATTTTACCGCTAAGGAGGGCAATCATCTCCCTGGGATGGACCGGAATCGATAAAAATTGATCAAATCCTTTTTCGTACCGTTTTTTATAATATTTCTTTTCGGCATGAAAAAGGAAATAAAGCCACTCTCCGTCTCCGGCAAAGCTGGCCATCGGCTGTCCGGAAATTGCGAGGGCTTCGATGCGGAGCTTTTCCGGGGATTCACCCATCCAGGCTACTCGCAGCGTTTGCAGATTTCCGTCATTTTTCAGGCGTAGCGAACCCACCCCTTTGAAAGTCTTCAGATCGCTGTTGTTACGCTTCAGTTTCTCAATCAGGGCCTGTCCTTCGAGAACCCTGGGTGCCGAAGATCGAACATCGGTCTGATCAAAGCCCGTGCATCCGATTACCCAAAAAACAAGAATCCATAAAAAACCCTGTCTGCCCAACGATAGCACCTTTTGATGAAAAAAAGAGAAGCGGAAAAACATATCAAACTTAATTTAATAATTTCAGTAAATTATTTATTTTTATCTCAATTTTCGATTTATCTTTTTTCATCAATTCCAGGGACCTCTGATAATATTGGAGCGCCTTTTCATTATCTTTTATTTGAAGATAAATATCGCCGAGGTGTTCCAAAATAATCGGGTCTTCCGGAACAAGAGCAATCGCCTTCTGAATCCATTCCAGCGCTTCCTGAAACCGCCCCTTTCTATAATAGACCCAGCCCAGGCTATCTGTAATATAACCGTCATTGGGTTTATGATTCAAAGCCTCTTTGATAAGTCTTTCCGCTTCATCCAGGTTTTTCCCCAATTCAGCATATGTATACCCTAAGTAATTGAGTGCGTTGGCATTTTTTGGATCAAGACGAATGACCTCCTCCATGGCATGAATAGAATCTTCCTTGCGGTCGAATTTGTCATAGACAACGCCGAGACGGAAAAGGATCTTGGCGTTATCAGGATCCTTGGCCAAGCCCTGTTTTAAAATTTTTTCCGCTTGATCAAATTGTTCCATTTCTTCATAAAATGAGCCCAGATATAAATAAAATTCAGCGTTTTCGGGCATCTGCCGGATAACGGCCTCTAAAAAATCAATGGCTTCTCCGGTGTTTCCCATCTCTTGTAGCAAAAAGGCGGTGTGAACTACGGCATTGGTGTAGAACCGGGAGCCGGGAAGGACCTTTTTCATATGGTAGACAGCCTGGGCCTTGTTTTCCTTTCCGTCAAGGGCGATTCCCATCAGGTAATGCAAATCCGACGCTTCCGGCGCCCCTTCGAGCATGGCGCTTAATATCACGATAGCGGCGTCATATTTTTTTTCATCGATGTAGAGATTGAACAACTGCCGGATGATATCCGGATCTGAGAGACTCTTTTCCCCTAATGACTTCAGATACTCCTCCGAAGCCCGAGAGTCTCCTGCCTGGTGGTACAGCAAACCGAGCCCCATTTTCGACCGGACACTTTCCGGGTTCTTTTCGAGCATATCCTGGTAGAGTCGAATGGCTTCCGGGGCATCCCCTTGATCTTGATAAAGATCGATCAGGGCGTACCGGGCTTCTTCGAGTTCAGGTTCCAGCTCCAACGCCTTTGAAAAAGCCTTTTTTGCCTCCTCGAAGTGCCGTTTTTTCGCCTGTACCTTGCCCAGGAAAAAGTGTCCCACGTAATAATCTGGAAAATGTTTTACCAGTTGCTCGTAAATCCGCTCTGCATCGTCCAAGTCTTCTTTTTCTATATAGCCATTACCCAGTAACAGGTAAACGCTCATTTGCCCGGGATCCAATTGGAGCGCTCTTTCAAAGGCCTCGATGGCTTTTTCGTAAAATTTTTGCTCTTGTTCGAGCTTTCCCAGAAGGATCAAAGAGCCCACATGGCTCGGATCATCGGCAGATACGGTTCTCATCATCTCCAGGGCAAGCTGAGTCTCCCCTTGTTCCGCCAGAAGCTCCGAAAATTCCATCTTCAAGTAGGTGGAATGCGGATCGTGTAGTATGGATTTCCCGAGCAATTCCTTGGCCTTCTCCAGATTCTGTTGCTTTATTTCCCACTGGGCCAGGGAATAAAAGGAATATGAATTCTGTGGCCAGTCCTGAGAGGCCAGGGAAGCAGACTGGAGATGAGGTACAGGGTCCTTCAACCCGGTTTGTTTTAAGGTGCTGCAGGCGGTCATAACCATTATGAGCAAAAGGGCGGATACCCTTTGGAACAGATGCAAATTCATGGGAACACAGATCCTTTCCGATGATTCTATACGTCTAAAGCTCTTGATGCAGCGGATTCGCAAGAGAAGAAATATAAATCTCATCCCCCGGATCGCATTTTACTATCCGGTAGTGGCGGAAAAAGTGTCAAAATCGGATATCCCTTCCTTAAAAAAATCCCTCATCCGCTTGACGATATTTTTTTCAACCTGGCGAACCCTTTCCCTCGATATTCCATAGCGTTCCCCAATCTCCTGGAGGGTGACCGGAGACTCCGAGAAAATGCGAAGTTCGAAAATTTCGAGTTCCCGAGGGGTCAGTTGCTCTTTGAACGCATCGATCTTATCACGAAGAATCCAATCCATCTCTTTTTTGGAAACCTGAACTTCAATGGATTCAGTCTCGGAACTGACGAAATCGATCCGTCCCGCATCGGAGTCCTCCTTGACGGGGGCATCCAGAGACACGTCCCACCCATCCAGGCGCTGGTCCATCTCCACCACCTCTTTCTCAGTCACGCCTAGGCGCTGGGAGAGAAGTTTGGGTTTGGGATCGAACCCTTGATCAATGAGGTTTTGTTTCTCCTTTTTAAGCTTGAAAAAAAGCTTTCGTTGCCCCTGGGTGGTGCCGATCTTGACCAGGCGCCAGTTATCCATGATGAATTTCAATATATATGCCTTGATCCAAAAGGAGGA
>PCSF01000211.1 GCA_002771315.1 Desulfobacterales bacterium CG23_combo_of_CG06-09_8_20_14_all_52_9 | reverse complement strand
GTGCTAACAAACATTACCACAGTTGGCAGAGCTTTTCTTCAACGCCTATACTTGTGGGCAATCACCAGAACTTTACGCTTGACAAACCTAATGCGGGCAGTATATACTGATTTCCAGAGTAGCGGTAGGGCAAATATCGTAAAAATCTCGTAAGCTTGCTCGCTAAAAGTCGTAGGCCACAAACATGGAAGCAATCAAGGAAATTATAGACATAATCAACAACACCTTGGATTCGTCACTTCCCTTTGTTATTCTCCTCACGCTCGCCGGTGTCGCCCTGTACTTCTTGATTAAATGGCTTCGCAGCGAAGGATTAGCCAGGGGAATATACCTATGGGTTTTTTTTATCCTCCAAGAAGCTCTGTTGGCACTTTTTTTCTGGTTCATTCCTCTATGGCTTTCTGAATGGACTTCTCGCCCATTTCTTGCACCGCTCCTTCGGTGGGTAGAATTGTGTGCTGGTTTCACGGTTGGGGTTTATCTCTTCAGTCGAGAACATGGTGGCCGCCGGGGACTCTACTCGGCCCTGGGTCACTTGAGCGTGATTCTTATAGGATGGTTACTGGATCGTTGGGTAGGCATTTTAGCCCTTTCGGTTCCCTTGCTGGCAATATATTACTATACCTTATATCGTATTGCCCTGGTCGTTGTTCCAACCTCCAGGCCAGAAGATGGACAGGAAAAGCAGCAAAGATTTCTGGTGCTTTTATCCTACACCTGGGGCCTCCAACTCCCCATTTTGATCGCAGCCGATCATGCCGGGCGTCAGATTGATTCGCGCATTAAGGGAGATTTCACTCGGAAGTTGGGGATTCCTGGAATGGTCTGGACGCGTTCCTACCAGCCTGTCGGTATTACGGCAGGTATTGTCTTTAGACGCGTGGATGGGCCCGGCGTCGTGTTCACCGGCTTCCTGGAACGCCCCTTTGAGGTCGTTGACCTGCGCACTCAACTACGGACTTCTACCATTGAAGCTGTTTCGAAAGATGGAATCCCTTTCAAGGCAGTTGTATTCACCGCCTTCGCGATAGATCGGACAGAATGGACGCGAGAGCATTATGACGAACTGCGTCGAGTAAATCCCTCCCTAAGAGGCGGAAGGACATTAGACTATACAAAGGGAAGTTACCCTTTCTCGCGCGTCAGAGTTCGCGCCGCGCTGAGCACGACCGGCGTCAATACCACCCCATCCGATCCGGCCACCCCTGCAATCTATTGGGACGATCGAGTCCTCAATCAGATTGAAGAAGCCGCGCGCCATGTTCTCTCTCAGCGCAATCTCGACGAATTGTGGCAACCTGAAGACGACCGACCAGGTGCCAGTGCATTGCATGAAATCGCTGACGCCATCAAGGATAGAGTATCCACGTCCCTTCAAGCCTCAGGGGTACGATTGTTCACCGCCAGGATCGTCGATTTCTCCTTCACGGAAGAGAAGAAAGAGGCGGAAAAGAGGGAAGAACAAGTGAAAAAGGAGAAAGAGGAGAGCAAGAGCGATATGAAAGAAGATGAAGTCACCGAACAACAGCTCGCGACCTGGAGCATAGATTGGAAACGGCAAAGAGCCGAGGTACTAGCAGATGGAGAGGCCGAAGCGGAACGCCTGCAACAGGAGGCTCGCGCATATGCGCACTCGGTCCTGCTCACTTCCATTGCCGAGGGGCTTCAGCAGACCCGTTCACTGGACCCCGCATTACCGAGCTACGTAATCGCCATGCGCTTCATCGGAGCCCTTGAACAGTTGGTCAAGCAGCAACCTGAGGCAGGCGAAAAAACCAGCGATGAGGTACGCGACAGCATTCGCAACTGGAAACAGTGGATTATGTCAAACATTCCTGAGGATTAGATTACTATGCCTTTCCCTTATCCGTCTGACCCGGCTGAATGGCAGACCTGCTATACCCGCCAGCGCGCCTATGAAGAGTCGCTTTTGCGCGCCAGTCTACTGATTGTGCCTCTTGCCTTTGGGATTTTCATCCCCATAATGTATATTATTCTCAGACAAGGGGGCATCCTGGCATCGGGCGCGGGACTGTCACAGTTAATCATCACGTTCCTGCTTTTGCTATTACCTCTAATCCTGGCCATCATCGGTTTTTCGATCCTGTTAAAAGTGGCAGGAACCTTTCTTAAGGATTTTTATTGTCCCTCATCCGAAATCAATCCAACGCGATTGATTTGGCGGCGTCTTTTCGGTGTCCTGCCCCAGCCTCCGTTTTCTTCGGCCATGCGGCAATCCCCATACCTGCTCGTAAGGGATGAAAAATTGGATCCGCCCGATCATCCAGCCATCTGGCTGGGCGGCCCCCTCCTCTTGATCATCTTCGATGGCTACGCCCTGTATCTGGAACGTGGCAACCGCTTCTCACGCGTGGTCGGGCCGGGGAAGGATATACCCTTCCTAGAACTGTATGAGACTGTCAGGGCCGTCGTGGACTTTCGACCACGGGTCAGGAACGGCATAATCAATGCCTGGACCAAAGACGGCATCCGCATCAAGATGTATGTACGCCTGGAATGTCGCGTCGGCGCGGCCCAGAAAGACGAAACGGATGATGCGCTCTTGTATCCCTTCGACCCACAGGCCGTTCGCAGAGTTGTTGAGCGCACCGCCGCGAAATTTGACCGAATTGAAAAGAAGTTGATTGAACCACCCTGGATTGAAACTGCATGGGGACAGATTCCTGGGGTGTTGACGACCTATATAGCCGGCCATTTTTTGGATGAACTGTTCTTGGCAGAGAGAGACTCTGGCCCACTCTTGTCTCCAGAAGTGGGAAATCAACTCTTGCGAACGCTGGACGAAAGACTGCGGGATTTTGGAATTCATGCCTTGAGCCTGCAAATTACCCAAGTGGAACTTCCCGAACAGGTAAAACAACAGCGATTGCGCATCTGGGGAGCCGGGCGGGAAAGCCTGGCCACAATTACGACCGGAGAAGTGAAGGCCTATCGAATTCGCGCCCGTGAGGAAGTCTACGCAGAAGCACAACGTGATTTAATTGTAACCATCGCTAATGGGTTGAAAAGGATGGAAGATCCTGCTCATTTTCCCGAACCGCTCCTGTTATCCCTGTCGGGAATCCTTGACCGGAGCCTCGGTGATCCCCTTGTTCGAGTCTACTTGGCTAAAGAATCAATAACAACGCTCGAAAAGATGCAAGAACTCCTTAGGTTCCAATTTCGGCTAACGGGAGAAAAACATGCAGAATTACCTGGCTGAAATCCTCAGGTATTTAGAGACAGACAACGAAATGAATAAATTACGCGATCACGTCTTGGATTTGTGCGTGGCTGTAGCTGGTGCAAAACAGATTGTCAAGGAAATGGAAGAAGATATAGACCTAGACGTTGAACACCGGGGCTTCTATTACCTGTTCAAGGCCTGTGCCCATCACGAATTAAAAGAATTCGCTAAAGCGATCGATTCCGCCGTGTACGCTACATCGGGAATGTGGGGGTCAAAGAACAACAAAGCGTTCGTATATTGGATTCTTGGACTGATCCGCCGCGACGATAAAAATCCTAAACAAGCTCGAAAGGAACTAAAAAAATCGATCAGAATGCTTGGGGGATCCAAAATAACATCTTCCAGGAAAGATACGGGGGACAGTGAATTCCGCCAGAGGCTCATAAATGATATTAATCTGACGATCAACAAATTACCTCAGCAACCACAGGATACTTCAGCTGGGGCCCCTCCTGTCCCTCGTTTCCCCTTGCAGGATCCTCTAGATAGCTCCCCACCTCCCTCACCACCGCCAACTACACAGGTATCCCCGCCTACCCCGCCAATATCAATCCCCCCAATAACCTTTAACGTTGAAAAGCTTGTTGAGGTACCTACATTAACTCCCCACTTCCACTTTCCCTCCGCCCCAGCACCTGCCCCCAACTATCCCCTAACACAACCTTGGCCAACCGCGCAGATTGTCTACCGCGTCCAGGATTTCAGCCACGCGAGTCGGGAAGGTAAGTTCGTTTTGGATAATGCACAAATCAGCGAAATGTCAATTGACGAAGTCAAATTTGATGATATAACGCATAAAATCTACAATTTACGAGAAGGAAGCCAGATTAGACTCGTTTCAGGTGGAAACTATCGCTGGTTGAAAGTCGCGGGAGAGAGCATGAATCGGGCAACACCGGTTCCAATTGAACCAGGCGATTACATTCTTACAGCTTTAGATATTACTCCACAAATTGAGGATATCGTTATCGCTAACCTGCACAATCCTCCCACTCCTGCTGAACGAGCTGGAGTAGTTAAGCGATACAATAGCGACGGATTCAAGTCTGAAAGTACTGAAATATTAAGCCCCATTCCATTGACCGAGGCAGACATTCGCGGAGTAGTTTTTGCCGTTGCCAAACCGGTATAATGGGGGGATGTCCACCCCTCCGCTTTTCCACCTCTTTTCCTCTCTCCATACCGGACAATCCTCCCTCGCCCTCGAATCCACCGTCCTCACCCACGGCCTTCCGCGCCCGCAGAACCTGGGACTGGCGCGAGACATGCAGCGCGTCGTCCGCGAGAACGGCGCGACGCCGGCCACGATTGCTGTCCTGGAAGGCAAGGTGATCGTTGGGCTGACGGACGCGCAATTGGAGCAACTGGCGAACGCGGAAAACCCGCGCAAGATCAGCCGCAGGGATTTCGCTGCTGCCATCCTCAAAAAGGAATCGGGGGGCACGACCGTCGCCGGGACGATGTTCGCCGCTCACCGCGCCGGGATCAAGGTTTTTGCCACGGGCGGGATCGGCGGCGTGCACGAGGTCGAAACGTTCGATGTATCCGCTGACCTGCAAGCCCTGGCCGAGACGCCGATGATCGTCGTCTGCGCAGGGGCAAAAGCCATCCTCGATCTGCCAGCCACACTGGAATACCTGGAA
>PCSF01000017.1:1845-4864 GCA_002771315.1 Desulfobacterales bacterium CG23_combo_of_CG06-09_8_20_14_all_52_9 | reverse complement strand
CCTGCCACGAGATAGAGAAGCGACATCCGGACGGCCACACCATTTGCGACTTGATCGAGAATAACGCTATAGGGGCCGTCTGCCACCTCTGGATCGATTTCGACCCCCCGATTTATAGGTCCCGGATGCATGATCAGCACCCCGGGTTTGGCGTAGTTCAGCTTCTCCCTATTGAGTCCGTAAGCTCGCGCGTATTCTCTTTCCGAGGAAAAAAGGAAACCCTTTTGCCGTTCTTTTTGGATCCGAAGCATCATGATGATGTCTGCATCAGAGATTGCCTTTTCCATAGGGTAGGTCACGGTCGCCCCCAGCCTTTCGATTCCCGGGGGAATCATGGTGGGAGGCCCTGATACAACGACGGAGGCTCCCATTTTGGTGAACCCCACGATGTTGGATCGCGCCACCCGGCTATGGGTAATATCGCCGATGATGGCAAGCCTCAAGCCGGTGATCGCTCCTTTCTTTTCCCGAACCGTCAGCAAATCCAATAGGGCCTGGGTGGGATGGGCATGGGTGCCGTCCCCGGCGTTGATGACGCAGAATTTGCAAAGGGCGGCCAGCATGTGGGGCGCGCCGGACGAGGAGTGCCGGATCACAAGAATATCAGGGTTCATGGCTTCCACGTTGCGGGCGGTGTCGATGAGGGTTTCTCCTTTAACCATGCTGCTGGTGCCGGCGGAGATGGAATGGCTGTCTGCGGACAGGCGCTTGGCAGCGATGTCAAAAGACGTTCGGGTCCGGGTGCTGGGCTCGTAAAAAAATAGCACAACGGTTTTTCCCCGCAGGGTAGGGACCTTTTTCACGGGCCGGGTACCGATTTCCTTCATGTGCTCGGCGGTATCGAGGATCAGCGTGATCTCTTCGGCCGTGAGGGACTCCATGTCCAGGATGTCTTTTTTGGTAAACTGCATGGGGCACCTCAAATTAGAAGGGTTCGAGGGTTCAAGGGGTTGATGGTTCGAGTGAAAGAAAGAGATCCCTTACCCTTGAATCCTTCAAATTGTAACAGGATCAGCGGATCCAATCCCCCAGCCGGCTCCAGCGTACGCCGAAACGGTCCTTGTCCCAGGACCAGTAGATCATGAAGGCTTTACCCTTCACGGCATCCAGGCCCACGAACCCCCAGAAACGGCTGTCGTAACTCTGATCCCGATTGTCTCCCATGACGAACAGGGAATCTTTGGGTATGGATACCGGGCCGAAGTTATCCCGAGGCTGAATCGTCCCCGAGATTACGTGGGGGTCGGTATATACGGCATAGTCGCTATTTAAGGCCTGGTGGTTCACGTAAACTTGCTTATTGTGGATTTCGATAACGTCGCCTTCAACGGCGATAACCCTCTTAATGAAGTCCTTTGCAGGTTCTTCCGGAAAGCGGAATACGATGATATCTCCCCTATGTGGGTTTTTGATGGGGATCAGCGTTTTTTGAATCAAAGGGATCTTGATCCCATAGAGGAATTTATTGACCAGGATGTGGTCTCCGACGAGGAGTGTTTCTTTCATGGAGCCGGAGGGGATCTTGAAGGCCTGGACGATAAAGGCCCTGATGAAAAGGGCCAGGATCACCGCCACGATGATGGCTTCGATGTTTTCTCTGAGACGGCTTTTCTTCCGGATATCGCCTGCATCGGAGGCGTTTTCGGCTTTCATGGTTTTAGCGAATTCCTTCATAAGATTTCGGGGGTCAGACGACCCAAAGGGTTATGAGTCTTAAAATTAAATTGGCATAGATTCCGGCGATCACGTCGTCCAACACCACACCGCATCCCCCTGGGACCTGCCGGTCGATCCATCGGATCGGATATGGTTTCATGATGTCAATAATCCTGAATAAAATGAAGCCGGCGATCAGGATCCACACGTTTACGGCAAAATTAATAAATGTTATCACAATTCCGACGATTTCATCAATAACAATATCACCCGGGTCCTTTTTGGCCATCACGATTTCTGCCCGGTTGGAGATAAGGACCGCAAAACCGATGAAGGCGATAATAAAAAGAAGGCTGAAGGGGAGGGGCGTCAGGGAAACGAGATAAGCGATGGGCAGACCGACGGCAGAGCCGAAGGTGCCCGGGGCAAAGGGAATTTTCCCCACATAACACCCGGTGGCTAAAAAAAGGGCTGCTTTGTCCACAAAATGCATGGGCCGTCTCTAATACTCCGATCCGCCTTTTGTCAAGCATGATACCTTTTGCTTCGATAAAACCCTTTCCTTTTATACATTGGGGAAAGAGGGACGGAGAAATCCTAAGCCGCCTGCAAGATTTCATCCGGTTTAAGACCGGGGTGGTATTGAAATCCGGAACGTCTTGTGTCATGAGAGTTTCGACAGTTCGGATTGAATGAAGGAAGGCGATTACGAATGAACGAACGGTATGAACCGAAAATTATCGAGTCCAAATGGCAGGCGTTCTGGGAACACCACGGACTCTTTCGGGTGAAAACCGACCCTAGTCGAAAAAAATATTATCTTTTAGAAATGTTTCCTTATCCGTCGGGCAAAATCCACATGGGGCATGTGCGGAATTACACCATCGGCGACGTGGTCGCCCGGTACAAAAGGATGCGGGGTTTTAACGTGCTCCATCCCATGGGGTGGGATGCCTTCGGTATGCCGGCGGAAAATGCGGCCATTGCCAACAAAACCCATCCGGCTCGGTGGACCTACCAGAATATCGACACCATGCGCCGACAGCTCAAAAAGATGGGCTTTTCCTATGACTGGGAGCGGGAAGTGACCACCTGCAAACCCGAGTATTATCGATGGGAGCAATGGCTTTTTTTAAGGATGCTGGAAAAGGGAATGGCCTATCGTAAAGAGTCCCACGTCAACTGGTGCGACTCGTGCCGGACGGTTCTGGCCAATGAACAGGTGGAAGCAGGGCTTTGCTGGCGCTGCGGAAAAGAGGTCCGGCAAAAAAAGCTCAGGCAATGGTTTTTCAAGATCAGCGATTTTGCAGAGGATCTCCTGGTTCATTGCGACCGTCTCCCGGGATGGCCCGAAAAGGTCATC
>PCSF01000017.1:310-1746 GCA_002771315.1 Desulfobacterales bacterium CG23_combo_of_CG06-09_8_20_14_all_52_9 | reverse complement strand
GACACGATTTATGGCGCCACCTTCATGTGCCTGGCACCGGAACATCCCATGGTGGAAAGCCTTTCCCAGGGCACGGCACAGGAAAAGACGGTGGCCGATTTTTGCGAGAAGATGTCCCGCCAGGACCGCTCCAGCAAGACGGTGGATCTCTACGAAAAGGAAGGTGTGTTCACGGGCGGCTATTGCGTCAATCCCTTAAGCGGACGACGCATGCCGGTATGGGTGGCCAATTTCGCCCTCATGGAGTATGGCACCGGCGCTGTCATGTCCGTCCCGGCCCACGACCAGCGGGATCTCGATTTTGCAAGAAAGTACGGTCTTGATGTGGTGGTGGTGGTCGATCCTCCGGATGGGGGCCTGGATCCTTCCGGTATGACCGAGGCCTTTAACGGCGAAGGGACCATGGTCCATTCCGGTGTCTTCAACGGGATGAAAAGCAGTGCAGCCCTGGAGGCCATCGCCGATTACCTCGAAGAAAAGGGGATCGGTAAAAGGGCCGTGAGCTACCGTCTCAAGGATTGGGGAATTTCCAGGCAGAGGTACTGGGGTACCCCCATCCCCGTGATCCACTGCCCGGATTGCGGTATCGTAGGAGTTTTGGACAAAGATCTCCCTGTGATCCTTCCCGAAGATGCGGATCTTCTGGAGGGCGGAAAATCGCCTCTCCCGGTGCTGGAATCCTTTATTCGGGCCACATGCCCGAAATGCGGGAATACCGGGGCCAAACGGGAAACCGACACCATGGACACCTTCGTGGAGTCGTCCTGGTACTTCGAGCGGTATTGCAGCCCCGCATGCGATACCGCCATGTTCGACTCAAAGGATGTGGACTACTGGATGCCGGTCGACCAGTACATCGGGGGGGTGGAGCATGCGATCCTGCATTTATTGTACTCCAGATATTATACGCGCGTGCTCAGGGAATTCGGCTTGGTCAACTTCAAAGAGCCTTTCACGCGTCTTTTAACCCAGGGGATGGTTTGCAAGGAAACCGCGGCCTGCCCGGAACATGGTTTTTTGTTCCCTGAGGAGATCAGAGTGTCCGGAGAAGACCGCTGTTGCGGGAAGTGCGGCACGCCGGCGGTGGTGGGCCGCGTGGAAAAAATGTCCAAGTCCAAGAAGAATGTCATCGATCCCAATGCCCTCCTGGAGCGTTACGGGGCCGATACTACCCGCCTGTTTTGTCTCTTTGCCGCTCCCCCGGAACGGGATCTGGAGTGGAGCGAGCAAGGGGTGGAAGGGGGATACCGCTTCCTGAACCGGATCTGGCGCCTGGCGGTTCAGTGGATGAGTCGCATTTCGTCTGTGGAAGCGTATCGCGGAGAGACCGACCGCCTTTCCGGGGATGTCCGGGACCTTTATAAAAAGACCCATCAGACCATCTCCAAAGTGACCCAGGACATCGAAAATCGCTTCCATTTTAACACCGCCATCAG
>PCSF01000017.1:0-189 GCA_002771315.1 Desulfobacterales bacterium CG23_combo_of_CG06-09_8_20_14_all_52_9 | reverse complement strand
CCCCATCTCTGTGAGGAGATCTGGGCCGCGTTGGGCAACACCACGAGCGTGCTCCTGGAACCCTGGCCGGAACCTCTGGAAGAGGCTCTTGCAAAAGACGAACTCGTGGTTGTGGTTCAGGTCAACGGCAAACTGAGAAGCAGGCTTGTGACCTCGTCGGATATAACAGAAGAAGCACTCCAAGAGATG
>PCSF01000122.1 GCA_002771315.1 Desulfobacterales bacterium CG23_combo_of_CG06-09_8_20_14_all_52_9 | reverse complement strand
TAAGGCCGCGCGCCACGATAATATCGGCCGTGGCCCCGCACACTCCTGCCTTAGGGCCTTCGCCGTCAAAGGGGCTGATGCGGCAGGGCCCCATGTTGCAGTGTCGGCAGCAGACCCCCAATTCACCGAAACCACACTGGGGCAACTGGGCCTCATACCGGTCCCAGGCCGTCTCAAGGCCCAGTTCCCCGGCCCGCTCCAGCATCTTGTGTACTGAAGGATCGATGCTCCTGCCTAGAATTTTCTCGCTGATTGTCATGGCTCATCACCTCCTTAAGCTATGGTGGGCGGTCAGTTCCTGCTGACTGCTGAGGGCATCGAGAAACTGCCTGGATGTCGTCTGTGCGGCCTGCTGCATGATCTCTACGGGATACCTCAGGTTGAGGGCCCGGGTCGGGCAGGCAGCCACGCATGCGGGGCCTTCGGCCCGATCAGAACACAGGTCGCATTTGATGGCGGCCTTCTTTTCCCTGCCGCGGATGTCTGTGGTCGCCACATGGATGGCGCCAAAGGGGCAGACGATCATGCAGAGCCTGCATGCAATGCAGAGCCTCGGGTCAACGGCTGTGAAGGTCTCGGTGCGGTAGGTTGCGCCGGTGGGACAGACCTTAACGCAGGGAGCGTCCTCGCATTGCCGGCACTGGGTGGAAAGCTTGACCCTGTCCACCTGCACCACCCGATTGCGGGGCTGGAGTCGCTCACCGGCCAGGACCGCCCCCAGTACCGTGCCTGCCCGAGTGTGCGATGCGGCGCAGGCCAGCTCACAGGTGTGGCAACCCACGCAACGCTCGGGGTCAACAAGGATAAACGGACTTTCTACGGACATGACATTCACCTCCTTCGTAAAGGGATTCTTCCATCTATCATCAAAAAAACCGGGATTTGTCTGCCGGTATTCGTTACCGGCGCTACACGTCACTCACCCCGGTTTCTCAAAAACATGCGCGATTCAGATGGTGTGTCGCCTCTGTCGAAATTCCGCTTCGTCATGGATGAGATAAGCATTTTTATCTCAAATCTGCCACAAATAGTCAATCAGGAATTAAGGAATTGAACCCGCCTTGTCAGCTCCTTCAAAAAGTATTTAATATCATATCAGGAGGTCAGCCGATCGAAGTCTCTGGGCCAACCATGCTTATATCGGTCATGATTTCAATAAGATGTATATCAATTTCCCGTTGACAGCGCACCCTTCTTCAGATAATTTAAGACCTGGCTGCACCAAGATGATCGTGCCCTGTTGTCGGACAACACTTCTCGGCAGTGGCTGCGTTACATGATGGCGCCGGAAAATGGATTGAATCGACCATTTTCGCATATCGCCAACCTAAGGATTCGCTCTATGCAAGCATTGAAGCTGTTTGAAACCGTGGCCGCCCTTTCCCCCGATGGTAAAGGATACCGCATTCAGCATCCACACACCGACCGTTGGATCACGATCCCGGAAGCGGACCTTTCCTCAATTCTGGATCTTGTTCCCACAGAAATCATCTCTGCATATCAGGCATCTTCGGCGCAAGCTACCCGGATGGCTTTTATCGATGCGGTGCTGACGGCACGGCTGAACAAACGTTTGCTTTCCAGATGGATCCCAAAAGGAGGCACTGTCTCTCTTCCTGCTGAAAAACTCGATCCTCCAAGAGGGTATTACTATCCGGAAAAAGGTAAAACGGCCTATTTTAAGGCCCATGGACGGATATCAGTGGATCCGGATCTGATGGTTCCGATCCTTGATCCGAGTGCTAAACTTTTGGAAAAACTGGAAGAGGCCAGACGGCAATATGCCGACGAGCCCTTTACGGCCCTGACCATCATCGGCCATGGGGTGTTCACCTATCTTTTCCAGGCCAAACGGCTAAACGGTCAAAAATATCTGTTCGGCAAACTCATCCATCACGGCTCTCAACCGGTGGAGATGACCCATTGGGCTCGGGTCTCCGGCTGGGACTCGGGTACGCTCATCAAACGATCCGGTATTGACCTCAAACAGCTTTAACCCTCATTTTATTCGGATAAATCCTGTTTAGACGGGGTGCTTTTCCAAAAACCTCAAAATCGCCTCTTCATAGCCCGGTGCAGCACTGGATCCGCTATGGTTTGCCCCCTGACCGATGAAAAGATCAGAGGATTCAGGGTGAAGCGCTTTTTTCAGGGTTTGCGCAAAAGAAAGGGGAAATCGTCTGTCCTTTTCCCCGTGGATGAGCATGACCGGCATTTTCAGCTCCGGAGCCAGCCGGGCCGGGCTCAGCTTTTCGATCCTGCCTCTGTAATAAAGGTTCATCCAGAAAAGAATCATGTACCCAAAAAGGAATCTAAATGGGCGGCCGTACCAGTTAAAAAGGCTCATGAGCATCTCCCCGGTATAGGGATAGGAGCCTTCCATAAAAAGAAGTTTCACCCTCTCCGGATTCCGCCAGGCCGCGATGGCGGCACCTCCTGAGCCGGCGGAATGACCGTAGAGGATAACAGGCTCGCCGATCCAGGAAAGGACCGACTCGATGTCTTCGGCAAACCGGAGTGCATTCATCCCTCTCTGGGAGCTGGATTCTCCGTGGTCACGGGCGCTGTGAATGACGGTGGTATAACCCCACTTTCCGAAAATCCTGGCCCGGGAAACCATCCGATCCCGGTTTCGGCTCCATCCGTGGGCAAACACTACGATCCCTCTGGAGCGGCCTTTCGGTTCGATACGCCAGGCTTCCAGGGATTTTCCGTTGACCGTGGGAATCCGCACATCAGATACATGCCCCCAGTCCGGCTGATCTTTGACAGGTTTTCGGGGATATTCGTGGATCATATAGGCAAAAAAAAGCGTTACAAGCAGATAAGCGGCAAGAACGACCAGTACAATCACGATCATCGGCAGCAAAATCTCATATAAGGGGATCAAGCATGGCGATTTTATCCGGACAGATTCGGCATGGAGTGATTTTCGCGGTAACCCATGCATCCGGTGCGGATCCGGATACTGTATCTAATGGCACTTGTCAAATAAGCATAATTCATGTAAAAAATCACAAAAGGTAAAGTGATTTTGATCTGCGGTGGTGTGCTCAGGAGCTTGAAGCGCAACCCCAAACCGGGGACCCTAATCTCGAGTGCATTTTCGGCGAACCTGGATCCGACCCTATGTGAAGGAGGCGGCGTTTGCTTCGACCGTTGCCAAAACGAAGTTGCACCTTTTCATACTCACAAACACAGAGGAGCCAATCCATGAACTCAAAGCTGTTTAGAAGGATCCTGTTGTCTCTTGTTATTGCGTGCGCTGTAAGCTGTGCTTCAAAAGCACCGGTGCTGAAACACAGACGCCCGATTCGACTCCGGTAGTCATATCGACACCCGAGCCTGAGAAGCTCCGGGAAACAGTAAAAGTCAAGGTTGGGCAGTTAAACCTCCGTGCTGAAGGTACCACCAAAAGTCGCATTATAACCGTCCTGAAAAAAGGCGAGACCCTTACCGTGCTGACCCGGGAAAATCATTGGGTCAAAGTGCAAACCGATTCCGGGGAACAAGGTTGGGTGGTGGAACGATACATCACTGCAGGAGAAAAAACTAGCAGCATTACAGGGCCGGCGCAACAAACCCCTTCCTCCCCGGTCCAAGTTCCTGAAAGTACACCTGCTGCAGCGAGTAAAGCGTCCTTAAGCCCTCCTGCCTCATCGAATTCTTTGAAAATAAACCTTAATCCTTGGTCCTACGAGAGAAAAAGATAACTGAACAACCCTCGGCTTAAAGACGAGGGTTGTTCAGTTCGACGCCTCATCGAGGTTCAGATGCTTAAAAATAACCTGAATCCCCTGCATGGATAACACACGCAATGGAGCGGTCTTAAACGCACTACAAATCGACGAAAAGCTCATTCCCCTGTAAGGCTTGTGTTATCCCCGATCCCGTTGAGGACGTTCACGATCCGTTGACACAGAAGCGGGGCGACCCGTTGAGCGAACGCTGCAGTTGGATGGGCATCGTCCGGACTTGAGGCATATTCAGGGCGCAGATACAATCCGCCTTCCGTTTCCAGTTCATAAAAATCCCAGATGTAAATATTGTCGCCCCGTTCATCCCAGACGTTTTTCACCCAATCAAAAAAGGCGCGGGTGCGAGTGGCCATATCCACATCGATGAGGCCCTCGACTTGCACCGCACCGGTCCAGATAATAAAGCGGGTGTTCGGAAATTCACGCAGTTTGGCTTTCAGTGCATTATACTGCAAGTAGTAGTTTTCAAGACGTCTATCCTCAGATGCAACATCTGGGGCGCCGATATCGGCCCCGATCTCGCTGACTGGAAAACAGTGTTTGAAAACAATCACATGATACTGTGCGGTCAGCATTTCGAGTGTGGCATCTCCAGGGACGCCGTAATTCACCCAAATGTTCCAGTAGTCATACGGGTAATTTCCATCTACGGCCCCAGGGAACCATTGTTCCGTGATGGAATGTTGTGGGGCGTTCTGCGCAAACCATGCCTGAACTCCTCCATTCCAGATAACCTCCCCGGTGCTATGATGGAGCAAAATAATATTAGATGAGTCACTTGGAGTGGGTGGATCATCGCCGCCGGAACTGCTGCATCCTGCAAGGACAAAAATGGAGATCACACCGATCAGGATCACTACGGAAAACTTTTTAGGCGTGTTCATGTCTGTTCCTCCTTTTGAATTGTTCACGGGGTTGAACCAGTCAAATTGATGTCAGCCGGTTCAGGCCGGCCATTTGTTCTTTGAAACAGCATTTTACAACTTACAACATCGGACAAGATGGAGAAAGTGGTCTGTGCCCCTTCAGAGAGTTAAAGCAGGAGCATGAGGTGCGAACACAATAAAAATCTTGCGTTTTTACAATTATTTTGGATAGTTATGATATGTTTAAAAATCCGTTGGAAAATACCCCTTTCCGCTCCTAAAAATTCCAATCTTTTGATCTTTGCTGTCT
>PCSF01000135.1:5016-5277 GCA_002771315.1 Desulfobacterales bacterium CG23_combo_of_CG06-09_8_20_14_all_52_9 | reverse complement strand
CATCTCACCCAAGGTGCTGGATCTCAATAACACTTTGGATGGGATGCTTAACATGCTCCGGAGGTTAATCGGGGAGGATATCGATCTAGTCTGGAAGCCGGATGCGAATCTGTGGGCGGTGAAGATGGATGCGGCGCAGGTGGACCAGGTTCTGGCCAACCTCTGCGTGAATGCCAGAGACGCCATTTCCGGAACAGGAAACGTTACCATCGAAACACAGAACGTCGTTCTTGACGAGTCCTATAGCGCGATGCATGTGGG
>PCSF01000135.1:0-4982 GCA_002771315.1 Desulfobacterales bacterium CG23_combo_of_CG06-09_8_20_14_all_52_9 | reverse complement strand
GTGGGATTCATCCCTGGAGAGTATGTCATGCTGGCGGTCAGCGATGACGGCTGCGGCATGAACCAAGAAACCCAATCGCATCTTTTCGAACCGTTTTTCACCACCAAGGAAGTGGGAAAGGGAACCGGCCTTGGGTTGGCTACAGTTTACGGGATCGTCAAACAGAATAATGGCTTTGCCAATGTTTACAGTGAGGTCGGGAAAGGGACCACCTTCAAGATTTATTTCCCCCGGCATGAGGGGAATGCCGTCACGGAAACGACACCGGATTCCTTGAGAATTCCTGAAGGTCACGGCGAAACGGTTCTTTTGGTGGAGGATGACCTGTCGATTCTGGCCATGGGAAAGGCCATGCTCGAGCGATTGGGATATGCGATTTTAACAGCAGGAGATACGAATCAGGCCTTGGATCTTGCCAAGGTGCATGGCGGTCCAATCCACCTTTTGATGACCGACGTGGTGATGCCGCAGATGAGCGGAAAAGACCTGGCCTTACAAATGAGGACCCTGAATCCTGAAATCAAGGTCCTTTTCATGTCCGGTTATACCACCAACATCATCGCCCACAGGGGCATCCTGGACGAGGCAGTGCACTTCATCCAGAAACCGTTTTCCATGAAAAACCTAGCCTCCAAAGTGCGAAAAGCTTTGGAAGGGAGATAGAAAAAAACCCACCGATAAACAATACTAAACCGTTTTCATTTTAGGATGCTGGAGAGGTAATGGTGAACATTATGAAGAGCACTATTTCAAAAGCGAGGTTCCCCCCCCGAAAATGGTCAATAATTGAGCCCTTGCAATGAACCGGGTCACAGAGTAAATTCATCAAATTTGGCCCTTTTAAAAGAAATGACACCCTGGACAAAACGGGTTATTTGTACAATCGGGTCAGTTCATCTCGTTCAAAACAGGGCCAGGCCATACGGATCCCGCCGGATACCGCTTCCACGCCCAAGCCCGCATCCAGAACCTCCCCGATGCAGGAAACCGAAACCCTGGCTTCCTCCATCCCTTTTATTAGTTTTTCAAAATCCACCGGGCTGCAGGCGATGAGCAGGCTCCCCGAACCGATGAGTCCCAAGGGATCGAGTCCCAGTACCCTACAGATTTTTTCGGTTTCCGGAAAAACGGGAATCTTATCCGCCTCGATGCGCAGACGGTGCCCACCGGCTGTGCTCAGCTCGGCTAACGCCGTTGCCACGCCCCCCTCGGTGACGTCGTGCATGGCATGAACCCCTTTGAAACCGGATGCAATAGCAGCCTCCTTCAGGATGCTGATCCCGGAAATCAGATTCCGGCATCTCCGGATCTCTTCTTGCGTCATTCCGGATTCTGCCAGTCGATCCGGAAATTCGCGGGCGATGATGGCCGTTCCTTCTAAAGCTGCCGACTTGGTGAATAACAGCAGATCACCGGGCTTCATTTTTTTCTTGTCGATGAACCGAGAACTGGAAACGGTCCCCACCACCATCCCCGTCACCACAGGCCGAGTCACGGCATCGGTGATCTCGGTGTGACCTCCGACCAGGGCGATTCCACACTCCCGGGCGACCCCGGCCAGTTCCGTCATCACTCCCCGGATCTCCCAGGGGGTCACATGAAGGGGGAAAAGCAGCGTCGTCAACAACCAGCGGGGGGTTGCTCCACAGGTGGCGATGTCGTTGGCATTGACTGCAACCGCATAGCGGCCCATGGACTCGGTGACAAAGGTGATGGGATCCGATTTGAGAACGATCAAATCCGTCGCGGACCCGTCAACCACCGCTACATCTTCCCCCACTCCGGGGAAAAGGACCACCGAGGGATCGTCACGGGGCAGGATTTTGAGAAAGATGTCCAGAATGTCGTTGGGGAGTTTGCCGGCTTTCAGAGGGAGTCCCAGGCGCACGATTCCGACAAGTTCTGCAAGGTTGGAGATGGTGAAATCACTTTGGAGATCATCGGGGATTTGCTTATCTTTGTTTTTCAACAAAGCCGTCCAGGCCCCCGCACGATTTCCGGCCTCTACGTCAATAAAATAATCCCCAACCATGAGCGTCTGCCAAACTTCGGCATTCGACTTTTGGGCGGCGAGGAACACCGAGTCCGGACTCGGTTTGGGTGCCACCGATTCTTCCCTTGAAAGGATAACATCGAAATCCGAAGCGCTTATATTTTCAAAGTTTTCAAGGCTGCGCAGGATAGAGCACCTGCTGTTACGGCTGATGATACTGATTTTCAGACCAATGGCCTTGAGGGTCCGGATCAAGTCCTCGGCCCCTTCATTCGGAACGGATCGTATCGCTGCTTGAGCTTCGAATTCGTCCAGCATCCGATGGGCCCTTTCTCTTTCGAAGGCCGTGGGAAGAGATGCAATAAACTCCAACAACGGCTGGTCTAAAGGGCATCCGATAGCCTTTTTGATGCCGGGAAAATCGAGGGCGCCTGGCATGGTGAGGGTCCCGTCGAAGTCAAAAAGGACAGCCTTGAGTCTGAAGGATTTGGGTTTCATCAGCAGAATCTCGCAGAAAACGTTTTCCCTATCTAACCAACAGGAGCCTTTTTTAATGCAGGATCTGGCTTAAAAAAAGTTTAGTCCGCTCATAGCGGGGATTCTTGAAAAACTCATCGGGGGTGTTTTCTTCCACGATCTGACCATAATCCATGAAAAGCACCCGGTGCGCCACGCTTTTTGCAAACCCCATCTCATGGGTGACCACGATCATGGTCATCCCCTCCCGGGCCAGCTCGATCATGACATCGAGAACCTCCTTGATCATTTCAGGATCCAAAGCCGAGGTCGGTTCGTCGAAAAGCATGACCTTGGGATTCATACACAGACTTCGAGCGATGGCCACACGCTGCTGTTGACCGCCGGAAAGCTGCCCGGGATATTTTCGCGCCTGTTCCGCAATATGGACCTTTTCCAGGACATGCATGGCCAGATCCTCGGCCTCTTTTTTTGGTGTCTTGCGCACCCATATGGGGCCCAGCGTGAGGTTGTCCAGGATATCCAGGTGAGGAAACAAGTTGAAGTGCTGGAAAACCATTCCCACTTCCTGCCGAACGCGTTCAATATTCTTCAGGTTATTGATCAATTCGATGCCGTCCATGACGATCTTGCCGCGCTGGTGCTCCTCCAGGCGGTTGATGCACCGGATCAGTGTGGATTTCCCCGATCCGGACGGACCGCAGATCACGATCCGCTCCCGCTTTTCAACGGTCAGATCGATCCCCTTGAGCACATGAAATTCGCCGAACCACTTGTGCATACCGACGATCTCGATCATGACCTCTTTTTCCGGGTTCCGGCCTTCGGGTGTGCGTGACGATTGGTTCATGGCCCCTCTTCTGAAAGCGATTATCGTCCGATGGAGAGTTCTTTTTCCAGTTTTCGGCTGTAATTGGCCATGGAAAAACACCCCAGGAAGTACAGGAGGGCGATAAAGATGTAGGCCTCCTTGCTGAATCCCATCCACTCAGGGTTGGACAGCACCGATTGGGTCGTCTTCAGCAGGTCGAAGAGCGCGATGATCACCACCAGTGATGTGTCCTTGAATGCGGAGATCAGGATGCTCACCGTCGGCGGTATCACGATTTTGAGAGCCTGGGGCAGGATAACCAGGCGCATGGTCAGATAGTAATTCAATCCGATGGATTCTGCCGCCTCGTACTGACCCCGGGACATCCCCTGCAACCCGCCCCGGACCACTTCGGCGATATAGGCCGCGGTAAAAAGGATGATGGCGACCTGCGCCCTAAGGATCTTGTTGATCGTGATCCCTTCCGGCAAAAAGAGCGGAAAGATAATGGAGCCCATGAACAGGAGACTGATGAGGGGAACACCCCGGATCAGTTCGATATACACCACACAAAGGGCTTTGATCATAGGCATCTTGGACCGCCGACCCAATGCCAGAAGAATCCCCAGCGGATATGCCGCCGTAAGCCCGAAAACAGACAAGAGGAGCGTCAAAGGCAATCCTCCCCACTTGCTACTCTCCACCTCGGAAAGCCCGAAAAACCCGCCTTTCATGAGGAATCCCATGGCCAAAAGGCCGAAAAGCCAGGCGTATCCCAAGCGCTTGCTCCAGCGGTTTCTGTCGCGGCTTAAGGAAAGGAGTCCGAATAGCATCAGCATCGCTGCAAGGGGCCGCCACTGCTGGTTGTAAGGGTAAAATCCGAACAGGATAAACCGCAAATTAGCGGTGATGATGGACCAGCAGGCGCCCGTGGCCTGACGGCATTCCTGGGGGGAACCGACCCAGACGCTGTCTATAAACATCCACCGAAAAAGCGGGGGAATGACCCGGGACAGGAAATACACAATCAGCAGGGTCAGGAGAGTATTCAACCACCCGTCGAAGAGATTTTCCCTGATCCAGCCGATTATACCGATGTGGGTCACCGGCGGTCTGATTTCTTGATCCAGGTTTCTCGGCGTTTCAGGCTGCATTTGGTCAGCGCTCCACCATCGCCACATGCCGGTTGTACCAGTTCATGAAAGCCGAAGTGGCCAGACTGAAAAAAAGGTAAACAATCATGATCAATGCGACCCCTTCGATGGATTGGCCTGTCTGGTTGATGGTGGTATTGGCCACGGAAACAAAATCCGGAAAGCCGATGGCCACCGCCAAGGAGCTGTTTTTAGTCAGGTTAAGCATCTGGCTGGTCAGGGGCGGAAAGATAACTCTCAAAGCCTGGGGAAGGATCACCAGGGTCAATACCTGCCCGGATTTTAGCCCGATGGACATGGCGGCTTCCCGCTGGCCTTTTCCCACCGATTGGATTCCGGCCCTCACCACCTCTGCCACGAACGCCGCCGTATAGAGAGTCAACCCCATGAGCAACGCCATGAATTCCGGGCTCAGGGTAAACCCGCCTTCGAAATTGAAACCCGAAAATTTGGGAACATTCATCTTCATGGGCGCGCCGAATGCCGACCAGACGATCAGCGGAAGGCCGATGACCAAGAGCGCGCAGGATTTGAATACCGGAAAATG
>PCSF01000115.1:826-16361 GCA_002771315.1 Desulfobacterales bacterium CG23_combo_of_CG06-09_8_20_14_all_52_9 | reverse complement strand
CATTATTGTAAAGCCGGTCTTTCATCCTTTCCTCTACCAATGACCACATCCAGTCCAAAGATTGGCGTCTGCGCTTTGCATCGAGTTCCCCTGTTGCCATCAACTTATTTCGGTGATCCAGGACGACCTCCCATATCGCGTCGAGTCCGATTTGCTCCAGGGCGCTGCATGTTAAGACAGGGGGTCTCCAGGAGGGGAAATCGGGTGCCAGGAGGCCTATCGCGCTTTCATACTCCTTTTGGGCAAGTCTGGCCCGTTCGATGTTGTCTTCATCGGCCTTGTTGATGGCCAACGCATCGGCGATTTCGAGGACCCCTTTCTTGATACCTTGAATTTCATCTCCGGCACCAGCCAGCATCAGCACTAAAAAAAAATCGACCATGGAGGCCACCGCTGTTTCACTCTGCCCGACCCCCACCGTTTCGACGAGAACCACGTCAAACCCTGCAGCCTCGCAGATCAGCATCGTTTCACGGGTTTTGCGTGCAACGCCTCCCAGGGTTCCTCCGGACGGAGAGGGACGGATAAAGGCAAGAGGATGGGTGGACAGTTTTTCCATGCGGGTTTTATCAGCCATCACGCTTCCACCGCTCCGCCGACTGCTCGGATCGACAGCAAGGACTGCCAACCGGTGTCCTTTTTCCACGAGACGCATCCCGAAGCTCTCAATGAAAGTGCTCTTCCCCACGCCGGGAACCCCTGTGATTCCCAGACGAACGGCGTTGCCCGTGTGGGGGAGAAGTTCATTAATGATTTGCTGTGCAAGGGCCTGATGGGATGTCAGTCGACTTTCGACCAGAGTGATGGTCCTGGAAAGGATCCTGCGGTTCTTGGCTAAAACACCCTTAACGAAGTAATCGGGGTCTTGAAGCGTCATTTTCATTCCTCTTAAAAAAATGCGGGGTATGGGACAGCAAAAAGGGAATTGTCGCAGACCCACCGCGCCGAAGACATATCCAACCCATGGATTTCTGTCAACCCGAAGCTCAGCACCTTTTCGGCCGTTTCCGCGGCCAAACGCCGACTTGCGATATCGGCCGATTGCGTTTGACAACCCGATAGGAAATCGAATAAAAGAATGCTTTAACGGGAACAGCAAAAATGATTTTTTCCTAAAATGTGGAGATGACCCATGGATTTTAAAAAACACCTTGAAACGGCGTGGAACATGACCCTGAAATTTATTGTTCCTCTCGTCATTCTAACCCTTGTAATGCTTGCCGTATCCGTTGTCACATTGGGGATTCTGGCTCCTGTGGCGTTAGCCGGATATACCCAGTCGCTGCTGCTTCTGATGCGGACAGGAAAGGAGCCCCGAGTCCAGGATCTTTTTTCCCAGATGCGCCTGTTTTTGCCCCTGCTGTTTTTTGGAATCGTAACCTTCATTGCGGTACTCATCGGGTTATTCTTGATGGTTCTCCCCGGTATTTTGGTGGCCTTGGGCGTTCTTTTCTGCTGTTTCTACATGATCCCCCTCATGACGGACCGGGGGCTAGGTCTGATGGATGCCATCAAGGAAAGCTATGCCATGGCCATGTCCGGAAACAAGCAGGATCATGTGGTGGCCGTCATCATTTTCATCGCCATAACAGCGGTCGGTGGATCCATCGCCATAGGGTCGTTATTCACCCAACCCTTGGCCACACTCTTCTTCCTGTCTTTTTATGAAGAAAAGTCCGCCGGGTTTGGCAAACGGAGTCCTGACGAGAAATCGAGCCCAATCGGAACGAGAGAATCCTGATCGGGGTCATCTGCAAGACCAACCCTTGTGCGCCCTGCAGGAAAATGAATGAAACAGCAAGGGTAGTATTCCCGAAATATAAGGGTTTCAGGGAGTCGATTGTAGAGATCTCGGTTCCAAAGGAAAGTCTGTTGTGAATGCATGGGTCATCGGTTGCGGAAAATTTGGATCCAAGGCCGTGGCCCGGTTATTGCGGGAAATACCGGATGCCTCCATCACAGTGGCGGATCCGGATCCTGACAAGTTGAGTCCATGGGATGGACGGGCAGAAACCGTCATCGGTGACGGCATCCGGTTTATGACCCGGCATCTTAAAACCCGGCCGTGGCCCGAATGGATCATCCCTGCTGCCTCGATCCATGTGGCCCATCGGTGGGTCCTGGAAAATGCTTCCGGTGTCCGGTTGGAGACGATTCCCGTGCCGGAGTCGTTTGTTTTAGGGCTTCCGAATCCGTTGCGTGGAAAAGAGGGCGAGGTTTTTTTAAGCTTTGCTGATTTTCTCTGCCCCGAGGATTGCCCGGAACCGGCAGACAGATGCACAGTGACCGGCCGTCCCAGGAAGGAGAACTTATACACGCTTCTTGAAAACCTCAACCAACCCGATTGGCCTTCTATTGTCATCAGGAGTCATTTACTTTTTCCAGGTGTCGGGGGTTATCCTCCGCGTGCCCTGTATGAAATGAAAAACCGCATTGAAAACATAGAAGGGGCCTTTCTTTTGAGTACTGCCTGCCGGTGCCACGGCGTTCTTCATGCACTCAAGGCGGTCCGGATCGCCCTTTCTGAATCTGAGTTACAAGTTTGATGACTTCGAGATGACTTCCAAGGAGCTTTTCGCTGAGCACATGAATCGAAGAAGTAAGATATTATGCCGGATGGCCGCCTGGATTTTTATTGGCTCCATATTTATACCGCTTTTGGTCTACGGAGTGTGCCGGGGAGCTGATGAAGAAAGTAAGATTCCGGTCTTTGTGAGTATTTTACCCCAGCGCTACTTTGTGATAAAGATCGGGGGTCCCCGGATCCATGTTTCGACCATGGTGCTACCGGGGGCAAATCCGCATACCTTCGAGCCCAGGCCGCGCCAAATGGTCGAATTGGTCAAGGCGAAGGTTTATTTCGCCGCCGGTGTTCCTTTTGAAACGACCTGGCTGGTACGGATCGCATCGGCCAATCCCCGCATGGTCATCGTCCACACCGACGCCGGTATCGAGAAAAAAAACATGGATATGCATCAGTACCCTGAGGCCGAATCCATTTCGAGGAGCCAACCTGCGGATCATGCTCTGCGTTTTCAGAAGAGCCGGAACGGGCATTTACATGAAGGTGAAAAAGATCCGCACACATGGCTTTCCCCTCCCTTGGCTAAAATTCATGCCCGAAACATACTCAATGCGTTGGTGGATGTCGACCCGTCTTTCCGGGGCTTGTATGAGGCCAATTATCAAAAACTGGAAACGGAAATTGATGCAGTGGATTCCCGGTTGAAGGACGTCTTTTCCGGAGTCGGTCAGAGGACAGCGTTCATGGTATTTCACCCGGCATGGGGGTATTTTGCAGAAACTTACAATCTCAAGCAGGTTCCGGTGGAGGTGGAAGGAAAAGAGCCGAAACCTGCAGATCTTCGGCATTTGATCCTCTGGGCGAAAAATAATAATGTCAAGGTTGTTTTTACACAGAAACAGTTTTCCGCCAAAAGCGCGGAAGTGATTGCGGGAGCCATCAACGGTCAGGTCATCTATGCCGATCCGCTTGCAGAGGAGTGGTCGGAAAACCTGCTTTTTGTGGCTGAGAAATTCAGGGAGGCCTTGAGGTAGCCGGTCATGATACGGGAAGTCATACGGATCCGGGATATGTGGTTTTCCTACAACGGGGCCCCGGTCCTTAAAGAAATCAATCTGGTGATTAAAGAGAAAGAGTTTTTAGCTCTTATCGGCCCCAACGGGGGTGGAAAAACCACCTTGTTGAAGCTGATGTTGGGTCTTCTGAAGCCGGATCGGGGGAGTATTTTAATATTCGATCGATCTCCTCATGAGGTCGCTCACCGCATCGGATATGTACCTCAGAGTCTTTACACCAATCAAGGCGTTCCCGTGACGGCTCTTGAGGTTGTACTCATGGGGCGCCGGATGCCGGGATCCGCGTGGCGCAGATATCAGAGCCGGGATAAGAATGCAGCTCAAAAGGCCATGGAACAGATGGGGATATGGAGCTTGCGCAAGCGACGGGTCGGCGCACTTTCCGGTGGACAGCGGCAGCGCCTCCTGATCTCCCGGGCGCTGGTGGCAGAACCCGATATGCTTTTCCTGGATGAGCCCGCGGCCAATATCGATGCAAAAGGACAGGGTGAATTGTACGACCTGCTGAAGGCGCTCAATAAGCACATGACTATCCTTCTGGTCAGCCATGACCTCATGGTGGTATCCAGCTACAGTCACGCGGTGGCCTGTGTCAATGAGCGCTTGCATTACCACGATGAAGCCGAAATTACCGAGGAAATGATGGAAGCCTTCCAGTGCCCGGTGGACCTGATCGCCCACGGACAGCCCCATCGGGTCTTGAGGCCCCACAAGGAATAGAAGCATAAAAGATGCTGGACGCTCTTCAACTCGATTTCTTCAGGCACGCCGTTGCCGTTGGTTTACTGGCCAGCCTCCTGTGCGGTCTTATCGGCACCCTTGTTGTTATCAACCGGCTGGTGTTTCTTTCCGGCGGGATCGCTCACGCCGCGTACGGCGGGATCGGATTATCCGTTTTTTTGGGAATTCCCTTCCTTGCGGGGACCTTGGGATTTGCGCTGACGTCTGCCTGGGTCATGGCGGCCATCACATTGAAAGCAAAACATCGCTCCGATACCATCATCGGTGTTGTCTGGGCGGTGGGGATGGCTCTGGGCATCATCCTGATCGACCTGACGCCTGGATATCATGTGGACCTGATGAGTTACCTTTTCGGAAGCATTTTGACCGTAACCCGGGAAGACCTTTATATCCTGAGCGGGGCGGGGCTTTTCGTGATTCTGGTGGTCGGCTATTTTTATCATGACCTGTCATCCATGGCGTTCGACGAGGAGTTCGCCAGACTTCGGGGCGTTCCGGTAGAAGGACTATATTTTCTTTTGGTCTGCATGGTCGCCCTAAGCGTGGTCTTGATCATTCGGGTGGTGGGACTGATTCTCGTCATGGCTCTAATGACGATACCCCCTTATATCGCGGAAGGCTACACCGCATCGCTTCGCTCCATGATGCTTCTGTCGGTGTGTTTAAGCGTTCTTTTCATGACGGCAGGCCTGTATCTCTCGTTTTCCTTCAACCTGACTTCCGGTGCCGCCATCATTCTGACGGCTGCGGTCGGTTTTTTTATTTCCATGGGGCTCAAAACCTTTTTAAAGGGTCGAAAAAAGACAGCCCGATGAGAACCGGTATCCAACCTTTAGGATTGTTGCGGGTCATGCCCTGTGCGATCGGTCTGTTTTTTTCTGGATGCGCCGCAGGAACATGGTCAGATATCGATGTGGGAAAGGATCCTTTGTCCGTTTTGGTTCGCCTATACGAAGGCCCTCTCAATCATATGGACGCAGTGCGGGGCGGAGAATGTCCCATGTATCCGTCATGTTCCGCTTATGCCAAAGCGGCGCTTGAAAAACATGGTTTTCTCGCCGGATGGATAATGGCATCGGATCGGCTCATGCGGTGCGGACGGGATGAGGTCAAACTCAGCCCCAGGATTCTCATCAACGGAAAATGGAGGAGTTACGATCCGCTGGAAAATAACGATTATTGGTGGTCCGTAAGATAGGTCTTCGTGCTTTAGAGCGATCCTGCTTTTTAACCGGTCCGATCCCGTCCGTCATATTGATGTCGGCAGGTCTCCAGGCAGGATAGGCAATCGGCAGGATTTTTTGTATCCGTTGCGCAATAATTCAGAAATGCCTGTACCCAATCGCTTCCCGTACGGGGGCAATTATCAATGAATTTAATGAATTTCAATAATTTATCTATAGTCTGGGCATCCATGGCATGTTCCATTCGACAGGCCGCGGCCTCTGCCCGCTGTGCATCGACCTGGAGGACCCTTAAGAGAAAGTCTTTCAGTATGTCGTGCCGACGGGTGATTTCACGGGCGATCCGGGTTCCTTTTTCGGTGAGGGTGATGAACCGGTAAGGCGCATAGTGAATGAGCCTTTTTACCCCAAGGGTTTTGAGCGCTCCCGTGACCGCCGCCGGCTGTACCCCCATCCGTTCGGCGATGTCCTTGACCCGGGCGACCTTATGGGTTTTTTCCAAGTCCAAAATGATTTCCAGGTAGTCCTCGTGACTTTCCGAAAGCGGTATCTCCTTGAGTCTCATATTGCCTCCTTTTGAATCATGATTAACATAATGGATAATAATTTAAAGTCAACAAAAATATTTTATAATAAATTAAAAATATATTGACTCAACAATAAAGTTAAGTGTACTAAAAACGTATCTTTTTAATATCGACTCCAAAAATAAGGACAAGTTTTCGCGTCCCCCGGAGGTGAAACCATGCGGCGCATACCGATGCGGCAAATGAAAGATAACCAGTGCGGCACGATTGCAGCCATTAAAGCTAACGGAGAACTCGGCCGGAGGATCCGGGATATGGGCTTGGTCCCGGGTATGCCCATTAAGGTCCAGGGGAGGGCTCCTCTGTATGATCCGGTCGCATTGAGGGTTTTAAATTTCACCGTGGCGCTCAGAAACAAAGAGGCCGACTTCATCGAGGTCGAGGTGGAATGAAAAAGGAACCCATTATTGCGCTGGCCGGAAACCCCAATTCCGGAAAGACCACCCTTTTCAATGCCCTCACCGGTGCCCGACAGCATGTGGGAAATTATCCGGGGGTGACCGTCGAAAAAAAAGAGGGGATATATACGACCGATGGAACCCGGATTCGGATCGTTGATCTTCCCGGAACATACTCATTGACCGCGTACTCTCTGGAAGAGGTGGTGACCCGCGATTTTTTGGTCAACGAAAGGCCTGATCTCGTCATCGACATCGTGGATGCTTCCAACCTGGAAAGAAATCTTTACCTGACAATACAATTTCTCGAATTGGGAATTCCCCTCTGTATTGCTTTGAACATGATGGATGTGGCAAAAGGCCGCGGCATCGCAATCGACGCTCAAAAACTCAGCAGTCTCCTGGGGGTCCCCGTGGTTCCGACCGTGGCGCGTATAGGCCGGGGAAAAAGGGAGTTGATGGAAACTGCGGAGAAGGCGGCATCGACCGAGGGAACACCACCCCTGAGGATCTCCTATGGCGATGACCTGGATCGCGCCATCGTGGAGATGGAAAAGGAGATACTTCAACACCAATTCCTGACCCAGATTTACCCGGCGCGCTGGATCGCCTTAAAATACCTTGAAAATGACGAGCAGATCCTTATCAAGGGAGAGGGAGAGAACCCGGAAGTTTCGAAACGCATTCAGAAGGTGGTACAAAAGGTCTCCGATCACCTGATGGCCACCACAGGCAGCTATCCGGAGGCCATCATTGCCGACCAGCGGTACGGATATATTTATTCCATCATCAAACAGGGCGTCCTCACCCAACGTCCGGATCAGCACCGCCTCTACCACTCCGATAAAATCGACAAGGTGCTCACTCACCGGGTCTTAGGACCCCTCATCATGTTCCTGATCTTTTTCGGGCTTTACCATTTGACGTTCAACTACAGCAAAATGCCGGTAAGCTGGATGGAATGCCTCTTCGAATGGATTGGGAATGCGGCCTCCGCATCGCTTCCCGAAGGGATGCTCAAGTCCCTAATCGTTTCAGGCATCATCGACGGGGTCGGCGGTGTCCTGACTTTTGTCCCCCTGATCATGATGATGTTTTTCGGGATCGCCATCCTGGAGGATTCCGGATATCTGGCAAGAATGGCGTTCATGCTGGATCGCGTTTTCAGCATATTCGGACTTCACGGGAGTTCAGTCATGGCCTATATCATCTCCGGGGGGATCGCCGGTGGGTGTGCCGTTCCGGGGGTGATGGCCACGCGCACCCTGCGATCTCCAAAAGAACGGCTGGCGACGCTGTTGACGGCACCTTTTATGAATTGCGGTGCCAAGCTCCCGATCTTTGCCCTCTTAATTGCGGCTTTTTTTAAAGAAAACGAAGCCCTTTTCATGTTCTCCCTCACTTTGGTTTCATGGATCGGGGCGCTTCTCGTGGCTAAATTGTTGCGCGTTACCGTTATACGGGGAGAGCCGACACCGTTTGTGATGGAGTTGCCTCCCTATCGGTTTCCCATATTCAAAGGCTTGTTGATTCATACTTGGGAGCGCACGTGGCAATATATCAAGAAGGCCGGAACGGTAATTTTAGCAATTTCCATCCTTCTGTGGGCCATGATGAGTTTTCCAAGGCCCCCGGTATCTGAAAAAAATGCCATCCGGAACGAATTGAAACCGGCAGCGCGTTCCGGTGCGGTCCAAATGGAAAACCCCCAGGCAAGGAAAGAAAATGCAGATGCCGAAGTCGCCTTGCGTCATTCGGTGGCAGGGCGCATCGGTACCGCCCTTGAAAGGATCAGCCGACTGGCCGGATTTGATTGGCGTATCAACATTGCGTTGATCGGCGGCTTTGCCGCAAAGGAAGTTGTGGTATCGACTCTGGGAACCGCATATTCCTTGGGGGAAAAGATCGATGCGGAAAGAAGCGGCCCTTTGTCCGAAAAGCTTTCTCAGTCTGCGGGGTGGCGTCCGTTGACAGCTCTGAGTCTCTTGATTTTTACGATGTTCTACGCGCCGTGTTTCATCACCGTCATATGTATCGCGCGGGAGGCCGGATCTTGGAAGTGGGGTGCATTCTCCATGATTTTTAACACTGCCTTGGCTTTCATTCTCGCAGTGGCGCTATTCCAGATCGGTTCATTGCTGGGATATTGAAAGGGGGATCCGATGGAATGGGTGATCGTTGCCGTCATCGTCGGCCTGGCGGCATTTTTTGTTGGAAGAAAGTTTTATCGTATGTTTCAAAAAAAGGGCGCGAACGAATGCGGCTGCGGATGCACATCCTGCGGGGTTCCAAAGGATGCCTGCGAGCAGTATTTTGTCTTTCAAGACCGGCCCGGTCATGACCGACCGGCTCAGGTGGGCTTGCCGCAGCTGCACCTTCCTAAAGAAAGAGGGGATTCCAAAGACGGTTGACCATCGGGGGTGTTTGTTTCCGAATCAGGCTTCTTTCCGGTTTTTCTCTATATTTGATTAGATATTCAGATATCTTGGATTGCCCCTTGTCAATGTGTATCTGCACTTGTATGGATAGAAGCCAAATGGAAAAATACCCCCTTGAACTTGAAATCGCATTATCCGCAGTCAAAAAAGCTTTGCGGGTCTGCCGGCGTGTTCTAGATCGGTTTGTCGGTGTCCGTGGATATTCCTTCGAAAAAGCGGATCGGTCCCCTGTGACGATTGCCGACTTTGCCAGTCAAGCCGTCATCATGGCCGAACTTTTGAATGCTTTTCCGGCGGATGCGATCGTGGGTGAAGAGGATGCCGGACTTATCCGAAAAGATCACGGGATATACGATGATGTTGTTTCCATTGTCGGGGAGGAATGCGGAGACTTTAAGGATAATAAATTGTCTGATCTCATCGATTGTGGAAAACGGCCATTTGATCCGCTTCACCGCTTCTGGACTCTGGATCCGATTGACGGCACGAAAGGATATCTTGCCGGACGCCAGTATGCCGTTGCCCTGGCATTGATGGAGGAGGGAAACGTGAGGCTGGGCGTCTTGGCTTGCCCCGGCCTTGAAAAGACACCGCTGGAAACAGGAGAAGGGGGCTGCATCCTTTTTGCAATCCGGCGTGAAGGCACCCGGGTCATGAAAATAGACGGAGGCGATACCGAACCGGTCACCCGGAAAAGCTTTATCCCTCTTGAGCGGGCCCGGTTATGTGAATCGGTGGAGCCTTCCCACAGCGCCCATGAAATCCACGCCAGGATCCTGCAAGATCTGGGAATCTCCGCCCCGCCTTTACGCATGGACAGTCAAGCCAAATACGGCGCCGTAGCCCTGGGGACGGCCGATATTTACCTGAGGATTCCCAGGAAGAAAGACTATCGGGAAAAGATCTGGGATCATGCCGCCGGGACCCTAATCATCAAAGAGGCTGGCGGGCAAGTCAGCGACATCATGGGTCGACCGTTGGATTTTTCCAAAGGCGAAGTTCTTGAAGCAAATACAGGGGTGGTGGCGACTGCGGGCGGCATCCATGCCCAGGTCATTTCCGCAGTAAAAAGGGCGATCCGACCATGCTGACCCATACCTTTGTCCATATTCCGGGAATCGGGCTGAAGACCGAAAAAAGGCTCTGGAGAGCGGGTGTATTTACCTGGCGCGACTGGGAATCTGAAAAGTACAGCATGGTCGCCCGGGGAGATTCCGGGAGCCTTAATGCATATCTCGAAGAATCCTGGGATTTTTTACAAAGAAGGGATCCCACGTTTTTCTCCAAACGTATGTCGGCCGGTCTCCAGTGGCGCTTCTTCCCGGAATTCAGAGATGAGACCGTCTATCTGGACATCGAAACCACAGGCTTGAGCAACTGGGAAAACGAGATTACCACCATTGCCTTATATGACGGGAAAAGCGTTTATTATTATATCAACGGAGAAAACCTTGAACAGTTTCCGGAAGATATCCTCCGGTATTCGGTGGTGGTCACCTACAATGGGAGATCCTTTGATATTCCCTTCATCGAGCGGTATTTTCATATACATATACCCTGTGCCCATATCGACCTGCGGTATATCTTGCACAGCCTCGGATTGAAAGGAGGGTTGAAAGGGTGCGAAAGGGCTCTAGGCCTTCACCGCGGGGACCTGGAAGGAGTCGACGGCTATTTTGCCGTGCTCCTCTGGCAGGAGTACATGAGGCGACAAAATGTCAAAGCCCTCGAGACGCTTCTGGCTTACAACATCGCTGATGTCCTGTCCCTGGAAACCCTCATGATCACCGCGTTCAACCTCAAGCTCAAAGAAACTCCTTTTGCCGGCCTGCTGGATATGGAAAAACCCCGCATGCCTGAAAACCCCTTTGCGGCCGACAAGGATACCATCTTCAGGATCCGGAATTATTTGACAAAGAGAGGGATCTAAAACCATTCTTTTGGCTGAAAAAGAAGATGCCCGCATTGTAGTGGATTAGCAACCAAATTGAACAACAGAGGCGGTTACACTATTTAATGCGAATCACCCGAAATCCGATATGATTGGAACGACCCGATTCCAGGTATTTGCCACGACCGGATACTCTGCATCGATTAAACGTGCTGAGCCAGGATCCTCCCCGGTGGACGCGGTAACCCTCTCCTACGATTATTTCAGGATCAAGAGAGGCATGCATGGAATAAGCGTTTTCCTGATAGTAATCGCGGCACCATTCCCACACATTCCCACAAATGTCAAACAATCCCAGATGATTTGGCCTTTTTTTGCCTACAGGTTGTGTGGATCCATCGGAATTGTCGATATACCAGGCTAACTCATCGACACGAATCCCTCCGGCATAGGGTTCTTGTTTCCCGCAACTGCCGGCCGCATACTCCCATTGTGCCTCGGAAGGCAGTGAAAACAGATCGGGATGATTATTTTTTTGTGAGAGCCGTTTTAAAAAGGCCATGGCTTCCAACCAGGAAACCTGCTCCACAGGGTAGTCATTTCCGAGTTTAAAGCAGGAATGGTTCGTCCCCATGATTTTTTTCCATTGTCCCTGTGTCACTGGGTATTTGCCCATCCAGAATCCGGAAATCCTCACTTCGTGTAATGGAAGCTCATTTTCAAATCCCTGCTCGCTCCACTTTCCGCATCCCATTTCGAAACGCCCATCCGGCACCCAGATAAAATCCATGCCGGTATAAGGTTCCGACCAATGATGGGGATCGGAAGGGGATGGAGCATGAGGGAGGGCATGGGTATCCATCTGCACCCGATTTCCTTGAGTATTGAGGATAGAAGCGTCCATTTCCTTTTGATTGATGCCGGAAACGGCAACCTTTTTCTCATAGGCTGTCGATCCATTGGATGCATGCCGGCTGTCGGTGAGATGCTGCAAAATATCCTGAAAATGAGTCGGCCTTCTGGAAGGCTCGAATTCAAGGCATTGCCGGATCAGAGCCTTGAATTCTCCAGGGATATCATGTCTGTTAAAATGGATTCCTTTATCTCTGATGGCGTGGAAACGCTTGACAAAGTCCATATCTTCATAAGGGAGTTTTCCTTCGAAAGCAAAATATAAAATAAGCCCGAATGAGAAAATGGTTGAGGAGATACCCGGTCTTACACTTCGCAGAATCAGCTCAGGGGCTGTCCAATTCGGAGTTAATTGCAGATGGGTGGTCGTCGATATGCTTCCCAGTCGTTTGATTCCTCCCAGGTCTCCAATGTAAAGCTTGTTGTTATGATCAATGAGCAGATTGGATGGTTTCAGATCCGTAATCACGAAGGCATCCGGATTATTATGGTAAAGTCGGTCCATGACGCGGGCTAGATCCCGGATGAGTTGTCTTATTGTAACCAGTGGAACAGGATAGCGATTCACAACGTAGTTGAGCAGGTTATCGGGATAATACGCCATAAGAATAACCAGGTACGCCCGGACGGTCTGATCCGAGATCTGTTTTCCGACCAGATGAAAATCAAGAACCTCTATGACACCTTCACCTTTTATAGATTCGTAGTATTTTCTTACGGCTTGAAAGTCGTGGGAGATTTTCGAATTCAGATCATTTCCGGTTGATAACGTGATTGACCGCTCGGCAGCGACGGGAACGATTTTTACTGCCCGTGATTTGAATTCATCCTGCAACTGGTATACAGCGCCATAAACTCCCTCGCCTATTTTTTTGACGATATGATAAGTAGGAAGGCATTGGTGAATCACCATCTCTATGGGGAAATTTTCATCTATCATTGAATTGATAAGAGATTGCTTTTTTGGTTTGAGCCCAGCAGATTGATGGAGTTATATTTTGCCACTATACATACCCCCAGATATGGGGACATTCAGTTATTAAGGCTCATCAATTTTTTATCCCGATGAAGCATCGGCTGTCAAGCCGAATTTATCGGGCATTTTATTGAAATTCTAGCAGGCTTGGAGAACGCTTCACTGGAGCACCGCTATTGTGCTTTTTCTGAAATGAGCATCTAGTGAATAAACAGGTTCAACGATATAATCATCTGCGGAAGGCGCAAAGGACTCATTATTTTGAGGTGGCCCCTATATAAGATGGAAGCGCCAGATTCTGTATATTAGCAGGGATTTATCATGAAGGTGTCATTTTTCCCCCCGCATCTTTTCTCCATACAGGGAAGCGGGTTGGCAGTTGAGCGGTTTCAGCTCATTTCGCGGGGCGTTTTTTCTGGCGAATAAAAGCCGCGACGATGATCAGGCCGATTCCGGTGATCCCGGCGGCCAGCGCAAAAGAGATGCGGTAAGAAAGCGCTTCAGGGATGCCTCGGGTCATGAGCAGATCCGCCGCCGGTCCGACGATAAGGGTCCCGGCCAGTCCCCAGCTTAAGAAGAATGTGGCGTTGAAGACACTGAAGAAACGGGCGCGAGTTTTGGGCGAGATAAGCGCTGCGGCCAGGGCATACGACGAGGACAGAATAATGACATCCGAAACCCCTTTCAGGAAATTGCTCAGGTAAATCAGCGTAAGGTTCAAGGTCGCCGAAAGGAGCACCAGGGAGGCGATGGCCAGGATTGTTCCAAGGATCAGGGCGGTTCGATCCCTGATTCGGCGACCGATCCATCCGATAGAAAACCCTGTCAGGATGATGGCCGCCGATTGTGTGTTGACGATGTTGGAAAGCTCCCGGCTTGAGACGCCGAAGGTGGAATCCATCACCAGGTACTGGGTCTGGATAACCATGACGGAGTTCCGGCCGAAGTTGATGCAGGCCATTGCCACGATGAAAATGAAAAAGGCGAAGGTGTCCGAGTGGCCGAATTCCGCTTCGGCCCGGGTCGTATTAAAAGATTCCCGGCCAATCCCCCCCTCGGGAACCCACCGTAAGGGAAGGATCGAAAGTAGCATGACCGCTGAGGCTATGAAAAAGAGCGATCCTTCGTGAAATCCCCACCCGTTGTACCGCAGTCCCAATCCATCGTAGAGCAGTCCCCCGATCCCGATTCCGGCCATTCGGCCTAACCCACCGAGGCTGGCCAGCCTTCCCTGGACGGCAATCCGTTCTTTCTGAGGATAGATGTCCGAGATGAGTGCACTCCAACCTACGTTTGACATGGACCAGAAGATTTCCACAAGGGTCAACCCGAATATGACGGCGTATCCGGCTCCCCGCGGCGATTCAGGAAAGCGGTGAGCGTACCAGACCAGGGCCGTGCCCATGGCCGCCAGAAATTCCCCCCATATAATCAGGGTGCGACGGATTTGGAAGCGATCCGAGACAGGTCCCCACACGAGGGTCTGACATAAGACATTGGCGATCATGGGAAGGGTCGCAAAGAGGGTCGTTTCCGTTACCGAAAGACCCAGGAAATGGCGCAGGTAAATGGATAGATACGCATAGAAGAGACCGCGCCGGAACATGGCCATCATCTCAAATGAAGAGATGCCGTAAAAAATTTTTCTACCATCGGCCGGATATGCGTTCATATATGGTTTTACTTTGGTTTTCTCGATTTCAGCCTCCAGGATAAAGATCGGCATCTTGACTTAGGAGGTTGAAATTCATATATAACAGAGGCGCTTTCCGGAAAAGTGGATGTGATGATCCCGTAGTCGGGGTTCCTTTCGCTTCCTGAACCGATCAACGGGCCGGGTGTCACTTAAGTTCGAAGCGGATGGGAACCCTAACCCACATGCCCACCGGACGATTCCCGATCAACCCCGGCTCAAAAACCCAGGTGTCCACGGCTTGAAGGGCCGCCCGGTCCAGTACCCCGTGGCCGCTCGATTTAAAGATTTTAACCTGATTGACTTTGCCGTTTGAATTCACGAATACCTCCAGGAGGACGCTTCCCTCGATGCCTCTTCTCCTCGCCGATCCTGGGTAAGGGGGCGTCGGGTTTTCCCGATAAGCAGGCCGCGCTTCCTTAAGAGTGATCGGTTTGGCGGGCAAGGCTGTCGCAAGTTTCTGAACCGACGATTCATATAAGACGACCGGCGGGGCTTCAACCGCTTTTTTCGGCATGTTCGTTGTATGACCATCAAGCGGCTTCACCGGCTCGGGCCGCAAGCTTTCAGACTCCGGGGTGGACTCTTGAAGCAGGGCCTCTTGGACCACTTTTTGAGGAAGCGGTTCCGGTATTTTGAGCTGGACCGGTTGCCGGACTTTATGCGGCTCGGATTTTTTGATGGACTGTGTAAGGGGGTTCTCGGTGGACTCGGATAATGACCTCGGTGGGGAGGTGTAAGATAAGGTGATAGTGAGATGCCGGGGCAGCCGGAGATCCGTTTTTGGTCTTGCCGACAGATTCAAATCTGAAAAAAGAAAAAGCCCATGGATGCCAAGGGAAACAAAAAAAGCCGCAGCGAGGCGTTTCACGGCCGTATTTCCGCCTTTGCCTGCAGGGAGATTTTCTGGAGGCCCGCCATCCGGATCCGGTCCAGTACTGAAAAAAGGTTTTGGTAAGGAAGGGTGTTTTCGGCAAACAGGAGCACGTCCGGATCCGGATTTTCCATCGCCTTTGCCTTTAGTTTTTCAGTCAGGTTTTCATACAGAACCGGTTCCTTGTCCACATACAAGGAACCATCCGATTTAACCGTGACGGTCAGGATCGTCTTTCGAT
>PCSF01000115.1:251-746 GCA_002771315.1 Desulfobacterales bacterium CG23_combo_of_CG06-09_8_20_14_all_52_9 | reverse complement strand
AAAACGAGGACTAAAAAGATCATGTCGATGAGCGGTATCATCTCAATTCTGGGTTTCTTATATACATATTGGGGCAGTTTCATCTAAAGGGCTCCTCTGTCTAATCCATCTTTTTTAGGAAGCTTCTCATAGACGATCTCGAGGCTGGTGGCGTATTTTTCGATAGCGATGGCGGCGCTTTCCACCCGGGAGTTGAAGTAGTTGTAAGGGAAGATGGAGAAAATGGCGATTCCCAGACCGGCGGCGGTGGTGATGAGGGCTTCGGCGATTCCGGCGGTGACCATCTGGGGGTTCTCGATGCCGGAGGTCCCCAGGACATCAAAGGAATGAATGATACCGGTGACCGTCCCGAAAATGCCCAATAAAGGAGCGACGGTGATGAGGGTATCCAGGATGCTCATAAAGCGCCGCATCTGCTTCAGTTCATCGGCGGCTGTGGCTTCCATGGCCTTGCTCATGGAGAATTCCCGGTGCAGAATCCCGCTGACCAGGATG
>PCSF01000115.1:0-237 GCA_002771315.1 Desulfobacterales bacterium CG23_combo_of_CG06-09_8_20_14_all_52_9 | reverse complement strand
TTTGGATCCTGTTACTTTTCCTTTGACGCTTTCCCAGTTTCCCACCCGGCAAAGTTCCAGGACTTCATTCACCAGGGTTTGATTCCGCCGGATATCCAGTTGAATCCAATAGATCAGGCGTTCAATGACCACCGTCAGCATAATCAGGGAGCAGGCTAGAAGGGGGTACATGACCGGCCCCCCGCTTTGAAACCAGGCTATCATGGCAATTTATTCCCATCGTTTTTAAAGTTGAAT
>PCSF01000152.1:4477-9393 GCA_002771315.1 Desulfobacterales bacterium CG23_combo_of_CG06-09_8_20_14_all_52_9 | reverse complement strand
GGAGTCTTGCCACGCTGATCGGGGCGGGGAAACCCATCCTGCAGCGGTTCGGCGATCTCAAGCGGGGCAGACGCAGTACTTGGCGACGAATCCGTAACAGTACGATAAATCCCACCTTTACGGATGTGGTTTGCGGGGATATCGCCATGGCTCTTCCCGAGAGAATTCTTGCCAATATTCTGGAAGGCCTGGAAAAACTCAATTACGTGGTGCCCGGTGTCGCCAACGCGGAAACCCTTTTATATGCGCCTGAGATCAAATTTTTTGCGACCCAGGTACAAACGGATTCCAATCTCGAGACCCCGATTCGGGGGATGTATGTGGCCGGGGACGGGCCCGGGGTCGCCGGCAACATCGTATCCTCAGCGGCTACGGGTTTGCTTTCGGCAAAGGCCGTCGTTAAAAAGTTGCATTGACTTACAGATATGTAAAAAGAAGGATGAACCCTGCTGTTGTAAAAGCTGAGGATGTCCCAGTTCCAAGGCGTCCAAGGGCGAAGCCGGTGTATTTTGCTGCGAGCCCTTGGCAACGTAGCAGATGGAATTTTTTGCGAAGCCATCAAAGTTTATTCGCGAACCATGCCTGAACGTATTCAAATGCCCTGTTATCATTGCTCAGACTTTTTTAAGTTTTCTGACGGCCCCGACAACCACCGCGGATGCCTGATCGATCTCTTCCGAGGTGCTCATCTTTCCGGTGGAAAAGCGAAGAGTCCCTTTGGCAAAATCGAGGGGGATTCCCATGGCCTCAAGGACATGGGACACGGCGATTCGGTCCGAGTGACAGGCGGCACCCGCGGAAGCCGCCACTTCCAATCCGATTTCCTCTAGCACGCGGTTGGCTTCGACTCCACGAAATGAAAGGCTGAGCGTATTCGGGAGGCATTTCTCGGGGTGCCCGTTCAGGCGGACTTCTTCCAGCCCGTTTGTCACGCCCGTGTAAAATCGATCCCGCATGGCCTGCATATGGGATCGATTGGCATCCAGGTCCCGGAGGGCGACCTCGCATGCTTTGCCGAGACCAACGATTCCCAGGACGTTTTCCGTTCCTGGTCGCATTCCGGCTTCCTGGCCGGCTCCGAGCATCAAGGGGTCCAGAAAAAGTCCTTCTCGGATATAAAGGGCTCCCACCCCTTTGGGAGCGTAGATTTTATGCCCCGCAACCGACAGCATATCGACCCCCAGCTCATGAACGTTGACCCGGATCTTACCGACTGTCTGGGCGGCATCGGTATGCATGAGAATTCCGTGTTTCCGGGCCAGTGCTGCAATTTCCTGTATGGGCTGGAGAGTTCCCACCTCGTTGTTGGCATGCATGATGGAAATCAACACCGTATCCCGGGAAACGGCTTTTCGGACGGCATCCACCGAAACACAACCGAAGGCGTCCACCGGAAGATAGCTGGCCGTAAACCCTGAGCGTTCCAAAAAGGCAAAAACCGATAAGACCGCAGGGTGCTCGATTTGTGTGGTGATGATGTGACGGCCCTTTTGGGCTGCGGCTGTGGCGGCGCATCGTATGGCATGATTATTGGCTTCAGTACCCCCGCTGGTGAAAAGAATCTCTTCGGTCTTTGCGCCCAAAATTCGGGCTACCTGTTCCCGGGCCCGGATCACCGCCTTCTTGGGAGCAATGCCGTACCAGTGGGTGCTGGAGGGGTTGCCGAATTCTTTCTCTAGAAAAGGCCGCATAGCCTCGATGACTTCGGGATCGTGAGGCGTTGTCGCGTTGTAGTCGAGATAGATAGGATTTTTCATAGTAAAGGGATCCATTCGGAAAAGGGATGGTCAGAAATATCGGTCTCGGAGACAAAGGCTGAGAATTGAGCGAGGACGGTTTCCAGAATCCGTTTCGATTGATGCTTGGAAATAATAGAGAAGATGGACATGAAAATAAGCTTAGGCCCTGATTTAGAACCCGTCCAGGGTGTTCGTTGGGCGTATCGGGCACAGGATCTGTAGTAGCGTTCTGTAAAAAGAAGCATTAAAATCATGGACCCACGACATAAGCTCAGCCGGGGAAAATCCATCAGTTCCGCCATCCGGAGGTAAGCCGGAGCCAAAGAAAGGGCGCGCACCAGCAGGGTTTCTCGAACCGAGGCTATCCGTCGGGAAAGCCCGGGCTCATCAAAGTCCCGACGTCCCAAATCACCCTTCAAGGAAGGGTGGTAGGCGATTTTGCGCCTAAGATCGCTTTCGATATCCCGAGTGATGTTGGCCAGTTGGATAAACTCACCCGCCTGAAGCGCATTTCGATAAAGCTCCCTGGGCAGGTCGGCGCTCTTATGATGGAAGAGGTTCATGAGTCGGACGGCAAAAATTGTGGGATTGCCCAGGACATTGTGACAATACCGGGAAAGCTGCTCGGTGGTCGCTAACACGCCTCCTTGGCTTTCGAAGATCTGGGATGACCAGATCATGCCCCCGGCCATTTTACGAACAAGCTCAACGATGATGCTCTGAAACGGCAATTTAAGCTTGGCAAATACCGCGTCGATGAGACGACAACGGTTGACCAGGAGCGTGTAGATGCGGTCGGTGGCGCTTCGAGCCAGTTTGTCGTCGATGAAGGGTGCCGGATCGGTGGAATATCCTTTTGGATCGAATTGAAATCGATGAACGAAGCTTTTCAGCATGGCCTCCCGTTGGGCGGGATCCAGGACCAGATCTTCATAGGTGTCGAGAATCCGGCAATAAAGGTAGGCGACGGCCGCGCTGATCGCCAGTTGGGAGGGCAGAAAGAGGATACAGGCTGAAAAAGTTCGTGCCGCATGGGATAGGATTCTCCATACAAAGGATTCCGGTGAACGGGTCCTTTCCAGCCTGGAAATATCCGGAGCCGATCGATCCAGAACCAAGCCCTGAACGAGGCGATGGGGTCTCAATAAAAAAAAAGCGATATCCATACAGGTATGCGCTGGAAAATGTCAATTATGATGAAATCGTAAAAAAGCTATTTTTGCTCGCTTCGTGACCATTTTCGGGAGATGCTCACGGCTTCTCTAAATTTCAAGAACTCGGCGCAAGCGCCTCAAACAGCTTGAAATTATTTACGCTCAGCCGTTCGCATCTCTTTTTCCGAAAATGCTCAAACCTCGCTTGCAAAAGCTTTTTACGAAGCCATCAATTATGGAATTTAGGCTACATCGGGATTCATTCATAGTGAAATCCGAAGATAAAGTCAATTCATCGACAGAATTTCACATCAAAGATCAAACCGTTTTCCTCAAATGCCCCCTGAAGTAAGAGAAAAAGATACCGACAGTACACATTGCGGCGAAAAGAACGAAGCATATCTGCGCCGCCTTTAAAAAAAAAGGGTACTGATCCGGGGTTAATTTCTCGTTTCCGATGAAGATGGAAAAGACGACCATGACGATGGACATGCTGACCATTTGCCCCAAGATGCGCATGGTGGCCACGGCGCCTGAGGCAATCCCGAAAAGCCGATTTTCAACCGCACCCATAATTGCGCTCATATTGGGTGAAGAAAACAAGGCGAATCCGAAGCCGATGCCGGCGAGCGTCCCGGCGATATAAAATATTTCCGTCTGTGGGCCGATGAAGGAGAAAATGAAAAGCCCTGTTGCGGTAATGGCCATCCCGATGGATGCCAGTATCCTCGGTTCCACCCGATCGGATGTTTTCCCGGCAAAGGGAGAAAAGATCGTCATGATCACCGGTTGGGCCACGAGCAACGTTCCGGCAGCCTGCGGGGTGAGGCCTTTGATATATTGCAGATACAGGCTGAGCAAGAAGGTGATCCCGTAGGTGGCTGAATAATGGATCAGCGCAGCCAGACTGGAAAACGTAAAGACCTTATTTTGAACAAATAGACGGACCTCGAAAATCGGATAATGGACGCGGAGCTCATAACGGATGAAAACCAAAAGCAGAATCAGCCCGATGAAGATAAGGCATACGGCCCAAAACTTTGGCAGAGCGGTGGTGCCGTAGACCAATGCCAGAATAGAGAATCCGTAAAGGAAGCTTCCGAGAAGATCCAGCCTTTCCCCCCGGGCATCGGCCCACTCTCCTTTTAAGAGGGCCAAGGTAATGTAAACCGACGCTCCACCGAGAGGGACCCCCGCGATGAACAAGCTCCTCCATCCCAATTGTTGGGTCAAGAACCCTCCCACAAAAGGGCCCGTGGACAAGCCTGCATAAACTGCCGCGACATAGATTCCAATGGCCTTTCCTCGTCTTTGCGGCGGGAAAATGGACGTGAGGATGGCCATTCCGGTGGTGACGAAAAGGGCGGCGCCGATGCCTTGAAACACACGGAAGAAGATGAGGATGCCCACCGAAGTCGAAAACGCCGCAAAAAGAGAGGAAAAGGTAAAAAGGGCAAGCCCCGATGTAAAGACCTTTTTTCTTCCGTAAAGATCGGCGATTTTTCCCGCCGGTACCAGTACAACGGCAACAGCCAGAAGAAAAGCGGTAGCGATCCAGCCCAGTTCAACGGCATTAATGCCGAATTCTTTCTGGATCGCCGGGAGAGCCACGTTGACGGAGGAGATCGTAAAGGGTCCCATGAAGGAAGTAACCGTGGTCACCCACAGGGCGGCCTTTTCTTGAGAAGCCGGATCCGGAGGTTGGGTTGGATGCATCGGGTTCATCTTGCGGCACGGGTGATTTTAGGGAAAATGCCTTTGAGCTTTTCGATGTGGGTGTTTTCTTCGTAGATGATGCAGCCCAGCGTTTCGGAGGTTTTTTTATCCGATATGAAGGGCTCCAGCATCTCTCGAATCTGTGGGTCATCGGCGGCTTTGGCGGCTTTCTGATAAACCCTCTGGCCGTTTTCCTCGAGCCTTACGGCCAATGCGATGATGTCATGGATCGTAAACATGGTGAAATCCAATTGAAATTATAAAAATTTTAAGATCCGGTCGGATTCTTCCGGATGAAATACCCTGC
>PCSF01000152.1:1548-4362 GCA_002771315.1 Desulfobacterales bacterium CG23_combo_of_CG06-09_8_20_14_all_52_9 | reverse complement strand
ATATTCAAATGCCCTGTTATCATTATCTTTATCTATACCTTATCATGTTTTTTATGCAACTGCAGGGTTTATTTCTCTATGTTGTGGTTCAAGTTGTATTGCCGGATCAGCACCTTTTTTTCATCATCGGGCAATGATTTCATGTAAGCCCTCCATCCCGGGCACCAGCGGGTATGCCATCTCCACAATCGTCCTAAAATCGATTTCGGGTTGGCGTCGTATTTTGCCCTGAACGCGCAGGTGGAGCATTTAAGTTTTGCCATATCAGTGTGCCTCCGTGAGTGTAATAAAGCGTTTTTTCAATTCATACAGACCGTGCCACCACCTATAATCCGGTGCCATCATGGCAGCTCCCATTTTCGCGGCGCGTTCTTCCCGGTGCCCCATTTCGATCCAGGCGATCTCCGGTTGTTCGTCCGTCAGTCGTGTTTTATCCAGGAGGTTTTCCCGATAAAGCCTTTCCATGTAACGACGCACGGGCCCTTCATAGACTTCATTGTATTCATGAACGGCGCGGTCCAGTTGATCGAAATGGTTACGGGTCCACAACAGGCTATGACATTGAAGACAGACGGTTTCCATTCGACCCCGGGCCTCTTTCCAATCGATCCCTTCAGGTCGGCCGGTAGGGGAGGCTTGGAGTTCCCAACTCAGGCGATGGCCCACATCATGGGAAGGCGGGGTATTTCCGGCGCCGGAAATATGGCATGCCGCGCAGGTGGGTGATCGATAGTCCACGCCGGCGGTCCAGGTGGAAGCGGCGGATTCCCAGCGCCATGCGTCGCCAAAGGCTTGATAGAGGGTGCCGTGTTTAGATTCCCGGTAGATTTCCATTTGGGGATGTTCAGCCCCGACATGACACTTCCCGCATGCCTCGGCACGCCTCGCCCGGGATACGGCGAAACCGTGCGGTCCATGACAGGCGCCGCAATTTCCAAAGGACCGATCCGGGTTCATGCGGCCGATTCCCCGAGGCAGACCGCGTCGCTGTTCAAGCCGGGCTGATCCATCGGCGATGCCGACTCCATGACAGCCTTCGCATCCGGTCACAATTTCCACATCTGAAAGGCGGTTTTCCCGGATGAAGGGATCCGTGGAAAGAACGATGGCAACGGTTTTGGCATGCTTGGAGCGCTGGAACTCTTGATTTCGATCCGGATGGCATCTGGCGCAATCTTTGGGTGTCACAACCGGTGAGACCCACTCCTTTCCATGTTTTCTGTGAAAATTGGAAATATCCGGGTCCGACCTGGAAGCGAGATGGCAATGCATACAGGAAACTCCGTTTTTGGCATGTGCGGATTCGGACCAATCAGCCAGCACGGCGGGGGTCTCGAGATTATGGCACTTCAGACACACATTCGCTTTTTCCCGGGTCCATTTTGGAAACGGATCCACCAAAGGAGGTCCCCATCTCCACCAGACGACGCACATCAGGACTACCAGGACGCATATTAAAATAAAATATGCCAGAAATACGAATAGATTTAAAATGCCTTTTCCCTCGTCCTTCTCGTCGGCCGGGGGAGCGGCTCCGAGGTCCTTCACGCGCTCGAGCACTTCCGTACCATGAGGCGCTTTTTCCAGGGCATCGGTCAAATCGGTTCCGGCAAAATGCCGTACCATATGAACGCCGTTCTTCCAGAATTTCGAACCGGTGACGTCGTAGAGATGCCCGGTGTATATAACGTGGGCCGGCCGGCCCTCTTTCCCATCGGGCTTGAGTGCACCGCGTCGCCCGGCCGCTTCCCGGAGCTTGCGATCGATGGTTGTGGTGGCAACGGCTGCCACGACGACCATGAGAAAGTAGGTGCTGACTTTGACGATCCAGATGATTCCGAAGGTGGTGCTCCACAGTTCCCGCACTTCCTGGACCTTCAACAGGGTTAACCCGATACCGGTCAACCCGACGACCCCGATGCACAGACGCCCTAAAAACTTTTCGGACTTGGGCATCCCCGCCACCAGAGACCGGGGCTTGATGACCAGATGCACGTAAATGATGGACCCGAACCAGATAAAGCCGAAAAGGATGTGCAAAAAGCCCAGGACGGCCCTGGCTAGACGCTTGACCCAAAGGGGGCTTCCTTCGTCGGGAAGCAGGGTATATCCATCGGCCTTGAAGCGTTCCCCCCTGAGGGTCAAGGCGCCGCCGCCGTCCGGATGAATATGGCATGCGGAACAGGCCAGCTGACTCTGCCCGGAAAATTCAGGGGAAGCTATCGCTTGATGGTTCCATGCAGCCAATATAAACGGAATGGACATGATGAAAAAAAAGGTCATTTTCATGAGGGGCAATCGTCTTTGCGACGTTTCCGTTTCCTTGGGATTCCTTACCTCATCATGTTTTTTATGCAACTGCAGGGTTTATTCATTCCTCCTTCAATCATCTATTGATAAAAACAAGGCTTTCCGGGAGGATCTCTTCATTTCCGCGTGGCCACGTACACCCCATCCCAGTCCTCCGGCGGCGGATTTTCCAAGTAAAGACGACAACGGTTGGACATGACCCTGCATGAAGAATCTCCTTCAAGGATGTCGGCACCCTCTTCGAAAAGCGTCAGTGCCCGATCCCAAGATCGGCGGCGGTATGTTTCCAGGGCTTCGGCATAGACATCGAGGAAACGACGTTTTTGTTCCGGGAGCCGGTCTTCCAGGCGGCCCACCAGCTCGAAGATTTTTGCGGCCTGCTTTTTGCCCACCACTCTTACCGAGTCGAGTTCCCTTACCAGCAATGTGTTTCCCACCATTTTAGCGGTATTTTCTCCGATTAAAATGTCTGTGCCGTAAAGCTTGTTGAGGCCTTCCAACCGG
>PCSF01000152.1:1046-1526 GCA_002771315.1 Desulfobacterales bacterium CG23_combo_of_CG06-09_8_20_14_all_52_9 | reverse complement strand
CCAGGACACCGTAGGTGAAGCGCTGGTCGGATCCCAGGTTTCCCACCAGCATGGGCCCGGAATTGATACCGATCCGGGCTGTCAGCATGGGACGGTTCATGGCGGACCACTCGAGTTGAAGGGAAAGAAGCCTTTTACGCATGGCCAAGGCCGAAAGGCACGCCTGTTCGGCATGGACAGGGCTTTCAACAGGCGCCCCGAAAACCGCCATGAGGGCATCACCGATATACATGAGAAGCGTGCCATGACAGTCGAAAATTTCCTCGGTCATCTTGGTGAAATAACTGCTCAGAATGCGCACCAGCTCTTCAGGGGAATAGATTTCTGAATAGGTGGTGAAACCCCTTAAGTCGGAAAAGAGAACCGTGAGTGTTTTGACCTCGCCCCCCAGTTTGAGCTGCTCGGGATTCTCGAGCATTTCCTCGATGACATCGGAGGCGACATACTGGGTGAAAGTTTTTTTAACCTGGCGCCGTTTCC
>PCSF01000152.1:0-1039 GCA_002771315.1 Desulfobacterales bacterium CG23_combo_of_CG06-09_8_20_14_all_52_9 | reverse complement strand
AGTGAAATAGCTCAAGACCGTAATCCCGATATAAGTCAGCAGCAGGCCTAAGAGCGGATAAACCATGTTAAGGAGGGTACCGAACCTGACGAAAAGCTGCTGGACGAAAAGGATATACCCACCAAAAAGGAAAAGGGCGAAGAACAACTCTTTCAAAGGATTCAGGCGGGATAGACCGAAGGTGACCAGGAGGCATAGGATGATGATGGCCAAAATATCAAAGACCCGGATCCAGGGAGGCTGGGTCAGGAAATGTTCCGTCAGGATGTTGTCGGATACAATGGCATGTAGCGCCAGGCCGGGAGTGGAGGCACTGAAAGGAGTAATAATATAGTCGGCGATGCCCATGGCGGCTCCCCCCACGAACACAATCTTGTCCCTGAAGGTCTCCGGTGGGACCTGTCCCTTGAGAATATCCGTGATGGAGTATTGGAGAACCATCGCCTGGGGGCCGAGGTGGTTGACCGCCATCCGACTGAACTCGTCTGTCGGAATGAAGATCTTTCCTAGTTGGACGCCCCGGACACCATAAGGGCTGAGTATCACCTCCAGGGGGGGACGATTCAGGAAGTGCCATACTGCCTGGACAGCCAGGGAGGCATACATCTCAGCGCCGCAGCGCACCAACAGGGGTGCCCAACGGATGACGCCATCCCTATCCTGGGTTTTGTTGAAAAAACCGGAAGAATGGGCCGCCCGGGAAAGAAGGTCAAGGTTTCCTTGCGGGGCGAACGCCGTGATCATGGGAGGCGGTCCGGTGGCACCGTCGATAAAGCGTGTCTTTGGATAGCGGGAATTGGCGATTCCTTCCAGGCGGCGCTCGATCTCCAGGGGGGTAATATCATAGTTGAGATCCGTCCGGCGCATGTGGAAAAAATGGCCCAGCACCACGGCGGCCCGGGAGCGTCGGATCGCTTCCGCAAGGAGGAGGTCGTTATCTGCATTTTTCCGATAAGTATCAATGAAATCTAAAAATCTTTGGTTCTTTTTCACAGTGAGTGGGTAAGTTGATTTTGGTATATACTGGTGCCAAAATAAA
>PCSF01000066.1 GCA_002771315.1 Desulfobacterales bacterium CG23_combo_of_CG06-09_8_20_14_all_52_9 | reverse complement strand
CGGATCCACAGAGTCGTTTTCAAGCAGGTTCTGCAGGGCCACCACCCCGATCCGCTCATCGGGATAAGCAGCCACCCGGGTGCGGACACCGATCCGATCCTCGATGGTCTGATTGTTGACGGGAATATTCCCCTTGAAGAACATATTCTTGTTTTCAAATATAGAATTGTCCACAACGGTCCCGCCGTTCCAGGCGCCCTGGGCAATTACCGTTAAAATCGTATCGCGTGCCAAAAGGATCTCCTTTCCGGAAGAATTTGCTCTTTACTAAATCCGCTAAAGACGCCAGTAGCGCATCTTGTTCCGTTTGTCATCGGTGGGATTGAATCCGCCCTTGACATCCACAACCAAAGGCGTGGCGTTGGCACACAGGCCGGCGATCTTTTCAATGCCCATCTGTTTATAAAAAGTATGAATGACCGCCACAATGACCGCGTCTACACCGGATAAAGATTCCAGCTTTTCCAGCTGTATCCCAAGGTAGGCCAGGGATTCCCGTGCATCCGCCAGGGGATCATGGACCCGTACCCGTACGCCGTAATCTTCAAGCTCATGAATAATGTCCACCACACGCGTATTGCGGATATCCGGGACATCTTCCTTGAACGTGACCCCGAGTATCGCCACAGACGAGCCCCGGACCTGACGTCCCTCCTCGATGAGGAGTTTGACGGTGCGCTCGGCGATGTATTTTCCCATATTGTCGTTGATGCGACGCCCGGCAAGGATCATTTCCGGGTGATACCCTGAAGATTCGGCCTTGAAGGTCAGGTAATAAGGATCCACACCGATACAGTGTCCGCCCACAAGGCCCGGTGTGAAGCGCAAGAAATTCCATTTGGTCCCTGACGCTTCCAGCACCTCTCGGGTATCGATGTGCATCCGATCAAAAATCATGGACAACTCATTCATCAGCGCAATATTTAAATCCCTTTGGGTGTTCTCAATGACCTTGGCCGCCTCCGCGACTTTGATGGAGGATGCCGGATGAATCCCCGCGGCGACAACTTGT
>PCSF01000206.1:4724-5118 GCA_002771315.1 Desulfobacterales bacterium CG23_combo_of_CG06-09_8_20_14_all_52_9 | reverse complement strand
CCAGTTTTGAGTTTTTACGATTTCATCAATTTTTGAAGACAAAACGACAGACCCAAAAAGCGTGACGGATTCGAGTCGGCGCGGCCTTTTAACCCAATCCCACAAAACTGTGGTTGACAACAACACTCGCTTCATTTATCGAAATAAAGATAGATGAAATGGTAAAAAGTCGTCACCCCGTTGAAAAACGGGGTCCAGGGATTTCATAAGTGCTTGAGAACACTGGATTCCGGCTTTCGCCGGAATGACGGAAAGAGAGCATTTTCGACTTTTTACGAAGCCATCAAGATTCATTTTTGCTTTAAATCAATGTCATAATCAGTCAGGTAGGAGCTGAAAGCCGATGCGCAATCGCTGTTTTTAGCGGCAGGCGTCGTAAAAAATTAATCCGCCG
>PCSF01000206.1:2725-4694 GCA_002771315.1 Desulfobacterales bacterium CG23_combo_of_CG06-09_8_20_14_all_52_9 | reverse complement strand
GGGCCCGTGGAAATTGATGCCAGAAGAGAGGGGAAGGGATTGGTTGTATCAGTTGCCGGCAGACTGGATGCGGTCTCGACGCCTGATTTTGAAAAGCGCCTCTTGGAGTTTGTCGACCGGGGAAATACGATGGTGGTTATCGATGGCGGTCGGCTCAATTACATCTCCAGCGCCGGGCTACGAAGCATTCTTTGCATTGCAAAACGCCTTAAGCAAGGAAACGGCATCCTTTCTGTAGCGGCTCTTACGGGAGTGGCGAAAAACGTGTTCGAAATTTCAGGGTTCAATGCTATTTTGCCGATCTACGAAACGGTAGAAAACGCGCTTGAACAAAAATAGGCACGCTTTTAAAGGTGATGAAGTCGCATCCGACCGTTGCCTGGACTTCCCGTGGATTTAAACTCGGCGGGCTTTCCCTGCCGCTGCCGTTTTCATCTCTTATGATAACGGATCTGTTTTTTCTGCTTCTGAACATCCTTCTGGTTTCAGGACTCCTCGGGATGGCTTTTGTCCCTGACGTCAGGGCCGAGGGTCTCAAAAAGGCGACCTTTATCCCCCAGTGGGTCCCCCAAGCCCAATTTGCCGGATATTATGTGGCATTTCAGCAAGGGATCTACCGGAAACACGGCATAGACCTGACTATTATTACTGGAGGTCCTGATCGCTCTTCCGGAGAATATTTAAAGGAACGGAAAGCCGATTTTGCCACCCTTTGGCTGTCCTCAGCCATTCAAATGCGAGATCAGGGAATCCCGGTAGTCAATCTCGCTCAAACCATGCAGCGATCCGCTTTGATGTTGATCGCCAAAAAAAGCAGAGGAATTCAACGGCCTGAAGATATGAACGGGAAAAAAGCGGGTCTCTGGGGACCGATTTTCCAGGTTCAGCCGAAGGCGTTTTTCAAGAAATACAACCTGGATGTCCGTGTGGTTCGGCAATCCTTTTCGGTGAACCTCTTTTTACGGGATGGTGTGGATATCGCTTCAGCCATGTGGTACAATGAATATCATACCATCCTCAACGCTGGTCTCAATGCCGATGAATTGGCCACTTTCTTTTTCCACGAGTACGGACTGAACTTTCCTGAAGACGGCATTTACGCCCTCGAAGAGACCTATGTAAAAGACCCGGAGTTGTGCAAGGCATTTGTTCAGGCTTCGCTGGAAGGGTGGCGTTATGCTTTCGAACACCCAAAGGAGACTCTGGACACCGTCATGATGAATCTGCAACGGGCATACATCCCGGCCACCCGGGTTCACCAGCGGTGGATGTTCGAACGGATGAAGGATTTGATGCTTCCCGATGACCCGAATGTTATCATGGGGTTGTTGAAGCCGGAAGACTATCTTCGTGTTGCCGGCGGATTGATGGAAAACGATCTGATTCGCAAAATTCCCACATATCCCGCCTTTTACTTCAATTGCCATGAAAAATAGAGGGCTTGCGCTCAAACTCACGGTTTTAATCCTAACGAGTGTCACCCTCATTTTTACCGGTATCTTTGCCTATAATTACGTGATCTCCCGTCGTATTATCATCCAGAATATCGAAAAAAATGCCTATAATATGGCCAATGCAACGGTGAATCGCATCGACATGGTCCTGAGGTCCATCGAAAAGGTTCCCGGAAACGTGGCATCCTTCATGGAAAGCGCCCCAAAGGTTTCAACGGAGATCACCGATTTGGTCCGAATGATTGTGACCAACAATCCGGAAATCTACGGCGCCACCATCGCCTATGAGGAGAATGGACTTAGCGAAGGCAAACCGACCCTTGCCCCCTATTGTTACAAGTACCGGAATGAGCTGAGGCTCACCTATCTTAACTATGATTATATCTATTGGGACTGGTACCAAATCCCGAAAGAGCTGGACCGGCCCGCATGGACCGAACCCTATTATGGGGAAAGTGCCGGCGATATCGTGACATCCACTTATTCGGTTCCGATTTATCGAACCGTCGATGGAA
>PCSF01000206.1:672-2588 GCA_002771315.1 Desulfobacterales bacterium CG23_combo_of_CG06-09_8_20_14_all_52_9 | reverse complement strand
CCGAAGCTGGTGATGAATGAAACGATCTTCAGTGTTGCCGAAGACCGGAAAGACGAAAGCATGAGAGAGTTGGGGCGGCAGATGATCGGGGGCAAAACCGGCTTCACCCCGTTTCGCAGTCTGGTCACCGGAAAACAATGCTGGATGGTCTATGCGCCTTTGGCTACCAACGGCTGGTCGCTGGCGGTTTTGTTCCCACAGACCGAATTAATGGCCGACATCACCCGCCTGAACAGCACAGTGCTTTTTTTGGGGATAACCGGTTTTTTGATCATCCTGGGAGTCATCGTCTGGATTGCGGGAACCATCACCCGACCCATCAGAGCGCTTTCCAGGGCCACCGAGCATGTTGCGGTGGGCAATCTCAACATCGAACTTCCGGCCATCGCAAGCGGCGATGAAGTGGGACGACTCACCGCCTCTTTCGCTGCGATGAAAACATCGCTACAACAATATATTCAGAAATTGACGGAGACGACTGCGGCCAAGGAGCGGATCGAAAGCGAACTGAAAATCGCCCATGATATTCAGATGGGTATGCTTCCCAAGACCTTTCCGCCTTTTCCTGAACGCGCGGAGTTCGACATTTATGCCGCCATCACTCCGGCAAAAGAGGTGGGCGGGGATTTATACGATTTGTTTTTAATGGACGAAAATCACCTTTGCTTTGCCATCGGAGACGTTTCCGGAAAAGGGGTTCCGGCAGCGCTTTTTATGGCGATAACCCGCACCCTGATCAAAACCAAGGCCGTCCAGGTGTTAAGCCCCGGCACGGTCTTAACTCGTGTCAACGAGGACCTTGCGCTGGAAAATCCTTCCATGATGTTTGTGACGCTTTTCCTGGGCATCCTGGATATTCGTAGCGGGGAGATGGAATATTGCAATGCCGGCCATAACTCACCCTATCTTTTAAGCAAGGGGAAAAATCCGAGGCCTCTGGAACCGACCGGCGGCCTGATACTCGGTGTGGAAAAGGATTTTAAGTATCGATCGAAAACAATACGCCTTGAAAAGGGTGAAACCCTGTTTCTCTATACCGACGGAGTAACGGAAGCCGCGAACGCCGGCGAGGAGATGTTTTCGGAAGCCGGTCTGGAAAATCGATTGTCGGATCTGACGGATAGACCCGTTGAGGAGATTGTGAGCGGGGTTATGGAGGCCGTCGATGCATTTGTGAAGGATGCTTCCCAGGCCGATGATATTACCATGATGGCCTTGAAATTTTATGGCGAGACCTCGAACCGGATACGAGATACAATAGAAAGGAAACCCAAATCATGACGCCCGCCGAACCGGAGAATGTCGTCCGTTTACAGGTTCGCACCGACGAGAAGTTCCTTCCCGTCGTGATTTCCTTTGTTGAGAAGGGAGCGGAGCTCTTCGGGCTGGCTCAAACCCAGGGAACCGAGCTGACCCTGGCTATCGAAGAGATCTTTGCGTATCTCTGCAAGGCAGACCGGAATGCTCAGGTTGTCGATATCCGCTGTTTGGGCGGCGGATATTATATCCGGATTGATTTTTTCCTGTCCACTCGTGCCTTCAACATGCGTGCCTTCAACCTTACCGCCTCCGTTTCGGTCGGCGATGAAGGTGGCATGGAAGAGATGGGATTGCGGATCGCCTCCCGTCTGGTGGATCGATTGGAATTTACCGAAGCCGACGGCCGCGGTGCGCGGTTGAGCCTGGTCAAGGAAAAAGCTTATCCTGCCATGTTGAAAACGGATTCGATTCAGGCTTGCCCCCTGAAATCCTTTAGGGTAACCGCCCCGATTCAAGAGGATCTCAAGAGGGCCGCCCACCTGATCACAAGGACCTATCCGCCGCAACTGATCCCGTCCTTTTTTAGATTTCCGGGAAAGGTGGCGGATATGGTGGCCGGTGGTGAATACCGTGCTGTGGTTGCAAAAGGGGATGGC
>PCSF01000206.1:289-488 GCA_002771315.1 Desulfobacterales bacterium CG23_combo_of_CG06-09_8_20_14_all_52_9 | reverse complement strand
TGCCTTTGAAACACTTTGAACGGTTGGGCGGCTGGATGGGATTTTTACCGGAAGGGACACGCATCACACGGACCGCCTATTTCCGACAGATGAAGGAGGACCCCGGCGCATCGGTCTGGTGCCATCCGGATTTAGAATCCTTTTTACAACAGGAGTACCGGCGATTGTTTTTACCCCGTGAAATTTTAACGGTAAGAGA
>PCSF01000206.1:0-223 GCA_002771315.1 Desulfobacterales bacterium CG23_combo_of_CG06-09_8_20_14_all_52_9 | reverse complement strand
GACTCTAAGGCCTTTACAATTCGGTTCGGACGCTAAAGAAAATCTCAGCAAGCATGTGCGGTTACTCACCGAAGAACCGGCAACAAGCGTGTTTTTCTTCATGGATCTTGCCCATCCCCGGCAGACGCTGTTTACCCCATATCTTTTGGATCAAAGATTCCAACCCAAAGCGGTGATTCCCTATGCAGGTGACGGGGATGTCGTCATTTTTCAACTGAATGAG
>PCSF01000246.1:5782-6658 GCA_002771315.1 Desulfobacterales bacterium CG23_combo_of_CG06-09_8_20_14_all_52_9 | reverse complement strand
AGCGATTTCAGCTTGACGCGGATGAAGCGGGGGCAGGTTTACGTTCATCATCTTCGTTTTCCGTTGTACGCCAGCTCAGCGTGATGTCTAACTTCTCACCGCCGCTAGTCATATCTAGCGGCTGGGGGACCTTGCCCCAACCGTACTCGATGAAGTCCCGTTGATGCTTCGGATCACTCGCCCACTGGCGCAGGATAGCCTGGACGCGCGTGATGGTTTTGCCGTCCACTAGTAACGGGCGGCCTTGCTTGTCTAGTACGACTTCAATGCCAATGGACTGAACCAGTTTGCGCAACTTGTCGAAATTGCGCGGGCGGCCTTTGCGATTGATCCGAGGGTCTCCCTTTTTGAATGGTGTCAGATTATCCAGCACATGTGGGTTAGTAGAAGGCATATTGTTTCCTTACTGTGTTTTGGAGGACAGTGCGCCTCGGTCGGAGACAAGGCGCACCGGTGGCTCCGGGGGCAATTATAACCGTATCGGTGGATAATGCAAAGTGGCAAAAACCTTTGCCTTAGTTGTCGTTCAGAGTATAATTGCAACATGACGAGATGCACCCTCTCCCCCTCAAATACAAATTCCTGCTCCAATGCCAAGCCTTCGGGTGCGTCTCGTCAACGCGGCACTGGGGCAGGAATTTGTATTGGAGATTAAGATGAGCAATGTTTGGTCGAATCAGGTTTGCACTCTCGCTGACGCATACAAGGAGCGACCGGTGCTCCAATATGTTGTTAGTGGGTTATTTCCATTGCCTAGCCTATCCATTGTTTATGGCGCGCCTGGAACTTTGAAAAGTTTACTACTAGCAGACATGGCAATTTGTGTCGCTTCGGGGAATGCGTGGTTGCCGCCAGCGTCCTCATCTGATGGATGCG
>PCSF01000246.1:4917-5707 GCA_002771315.1 Desulfobacterales bacterium CG23_combo_of_CG06-09_8_20_14_all_52_9 | reverse complement strand
AATTGATTGTTATTGACAACCTGGGGGTTATTCGAGGCAAGACCGACGAGAACAGCGCCGAGATGACAGATATTATGTCCACATTACGAAATCTGACTGAAAAGCTGGAGACGGCAATTGTTCTAATCCATCACCAAAGAAAGTCCAGTGGGGTAGCCGCCCGTGCTGGCGACGCCTTGCGCGGCCACAGCAGCATTGAGGCCGCCATTGACCTAGCATTGCTAGTTGAGCGAGACGAGGGTTCAGCACTAGTCAATTTACGCAGCACCAAAACTCGCGGAGCAGACATTCCACTGTTCGGCGCGCAATTCGTCTATTCGCACAAGCCAGGCACAACAGAGCTCGCCACAGCCTGTTTCTATGGTTGGACAGTTGAGGACTTGATCAGTGATGCCGCAGTGGAACGAGAGATCATTGAGGTAGTCGCCCAACATCAATCTATCAATAAGGGCAGTTTGATCAATGTTGTGAAAAAGGCATTGCCAAAAGTTTCCGTCATACGTATCCGGGCCGTGATAGACCGTTTGCATATCCAACACCAATTGGATATGCTCACCGGTGCAGATAACGCTAAATGCTATTCTATCCCTAACAACTCCATTACTGCCATTATTAACGCCCTCGTGTAGTTGGTTTTTCGGTTTTTCGGTGGCTTTTTGGCCTATCAAAAAACCAGGATACCGGTTTTTGGTTTTTCACCCCCCTTAAGGGGTGAAAAACCAAAAACCAAAAAACCGAAAAACTGAACGGACGGTGCCGGTTGATAGAGCCGTAAAGGGATTTTGCCTCG
>PCSF01000246.1:645-4757 GCA_002771315.1 Desulfobacterales bacterium CG23_combo_of_CG06-09_8_20_14_all_52_9 | reverse complement strand
AGGCGCAGTGGAATCGGCTGGTTGAATGTGTCACCGATTTTCGGCGTTTTTCAGCTTTTTACCCCCTACATGTAGACAGAAATGCCCTTTTTCGGTGATTTCGGCTACATGTAGGGGATAAAACGGGTTGAAAAGTGGTGAAAAGGGGGTAAATCCATGTCTCCTGCAGCTGTCCTGCGGTGTCCTAGAGGCGAAATTCCCGTCTAAAAAACCTTTGCAACCTCCACGTCTAAGGGTATACTTGTGTTGTCAATATGACCTAATCTAATATTGGAATTCACGAAAGGAAAAAAGATGAGCAATATCATTCCACAACTGTATCCTTTGGCAACGCCTATGGACGGGATCCGCGTCAGCATTAAGAATCCTCGAACTGGTCACGCTGTCATAGAAATAGCCAAATCGTTGGCTCATTATGGCCAAAGAAAACCTATCGTAGTTAACCGCTCCACCGGAGAGATAGAAGCTGGCACCGGTACATACCTGGCAGCCTCCTCTCTTGGCTGGAAAACGATTGCGGCAGTGTTTGTTGAGGACGATGAGACGACTGCTTTGGGATATGCCATCGTTGATAACCGACTCTCGGAGCTGAGCGGTTGGGATGTCAACACGCTAATGGAGGATCTTGATATCATTGGGTTGGAAAACCAGGACGAAATTATCTTTGATATTGATAGTCTCCTGGGAGAGTTGCAACAAGATGGGGACGAAATGCCAGAATCTGTCGGTTGGGAACCGGAGCTGGAAATAGGAGACTCGATTTATAGATCAGTCAAAGTGTCCGACTGCACCATCGGACAATACGCCGTTCGGGCAATGAACGAGCCGGAATTCCAGCGGTTGAAAGCCTCCGTAAAGAAGCTCGGAATCCTGCAACCCGTGCTGGTCAGGAAAGTCGCAGGGGATAAGTTTGAAATCGTTGACGGTCGCCAGCGATTCAAAGTGGCCTGTGAGCTCGGGATGGATAAAATCCCATGTAAGGTCATGGCACTGGACAACGTCTCTGCAGTCGCAGCGGCTGTTGCAACTGGCGCGGTGGCTGGTAGACCTATTGCTTCACTGATGGAAACCGCAGTGGCTGTACTCCAAGCTGACAAATCGTTCGAACTCGCCAGTGGCATAAACCCGGACAGAATCGAATCGTACAAGTACACTGCAAACTATGGCGTGACAATTGGCGCAGATGGTATTGCTCGCCGTGAACTGCGAGATATACCCACCAGCCAATTAGAGCCCATGGAAGATAATTTCCAGCTGCTCAGTCTGCCACTGACCAATCAACAATTCGATACAATTTCTGCTGCTGTGCTGAAGCACGGCGGCGAATTGCCGGTGGCCTTGACGGCGATCTGCGAGGGCTATATCAATGGATAGTATCCCGTTTCCAAACAAGCACTTTTACCGAGGCAAGCTACCTATCAGCAATTGCTTCACCCCGGGCATCCGGTTGTGGAGTAATGGATTTCCCATCAAAGTTGATACCTATCGATCCTGCTCCAACCTCTGCCACTATTGCCTGGCACGGGTACAATCCGCCGCAATGACAGAACGTAGTGGCGTGAGACACGACCAGCGTATATGTCGCTATATGTCTGTGGGCGAACTAAACAGGGCGTTAGGAAAGGCGCGCCAACCGGACGGTTGGATGGGCTGGGCTCTGCGAGGCAAGTATTTTATCGAGGCTGGAACACTTTGCGAAATGTTCCAAGAGGCGGATATAAGTGTCAGATCCACTTGGAACTTTCTACAGGCAACTCGCGCCCTGAAAATACCACTGATCGTTAATACCAAAGGAAACCTGCTTTGTAAGTCGGATGAGTATTTTCAACTCTTCGCAACGCATCCAGTACCGGTCATCGTCAACCTATCGTTTACTACGTACGACGACAACGACGCGCGGGCCAACGAACCCTTCGCGCCACTGCCCTCTGAACGTGTTAAACTCATACGACGGCTACGAGACCATGGCATCCCAACTACAATCTATCTGGCACCTTACATGCCGGATATCACTGGCAAGGATTTGCCGGGCATTGTCCGCCGCTCAATTGACGCTGGTGCAGTCGCGTTACATCTGAGAAATTTTTATCTCACTGGCAAACATTTTAGGACACGACGCTGGACAAGGTACGTTGCAGATAACAAGGCTGTTCTATCCCGCGATGGAATGGTCTGGAAAGTCTCCCGCACGGAGATGATGCGCGCTTTCGATGTCATGCGCGAGGAGGCAGAAAAGATTGATCCGCGCTTCAAAGTTCTTGGGATGAAAACCGAATGGTTTGAGATGGAGCCGTACCACGGGAGAATGCCTATGGATTCTCTGCCCGACCAATTCCAAGCTGGCATCATAGATTTTACAGCGATCCCGATACTGCGCAAAGTACGCGAGGCTCTGAGCCAACCACAGACTCTGCTGTGGTCTAAAATTGGGTACAAAGAGAGTCTAATTGATCTACCACGTACGGTTTATCTCAGTGGTGACGACGAGGCTACTTGGATGGCTTGCTCATGTCTCGGTGCGCCTAAGGTTCCCACTGCCTCCGCTGTGAAATTGCTCGAAACCGGCTACAACTGGCTTAGGATGGGTCTGTGGAACGGCACTAAGGATTTTGGCTTTATCCAAACCGTCGGGATGATCTGGCCAGTTGTATCAGCCAATGGTTTGCCAGCAACTGAATCCGGTGGAGACCGCATCTATGCGTTTGTGCCGAGAGAATTGGAGAAGGAACTTATCACCGATTATGGTAACACCACAGGTGTTTCAGAAAGCCTGGCATCAACATTTTTAGTGCCTGAGCGGGCTGGTGGCACTGAAGACAAATTTTATCCGCCCGAGAAAAGAGAAATCTGGTATGACGATTTCAATGCTCATTGGATATGATCTCGATGGAGTGCTATGCGACAAGCCTCCGAAACGCGATAAGCCCTACAACCGCCAGAAGAAAGCCGAACGGGAAGCTTACGCAGCGGAACTGCTTCGCCATTATACTACCGCCGCTGTACGTTTCGTCCCCCAGGGACGGTTTGTGATTGTCAGCGGCCGTTCCGCACGTTACCGCAGTGAAATAGAAGCCTGGGTAAGGCGGAATGGGCTATCACACTGCGAGGGTATTTACCTGAATCCAAAGACGCGCACAAGGCGCAATATGGTAGAGCATAAGATCAATATCTGCCGACAATTGGATGTAGGGTTATTTTACGAGGACGACCCCGCCATAGCCAGACAGATCGAGCGTGCTGGGATACCTGTTATGCTTGTGAAGGAGAATTAGCAATGGACACAGATAGCAACACTGACTCAATGGATTCAGCGGCCACTGACACCACCGAATTGCGCCGCTACTGGGTTGAGAAACTTATGCTCCGCAAACTGGAGCCGAAAGACATTGTCAGCATGTTGGGAAAGCTAAAAGAACCTATCTACTCCAGTACTGAAATTGTCATGCAAGACATGTTGGAACTCCAGCGCGTCCGCCGTGAGAATGCTGTGACGATGCTTACCGAAATCGCGGCTGAGGAGTTGGCTAGCATCAACGAACTGGAACGGGTGTGTTGGGCGGAGAAGAAGTACGCGCTTGTCCTCCGTGCCAAACAGTTAAAAGTCCGCTTGCTCCTGGCAGCGGCTGGCGTGAAAAACGGAGAGCCCGATTCCGACGACAAAGATGAGCAACTCGGCTTTTGGAAAACATGATCCTTACGGAATTGTAAGGAATATCACCTTTTTACCCCTTGACAAAAAGGGAGAATGAGGTATAATCTAGCTGTAAGTGGCTTTCTAAAAACCGAGCAGTGGCGAAGCGGAGTGGGGGTGGCAACCGGCGGACGTGAGGCAGGAACCGCCCGGCAAGCGGCGACCCAAAAACGAACCGGAGCTAGTTGGAACTCGGCGAGAAAATCGGAGTAGGATGGAAAAGGCGAACGCCGATGTCCATCGAAACGAGAGTCTCTGAGAAATAAATTAGACAAACTTATATCGAAACGGCGGTGGCTGTAGCTCCCGCCGTTCCAACCGGGCGGCTCCCGGTTGGCTGATGATGGTAAGCCACAACCAGAAGGAAAGATGATGATCACAGTTCAACGTACACTTCGGCAACCGTATCCCATAACAGCCA
>PCSF01000246.1:263-623 GCA_002771315.1 Desulfobacterales bacterium CG23_combo_of_CG06-09_8_20_14_all_52_9 | reverse complement strand
CACGACGGACAGTTCACTCGCCCGTATAGAGCGCGCGGCGGTTCAAAAAACCACTCGCCGACTCACTTCGCTAACCGGTGTAAATATTATTGAAAGTATGTACTTCATCCGATGAATTGACCGGCTCACCACCGGTCACCTGGGCTGGCCTGGTGGCTGACAACGGGCGTCCGATCCGTCCCCGGCCCGCATGGTTCGTTCACCCGACCGCGAGGCCGGAAAATAGAAAAGGAGAAGCAAAATGAAGGTAACAATTTGCAACCATTTCCACAACACCCGCGCCTCGATCTACTCCGCACCCGGCAGGCAATTGACCGAGTCGCAAGAGCAGAGACTCCGCAAAGAGCTTTGCGGCATGAA
>PCSF01000246.1:0-253 GCA_002771315.1 Desulfobacterales bacterium CG23_combo_of_CG06-09_8_20_14_all_52_9 | reverse complement strand
TGCGGCGCGCTACTTCAGGGTGATGGCCGCGAAGACGATTACACGCTTTGGCACGACGAAGGTATGTACTTCGTCTCACAAAAAAACCTCTGGCGTCTATAACGATTAGCCCTGGCGGTCCCGGTTAGACCGCTAACCCATCCGGCCCCGAGGCCGGAAACTAGACAAGGGAGACTGAAATGGAAAATAAACTCGACACCACAACTAGCATCTACGCAGACATGCAGCGACTGGCAGCCGCCAGCAAATATGA
>PCSF01000082.1:5183-8036 GCA_002771315.1 Desulfobacterales bacterium CG23_combo_of_CG06-09_8_20_14_all_52_9 | reverse complement strand
CAATCTGTACGCATCTATCCTGCAATGTCATCTGGAACAGGGACACCCGCATGTTCGAGTGCCCTTGCCACACCGGCCGGTTCGACCCGGAAGGACAACCGGTATCCGGACCGCCGAAAAAGCCACTTTTGCTCCTTCCGCACAAGGTAGAGGAGGGCAACCTGCTGGTTCAAATTACACTTTAACCCGCGCCCGGCATCGGGCTGAAGGAGGTATTCGATGCAGAAAGCAATGAAACTGAGTGTCCTGACTTGTGTCCTGCTGAGCGTTCTTGGCTTGGTTTTTTTCTCCAACAACGTCACTGGGGCCGCAAAACAGACCCTGACCGCCGTCTACTCGAAGGCCGCCCCCACGGGTTTGGATGACCCTGCGTGGGGGAAAATCAAGACGCTTGAGGTGCCCTTCGACGGCAAGGAGATATTTGCGGGCAAGAAAGCGGCCGTGAACACCAAGGCTGTATTTACGGATAATGAAATCTACCTTTGGTTCAACTGGAAAGATGCCACCCAGAGCGTGACCAAGGAAGCCTGGAAGTTCGACGGGAAGGCCTGGATCCACCTGAAGGGCGACGAGGACCGGATTTCGCTTCTGTTCGAGATCAACCGCATCAACAACTTCGCTACCAAGGGCTGCGCAGTGACGTGCCACGTCCCGCCGGGAGCGCCCAACGCCAAGGAGGGTAAGTTCGGGACCGCGACCGATGCCGAGAAGGGCGACCTATGGCACTGGAAGGCGGCTCGCTCCGACCCCGCCGGCTACGCCGACGACGGCTACCTGGCCAAGATCAGCGACACCAAGGGCGGCCGGAAGGGGGATGCCGGCAAGGGCGGCGACAAGCAGAACATGACCGCGGACAAGTCCAAACCCATGTACATGCTGGCCCCGGGCAAGAAACTCGGCAAGAATGGCATCCTGCTGGCGGCGGACGCAGTTGAAATCACCGACTATTCGGTCTTCAAGACCGGCGATGTCGTCACTTTCAGGATGCCGGTGGCCGCGGAAGGGTCTTTCGCCGACATCAAGGCCATCAGCCGCTATGCCGACGGCGCCTGGACGGTGATCCTTTCCCGCAAGCTCAACACCGGGAACGATGACGATGTGGCCTTCAACCCCCAGAAGAAATACAGCTTTGCCATGGCGTTGTTCGACGACTCCAAGGACCAGGATTCGTATGATTCTGAGGTCTTGACCCTCGAGTTCAAGAAATAGCAAGGGGCTGGAAAATAGCGCCTCAAGATGGGATCAGGCGTTGTGCAGCGTTTGGGAATGCTCACATATATCGTTGAATATGTTGCGCTTTCCAAAACGCCGTGCGCCTGGTCTGATCTTGTTTTGCTTGTTTTTCTATCCTTTTGATCAACCGGATGCCCGGGATGAAGTGCTATGACCAAAGCGGAGTTTAACACCACGGAACAGAGACCGCCCGTTGCACAGCCCTGGCGAGGTTTCGCAAAATTACTACAGACGGAGGTGCCTGCCGACGCCATTTGCTGGCACCGGTTCTTCGGCGCTCTGCAGTTGGCGCTGATTTGCCTGCTGTTCCTTTCCGGGGCGTTGATGGCTTTTGCCTATACACCGGTTCCGGGCACTGCCTATGACAGCGTCGATTATTTTCAATTCAGCCTCCCCCTGGGAATTGTGGTTCGCGGGGTACATCACTATGCCTGGAACCTCCTGCTTGTGGGCATGGGGTTGCATCTTCTCAGAGCACTCACACTAGGGGCTTACAAGGCCCCCAGGCAGATTGTCTGGATCTCAGGGGTGTTGTTCTTCCTGCTGATACCTCTGTTTATCATCACCGGCGACCTGCTGCCTTGGGACCAGAAGGGATATTGGTCCACCCAGGTGCGCTTCAGCATCATCGCCTCCATCCCGTTGGCCGGGGATTTTCTCGTTCAATTGTTTCGCGGCGGCCCCCTGACCGGAATCGTCGCCTTAACTCGCCTTTATATCCTGCACATTCTCCTGTTGCCCTGCGCCCTTGTTATTCTGATCGGCTTGCACCTGTATTTCCTGGCAACTAGGGGGCTGTCGGAACCCCTGTCGGCCAATGCAACCCCAAGGCCGAAAGTTCCTTTCATGCCGGCCATTATCAACCGCTGGCTGGCGGTTTTCATTGTATCGGCGATTGGATTATGGCTTGTTGCCTGGCAGTGGCCGGCCGCTCTGGGTGATCCGGCCGATCCGACTGATTCTGCGTTTATTCCCCGCCCGGAGTGGTGGGTGTTGTTTCTGAATCAGCTGGTCTCAATTTTCAAAGGTCCGTTCATGGTCCTCGGGTCGGCGGTCATTCCCGGAGGGCTGGTCTTTTTACTTGGGGCGTTGCCCTTCCTGGACCGCTCGTCCGAACGCCGCCCTTCCAAGCGCATGGGCGTGATGGTTGCGGCGGCAACAGTTCTGGCCGCAGTGACGGTTCTGTCTGTCATGGGGTATATCGAGCACTTCGTGACGCCTGAACATTAAGGCACTGAAAGAGGTGGGCCATGTCTAAGTGGTTGATCGCGGGGATCGCTGCCCTTTTTGGCGCTGCGATTTTGTTTGCGGCGGCACCCTCTCCGAATGATGCCGGAGTCATGACGATAACCGCCCGGTATGCCAAAACACCGCCTGCCGGAATCGATGATCCTGCCTGGAAGAGAGTTGCGCCGGTGGAAGTTCCCGTCGCAGGCCGCCTGGAGATGGCTGATGTCAAGGGAATCGTTTCTACCAAAGCCCTCTTCACGAACGACGAACTTTTCTTCCTTCTCAGTTGGGAGGACCCGACATGCAGCGTTACCAAGGAGTCGTGGCAGTTCGACGGGAAAAAATGGGTTCACCTCAAGGGGGATGAGGACCGGATAGCACTGCTGTTTG
>PCSF01000082.1:0-5047 GCA_002771315.1 Desulfobacterales bacterium CG23_combo_of_CG06-09_8_20_14_all_52_9 | reverse complement strand
TGCCGATGACGGCTGGCTCACGGTGGCAGGCAACCCCTCCGGCTCCTATCGCGAAACCGGCCGAAGAAACGACGCAGGCAGCGGCGGGGATGCTAAAAATGAAACCCCCGATGCCTCGCGCCCGCTTTACATGCAGGATCCGGCTCAGAGACCTTCGGTGCCCGGGTTCTTGCTCATGGATGAAGTCGTCCCTATCAAAGACTACTCCATCTTCAAGGCGGGTGACGTGATACCCTACCGCCTCCCTGCGAAGCCGAGCGGATCACGATTCGATGTCAAAGCCGACAGCCGGCATGCCGACGGCCGCTGGACGGTCATGCTGCACCGAAAATTCAACACCGGCCAGGAAGACGATGTCGTCTTTGACGTCCGCAAGAGATTCAGCTTCGCCATCGCCGTTTTTGATGATACCGGGGCCGACCATTCCAAGGCCACTCGCAGTCTGGTGTTGGATTTCAAGCGCTGAGTTACCGGGGTCTTTGAGAGGGCAAGGCGGGTTTCCGCTTTGCCCTATTTATGGTAGGCCGATTCAATTATCCTAATACCCGTGTGCACTGTAAAAAAAATCGATCCGAATCCTTCATCTTTCACCGAGAATTTTCCTCAGATTCCCGGGCAGGAAAATATCCCGGCATACGGCTTAAAATCTCATCCTGACCCGATAGTTCAGTTTGACTTCTTTGTCTTTGGGCACGGGGATATTGAACTCAGCGGTAAATGCTTCGCTCTTTTTATATTCATGCGATGCGCTGAGCATCTTCCAGTCCCCCGGAATCGGCTCGATGACTTTGACCGTGACATCTTCTTTTTTGTGATTCCTCAAGGAGATTTCAAATGCCGCCTCATAGGTATCTGAAGCCAGCTTTTGCCAGTCCGTCTGTTTCCTGGATCCGACTACATCGAATGCATCCCCGAGCTTTATTTTGATTTTTTCGTCTTTGGGGGTATGATCGACGCTGTCTTCTCCAATAAACTGCAAGCCGCCTTCACTGTCATATTTATAAACGCGGATGATTCCCTTGGGTAGCGGCATGCCCAGGTTGTTTTCTTTCCGGTTCTCGATCCTGACGAACACGCCGACCTTCTGATTCGATGTCTGTTCCCCCTGCCGGTTGTAGTAATAGAATTTCGCCCCATAGAAAACCAGCTCCTTGTTGACCGGCACATGTTCGGCGGTTACGAGACTGATCTGCTTTGTCTGGTTTTCCTTGATGGTGGAAGATCGCTGAAGCGAATAAATATGATATTCGAAGAATTCCTCTTCCTTGAACTGCGGGGCAGCCGGCATGGCCGCGAGCTTTCCCTGACGGTACATCCGGTCCTCGTATTCCTTTTTATCCCGGACCCGGTTGACGTCCCCGGCGACGAGTTTGAGTTTGGCCTCTCTATAGGTCGTACCGCTTTTATTGTCGATGGTCACCCACCCGGAGAGATCGGCTCGATCGTCCTTCTCATTCAAGGTCACCACGTAATCGGCTCGCCAGTTGATGCCGTCCGTCAGATAGGTCGCTTCTACCTTCTGTGCGGGTAGCGTGTTTTCTAAGAGCCATACCAGAGTGGGCTTGGAGATGAGATTTTCCGGGACCCCGGGGAAAATGATGCGCCCGGGATAGCCGAAGGTGATTTCATCCCCGATCCGGAAGATGGGTCCGCCGTTGTTGGACAGAAGTTTTGCCGTCACAACCTCTTCCCGTTCGGTATAATTGTTTTTGGAATAGAGCTTCACTTCCTTTCCCACGTATTTATCCAAAAGCTTTTCGGGGTTCAGCAGGTCATATTCATAATTTTGTTCGAGGATCCTGAGGCTTTCAGAATCGGCAAGGGATTTGATATGAACGCTCGAAGGAATGATCTTTGATGCCACATCCATGAATCGCAGTTCGCCGGTTCCCTTGGGAAGCTTTATTTCTCTCTGGTCTTTAACGAGGCCGAGATTGACGTTGTAGATCGTTACGGCAACGCCTGTCTGGTTGGAAAGATCGCTCGACGCCGTTTCCGTTTTTTGATCACTTGCATGGACACCCTGAACCGTTTCTCCTAAATGTATCGAAAAAAGCATGAAGAATACGGCAAGCCCGATTAAACGTTTTTTCATAGAAAAACCTCCTTATCCCCTCGATATCCGAAAATGGTTTTTAGCAAGGATCGGCTTCATGAAAGCTGCAAAGGATTTCGACAAACGACATTGATTCCACTCGTATACCAAAAAATTTCGCCGTTCAAGCAGGAAACGACCGGCCGATGGGATGACCGCCCCCAATCTTGGTGGGTTATTCGTTTTGTATTTACAAAAAAGCAAAATTATTGGAAAGATGTCCTTTCTAAAAAAGAAACCTTTTCGGAAAATACCTGGAATAAGATGTGGAGGCAACGATGAAGCAAGCATCGGCAACGGTCTTGGCATCTGTGGTCATGCTGTCTGCCGCCGGGCTGATCTTCGAGCTGACCCTGACGCGGATTTTTTCGGCGGCTATTTGGTACCACTATACCTTCGTGGCCATCTCCGTCGCCCTCTTCGGTTGGGGGCTCGGCGGACTTCTGGTTTACATGTTGCGGCTGGCCCGCCTGGAGAATCTCCTGTCACCTATTCTGATAGTCCTGTCGATCCTATTTGCGATCGTGTTGCCGCTTTTCCCTTATGGAATTCTGCAGTTCCCCTTCACCCCCGAGCGACTGAACTTCTATTTCGCCATGGGACTCCTTCCGTTCATCGCAGGCGGGGCGACGCTGAGCCTGATGTTCGATGCCTATCGAGGTGACTCGAACCGCCTTTATTTTGCCGACTTGGGAGGCGCGGCTTTGGGGACGCTGATGGTCCCGCTGGTTATCAGCCGGTTAGGAGCGGAAACAGCCATTCTGGCTACAGCGGTCTTGCCTTCCCTTGCCGCTGTGTTTTTAAGCATGGAGATATGGCGTCAAAAAAAGAGCCTATGGTTGTTCCTCTCGCTTTTGGTTCTGGTCGCCACGACTTCGCTGACGCTATGGAACAGCCGCACCCAAACCCTTGTCATTCGGGATGCTCCCAGTAAAGGTCTTTACCAGTTGTTGCGATCGAACCCCGGCAGCCGGATGATTTTCGACCGGTGGAATGCTTATTCGCGGATCAGTTCGGTAAGCGACTTTGACAACTTTCACCTCGCCCGCCTGTTCATCGACAGCGATGCCTGGACCGACATTCTGCGCTGGAACGGCCGGCCGAACGGCATTGAGGATGCAGCAGATTGGTTTCGGGCATTTCCTTTCAGGCTGTCCCCCAAGCCGCGGGTACTGGTTATTGGTCCGGGCGGCGGAACCGATGTGGTGCTCGCGATCTGCGCGGGGAGCCCCAAAGTCACGGCCGTGGAGATGAACCCGCTGATCGTGGACTGCGTGCGGGCGTGGGGGGATCAGGCCGGAAATCTGTATGATCACCCCAAGGTTCAGCTAATCATGGATGAAGGTCGTAATTTCATCGAACGAACGACCGAGCGTTATGACCTGATCGTCCTAGGGTTCGTCGACTCGTGGGCTTCAGTCACCAGCGGCGGGCTTTCACTGACAGAAAACTACCTTTACACCCGCGATGCCCTGACCTCATATTTCGACCATCTCACCGATCGCGGCGCCATCGCGATTATTCGCTGGCCTATAGACGTACCCCGTCTGGTGGCCAATTCAGTCTCCCTGCTGGCACAACGCGGACTGAACACGAGCCAGGCCGGCCATCATATCCTGGCCGTATCACAACGCCGACCCCGGGGAAACGAGCCCGTCGAGACCGTGTTCATGCTCAGCCGATCCCAGATATCCCCGTCGACAGCGGACGCGCTTCTGGCCGGACATGCCGACCCCCATATCCTCTGGGTTCCGAACCGGGAATCAGAGCCCGTTTACAGCAACCTTTTTTCAGGAAAAACGAGTTTCGAGCAATATACTCAGAGCTTCCAAACACTGGCCACACCGGTGTACGATGACCGGCCGTTTTATTTTGCAACCGACAAGCCCTTCGGGATTCCCAGATTCATGGTCGGTCTATTCTGCCTGCCGGTGATTGCGGTCCTGGGATTCACCATCCTGTTGCTCCTGGGCAGTCGCTTCCTGGGCTTCCGGGCGCCCGGCCCCAAAACAGTCGCCTACTTCGCAGCGCTGGGCGGGGGATTCATTATATGCGAAGTCGCCTTGATTCAGCGGCTCATTCTGCTTCTCGGTCATCCGATTTACTCACTGGTCGTGATCCTGTTCACGATACTCCTTTCAGGAGCCCTGGGAAGCTTCTTCGCAAGACGATTCATACCCGAGAGGATTCCTCAGGCACTGGACCGGATTTTCCCAGTGGTGATCCTGCTGATGATTCTGGCCGCTTTTGCGCTGCCGCTCCTGGTTCGTGCCGCCCTGCCGTTGAGCCTGCATCTGCGGATTTTCTTGACAGCGGTATCCGTCTTCCCGTTCGGCTTCTTCATGGGCATGCCGTTTCCCCTGGGGCTCCGGCGATCCGCATCCGGGGCATCAGGCAAACCGGAAACATCGGCATCGGTTCTGTGGGGTATCAACGGCGTGGCTTCGGTCGTCGGCTCGATAGGCGGTGTGGCCCTTGCCGTGGCCGCGGGCTTTACCTGGGTCTTTCTGGCGGGAGCCGGTTGTTACGCCATTGCGTGGATGACGAGTTCGATGGGTATGTCACGAAATCCTTCATTGGGTCGCTGACGCTTTCGTATTTGGTATTCTTAGGTCAAGAGTCGGCTGCGTCGCCGTAGTAATCTCGGTACCAGTCCACAAACCGCTGAATTCCATCTTCAATGGCGGTCTCGGGTTTGAATCCCACGTCGTGCGCGAGATCGTCGATATCGGCATAGGTGGCCGGGACATCCCCGGGCTGGAGATCCACGAAGATTTTTTGTGCCGTTTTCCCCAGGGCCGTCTCGATGGCAACGATGAAATCCATGAGGCTTACCGGGTTATTGTTTCCGATGTTATATAGTCGATAGGGGGCGCTGGAAGTTCCGGGATCCGGGGAGTTGCCGTCCCATGCCGGATCAGGTTCCGGGATGCGTTTCATGACCCTGAAAAC
>PCSF01000107.1:5136-5650 GCA_002771315.1 Desulfobacterales bacterium CG23_combo_of_CG06-09_8_20_14_all_52_9 | reverse complement strand
ATCGAGATTACCTTTATCCACGTTCCGGTGCTGGCCCCCATCATGATCGAATTCGGATTTGACCCGCTTTGGTTTTGCATTTTGCTTGCCGTCAATCTCCAGACATCTTTTTTGACACCCCCCTTCGGGTTCTCGCTCTTTTATCTCAAGGCGGTAACCCCCCCGGAAATCACCACGGGGCATATCTATCGGGGGATTATCCCCTTTGTGTTGTTCCAGGTCATTGGGCTTATGATTGTGATATTTTTTCCAAAACTGGCCACCTGGCTTCCACGGCTGGTGTTTAATTGAGGAAGGGATTTCATTTACCACGGAAATCCGATAGCGTCCATCGCTTAACAATCCTAAAAGAGGAGGTTTTCCATGAAAAGACGTGATTTTTTGAAAAAAGCGGGTATGGGTGCGGCAGCGGTCGCGGCGACTGCCGTGAATGCGCCGGCGGTAATCGCCCAGAAAAAGTACCAGTGGAAAATGGTGACGACCTGGCCTCCCAAGCTTCCGGTGCTTCAGGACG
>PCSF01000107.1:0-5082 GCA_002771315.1 Desulfobacterales bacterium CG23_combo_of_CG06-09_8_20_14_all_52_9 | reverse complement strand
CCGGCCATGGAGAGCTTCCAGGCCGTGTCCGACGGAACCGTGGAAGCCGGCAGCGGAGCCGCTTATTACTGGGCGGGAAAAGAGCCGGCCACCCAGTGGTTTTCGGCGGTTCCTTTCGGGATGAATGCCCAGGGATTGGCGGCGTGGTTTCACGGCGGGGACGGCCTCAAACTTTGGGAAGAAGTCTATGCCCCGTTTAACCTGGTGCCCCGGCCCGGGGGATCCACGGGTGTTCAGATGGGGGGCTGGTTCAACAAAAAGATCAATACGATCAATGACTTCAAGGGGCTCAAGATGCGGATCCCGGGACTGGGAGGCAAGGTCGTTGCCGCAGCCGGAGGGACCGTGGTGCTGACCCCGGGCGGCGAGATCTTCACCAACCTGGAGCGGGGTGTCATCGATGCCACCGAGTGGGTGGGTCCCCTGCACGACCTGCGGCTGGGATTGCATCAGGCGGCTAAGTATTATTATTATCCCGGCTGGCATGAGCCCGGAACCTATCTGGAATATTTCTTCAATAAAAAACTTTTTGATTCCCTGCCCAAAGATCTGCAGCATATCATCGACTCTGCCTGCATGGAAAACGAACTCTGGGTTTTATCGCAGTTTGAGGCTCAAAACGGCGCGGCTCTTCAGGAATTGATCAACAAACACAAAGTCCAGCTCATCAGGTTTCCGGATGAAGTGCTTAATGCCTTGCGCAAATTGGCGATAGATGTCGTAGAAGCCGAGGCTGCAAAAACCCCCATAGCTAAAAAAGTGAACGAGGCCTTCAAGAAGTTCCAGAAAATCGTCGGAACATGGGGAAGCGTTTCCGAAAAGGCCTATTATGATATCATTCAGCCGAATTTTCCGTTGAAAGCATAGCCTTTCAATCGAAATGAATCTTTCCGAATCGCCGGCCGGCTTTCCATTAGGCCGGCGATTCGGCTTTCCCGGGTGCGGCTTACGAATCAACCCCAAACCGGGCAAGGAAAATCCAACATGAACGATTCCATCCCCGACATTCGAAAGATCCTTTATGCCACGGATTTGTCCGAAAATGCGCGCCATGCCTTCGGATACGCGGTGGCGTTGGCCTATCGTCTGAATGCGAGAATCATCGTACTGCATGTCATCGAGCAGCTTTCTGAATTTACATGGTCTCTGGTGGAGGATGTGGTCGGAAAAGACCGGATGGCTGAATTGAAAAAAGGGAAAGCGTTTCAAGCGGCCGCCATGATTCAGGGGCGCCTCGAAGGCTTCTGCAGGGATACCCAGGACCGTTTTCCGGACTGTCCTTTTATCTTAGAGGGCATTTTCGTCACAACCGGCCATCCGGTGGACCAGATCCTTGGCTTTGCCGATGAAACGGATGCGGACATGATCATTATGGGATCCAGGGGGCAAAGTCTGCTGGCCGATGTGACCATGGGAAGCACTTCTCGGCGGGTGCTGAGGAGAAGCAAAAAACCGGTTCTGATCGTCAGGCTGCCGGAGTCTTAAGGATAGAGGGTACCCATCGAATCGGATCGTCCGCGCTGACCTTGAACCATGGGAAGACCCAGATCCCGGGCGTTGACGATGCTGGGTGCGGCATGGGGGAGTGCCTTTCCGAGGAAAGGCGTTATATCGGTTTGCCCCCACACCGGATCCCCCCGCAGGATGGCTCCGACGTTGGCGGCTGCAAGAACGGCCATTCCCTCCCGGGTCCAGCCGGTGGCCGAGGCGATGTGGGGGACGATCACGACGTTCTCCAGATCACACAAACCCGGTTTGAGCGCCGGTTCGTCCTCGAACACATCCAATCCCGCCCGAAAATCGGGATGCTTCCGGCAGTGCGCAACCAGCGCGGCCTCGTCGATGACCGGACCTCGGCTGGTGTTGATCAAAAGGGCGTTTTCTTTCATCATTGAAAGGCGCGCGGCGTTGATCAAGTGGTGTGTGGAAGCATCCAGGACGGTGTGGATGCTCACGCAGTCGGATTGGGACAGCAGGTCTTCCAGCCCTTCGGTTCGCCGACAGGTCACCGGCGCCTCACCCCGGGATTCCAGGAATCGCCCCAAGTCTTGGATGGAGGCTTCCAGATCAGGGTTCGGGCGCAGGTCATAATAGAGGATGTTCATCTTGAATCCTTCCGCCATCATCCTGGCGTATGCCTCGCCGATGCGACCGGCGCCGATGATCCCTATCGTCTTTCGCCAAAGTCGTTGACCTAAGAATAGTGTGGGGAGCCATCCGGTAAATTTTCCCGCCCTTAAAAACCGTTCTGCTTCACCGACGCGTCGGGCAGCGGCAAAGGTCAGCGCCACGGCCATCTCCGCCGTGGTTTCCGTTAGAACCCCTGGAGTATTGCCCACGGGGATACGGTATCGAGTGGCCGCGGCTAAATCCACGTTGTTGAAACCCACGGCATAGTTGCTAAAGACCCTCCCACCAGCCGCCTTCAGCGCGGCAAAGAGCGTTTCTCCCCACGGTTCGGTCAGTTGACCGATGGCACCGTCGCACCGGGATCCGATGGCGGATCGGATTTCATCCGGAGAGAGGGCCGCATCCGACCGGCAGATTTCCACCCGGCAGTCGGCGTCCCTCAGGATCTCCAGCCATCGGCCTCCCGGAAGTGTTTTGGTGACGATCACCCGCTTTCTTCCGGATGCATTGACGGTTTTCCATTCCATCTTAATCTATCCCGCTCAGCCCTTCTTAAGACGCGATTAAAAAATCAACCTAAAGAATCAATTATATGGTGGACTCAATTTGGACGAAATCGTAAAAACTCAAAATTGGGATGGCAAATCAAAAAGCTTTATACGAAGCCATTCAAGGTTAGATCCCAATTCCTCGGTCTTGCCGATATAACCCGCGACGGCGGCGGAGATCACCCCTACGCAGATTTCAACCAGTGCGATGGATACCCTCAAATGGTATGCAACAACAGCGGAGACAACAGCCAATCCGAGCCACAGCGCCGCAACAGCAAAGATCTGTTCCATTCATCGCCTTTTTGAATAAATATTTTCTACCCGCAAAACGGGTAACAGGACGAGACGTCGCCGAACTTTCGGCCGGAAAGGTAATCGGCGATGGCCCGGTCGTAGACGGCCGTGTGGGAAAAGGCTTTCTGGGCCAGCCGGAACCGAAGCTTCAATGTTGTGGCGCCGTTGTTTGCTTCGAGTTCTTTGACGATGGTCGGATAATCTTCAGGATCCACCACGGATGCCACCCGAATGAAATTTTTGGCGGCCGCCCGGATCATGCAGGGACCGCCGATATCGATGTTGCCTCGAGCCGCTTCCACGGTGGCCCCGGGTCTCGCGACGGTTTCCTGAAAGGGATACAGGTTCACGACGACCATGTCGATGGGAACGCTCGCCGTGCGCTTCAAGTCCCCTTGGTGCGCCTCGTTGTAGGTTTCCGTCAGAAGCCCCAGATAGACCTTGAAATCGAGGGTCTTGACCAGCCCCCCCTGTGTTTCCGGTTGCCCGGTGTATTCGGAAACTTGCTGCAGGATCGCCTTTGCCTTGTTCCCGAGGATTTCCCGGATCCGGCCGAAGGTGCCGCCCGTCGAAAAGATCCGGATGCCTGGACAGATTTCGATAAGTCGGCTCACCAGGGTTTCAAGCCCCGATTTGTCCGAAACGCTGATCAGGACGTGATTCACCTTGACCCGGTCGTCGATTTTTTCCACCACGTTGATAATCATTTTCTTCACCTCTTTCCTGAATGTTCTTCTTGAAATTGCTGAAAAAAGACTTCCATGAACCGGTGGCGGTCTTCCGCCAGCCGCCTGCCGGTTTCGGTTTGCATACGATTCCGGATTTTTGACAGCTTGACTTGATATTCGCGAAAGCCGGTGTCGTTTTTGGAATAGGGCCGTGCGGCTTCAATTTTCACGAAAGGATTGTGCAGCCGGGCCCCGATTTCTCCGGCAAACAGAAAGGCCCGGGCGATCCCCACCGCTCCGATGGCATCCAGCTTGTCCGCATCGAAAAGGACCTTGGCTTCGATGCTTTCCGGTGCGTATTTGCCACGAAACCGGTGGGAACGGATGCAATGAAGGATATTATCGTGACGATTCCGGGAAAAGCCATAAGAGGTGATGATCGCCTCAGCCATCTGCGCCCCTTTTTCCGCATGACAGACTCTGCCTTTGGAGGCATCCTGGTAGCATCGGCCGATGTCATGTAAATAGGCCGCTGTCAGAAGAACTTCCATATCCGCCCCTTCGGGAGGGCCCATGCGGCGGCACAGGCGGCAGACCCGCTGCGTATGCTCCCAGTCATGACTGGCCCGGGCACCGATAAAAAGTGTTTTCACCGTTGTCGGAATTTGCTTTAAAGATAGGATCTCTTCCTTCCGATCTTCCGGCATCAATACGACTCCGGAAATGGCGGTCTTAGGTTGCCTCATGTAAAAGGGCCTTCATCCTGAACGCTTGCCGGTCATGTTTTCGATGTCTACCCGAAGGATCATCATTCGCTCAAGGGCTTCGTCGGAATAGCTGAAGGGTCCATCGGCGTAGTGCCTCATGATGATGTCCAGGGCATGCCGTTTTACATCCGGATCATCAATGAACCGGACCCTTCCAAAGGCCACAACGCTTGAGTAACGCATGGAGAATCGACACGCCTTTTCGTTTTTAACGAGAACGCCATCCGTTTCCAATTCCACGCAGACGTTTGCGTTTTTTTGGAGAATATCGATTTTTCGGCCCGCTTTGGCGGAGTGCAAAAAGAGCACCCCGGCTTCATAACCGAAACACATGGGAACGACATATGGCCGATCGCCGTCCACCATGGCGACATGGCATATCTCGGTTTTTTGAATCACCGATTCGATCTCTTTGATATCCGTGATCTCTTTTTCTTTTCGCCGCATGCTCCGGATGGCCCTATTCAAAACGATAATGCTTTTTGACGCTTTTGTGGATTTTCCAGGTGCACGACATTCCCTTGGGGAACGTGACGAGATCCCCTTTTCCGATGGAAACGCGGTTCCCTTCTTCCGGGGTGACGGTCACTTCCCCATCGAGAAAGTAGCAGGTTTCTTCGGTATCGTAGGTCCAGGGAAACTCGGAGACCTCTTTAGTCCAGAGGGGCCATT
>PCSF01000170.1:16783-16997 GCA_002771315.1 Desulfobacterales bacterium CG23_combo_of_CG06-09_8_20_14_all_52_9 | reverse complement strand
AGCTCGTGCAATTTGTTTCTTCGTTTGCCCGCAAACAGGGTTTCGACCCTAAGCGGCTGCAGGAAATCGAGTTGGGCACCGAGGAAGCCCTTGTCAACATCTTCAAGTATGCCTATCCGGGGGATCCAACGGGGGCTGTGGAAGTGAATTGCGAATACGAAAAACAAACCGGGCTTGTCATCACGCTGACGGACAGCGGAATCCCCTTTGACAT
>PCSF01000170.1:16237-16755 GCA_002771315.1 Desulfobacterales bacterium CG23_combo_of_CG06-09_8_20_14_all_52_9 | reverse complement strand
CCTCCGCCAAAGCTTAGTGCCGACATCACGGACCGTCCCATCGGCGGCCTAGGGGTTTATTTGATCCATAAAATGATGGATGATATCCGATATCGCCGTGATGGAAACAAAAACATCCTTGAGCTTTTCGTTAAAAAGAAAAAATAAGAAGGCAAGGTGCCGTCGATTGATCATTCAGGGGGATCTTGCCGATACTCAATAAGCTCAGACGCTTTCCGGAAATCCACGGCCTGCTTTTTCCCTTGAAGGAACCGCTCAGTAACTATGTTTTGAGGTCATCGACCAATTCCTTCAGGATGCTCCAGACCTTTTTACCCCGCTTTCGGGCGATCCGGTGAGCTTCGTCCACCAGGGTTGTCGCCATTTCCGACAACCGGGATGCATCGGGGAGCTGGAGATTGGCTTTTTTATACCGCCACACCAGAAGCCGTATGACCATCTGTTCTTCCTGCTTTCGGAAAAAGCCCATGGGAATCGCCTTTTCTCCTCAAAGCTTTTCATTCTGAAGGGTTACAAAT
>PCSF01000170.1:15946-16226 GCA_002771315.1 Desulfobacterales bacterium CG23_combo_of_CG06-09_8_20_14_all_52_9 | reverse complement strand
CCTTTTCCAGCAGCAATCTGGGCGAAAGGGGCGTGGACTTGAGGAGCCGGTCGGTGTCGCACAACTCCATGAGGGCTCCGATTAATTCGTCTTCCCGGAAGCGCTCCGAAGCCTCAATCAGCTTAAATGCCGGATAGGCATTGGAGCCGCCTCGGGTGATCACCAGATCGGAGGTAGTTTTATCGGTCTTTTTCTTTTTTCTCCTCCCTGCCGAAGCGGCCTCCGGGGCCTCTTTTTCCCATGAGGATATCGCCGCTTCGATCTGTTTTCCGTGGGATTC
>PCSF01000170.1:12171-15880 GCA_002771315.1 Desulfobacterales bacterium CG23_combo_of_CG06-09_8_20_14_all_52_9 | reverse complement strand
TTCTTTTTCAAAAAACTCCCTGGCAACGATCAGTCTTCGAACCTGATGGGTCAGGGCTGAAAGGATGGCCATGGGATGAAAATCGGATTTTAAAAGCGAATCTAAGAAAAAAAAAGCCCTGTCAGAGTTTCGTTCCATGATCGCCCCGGTCAATTCAAAAATCGGGTCAACTTTCGTTCTTGAAAGGACTTCCTGGACGTCTCCGAGGGTGATTCGCGAGTGATCTCCGGTAAAGGCAATGAGCTTTTCGAGGTTTCCTTTTAAAACCCCGAGTTCGAATCCCGTCATTTCACAAACCGCTGTGAATGCATCCGGATCCAATGTCTTTCCGGCTTCTTTGAGTATCTCATGAATGATCACCTTAAAAATATCATCCCGGGCCTTCTTTTCCTTTGCGGTGTTTCCGGCAGGGACCGAACAATCGATGATCCTTCCTTTTTCGGCGATGGCCTGGTACAGACCCATGCGTGCGTCCACCCGGCTTGCGGTGACGATCAGGAAGTTTCCCTTCGGTAATCCTTTTCGTACCGCATCTTCCAGTATCTTCGCATCGCTTTTCACGTCGGGAATCGACAGATTATTTTCTTTACAATAGCTCAGCAGTTGCTCGATCCATGCACCATTTCCGACCAGTGCCGGGTCATGTTCGGCCTTTTTTTGTTTCATGATATCCGGCATATCTTCAAAATCGATGCGTGATGCGGCCATCCACGCCAACAAGTACCGGGCCGCCTTTGGGGTTTCATCGGTTTCGTAGGCCTCTTTCGCCTTTTTCAGGATCGCATTCGAATCCGTTTGGGGGGAAAAAACCCTGGCATCAAGAAGAGCCACCACCTTCTTTTCTGAAAAAAGAGAGAAGGTGGCGATTTTTTGAACGGCTTCCCGGATATCAACGACGGTGCCGTCAAGAGGTTCATAACCAAAGCCCTCCCCTTCCGGAAATATCTTTCTCAAAAGGGCGCCCAGAGCCCGTTTGCATAGAAAGGGTTCCCCGAAGATCAAATAGACCAAAGGGCTTTCCCCTTCTCGGATCTCATTTAAGCAGACTTGAGGTTCATGTGCATGGATCTCGGGCATCGATTGCCTCCTGTCATGAGGCTGCCGGAAAAAAATGTTAATCCGGTATCTTTTTAAAAACGAGGTAGAAAAGAAAAACGCCCGCACCCAGAGTTACGGCGCTATCCGCCACGTTGAAAGCCGGCCAGTGAAAATCTTTCCAAAAAAAATCGAGGAAATCTACAACCCTTCCATAACGGATGCGGTCGATGACGTTTCCCGCGGCTCCTCCCAGAATCAAGGCGATCCCTGCACGAAGCAGGGAGTATTCTTGGGGGAGCTTTCGGAAAAGAACGATCAGTAGTGTTGCGGCGATAAGGGTTCCGGCCACAAAGAAGAGACGCTTGATGTCGGAATATCCGTTTGACATAAAACCGAATGCGCCCCCTGGGTTTTGCAGATGCACGATATTGAAAAACCCTTGGATGACCTGAACGGATTCATTCCGGGGAATCGATGCCATGATCAGAGACTTGGTAGACTGATCGAGGATCAACACCAAAATAGAAAGGGCGGCGAGCAGCACCCATTTATTTTTTATGGATGCCATTTTCTTTGATGAAATCGTAAAAACTCAAAAGTAGGATGGCAAAGTAAAAAGCTTCAGATGCAAGGCGCGCAAATCCTGAGGAATGAGGCGTACATAGGGGTACTCCGCAATGACGAAGGATGCAGCGCAACGCAGCAGATGGACTTTTTACGAAACCATCTTCTTTTATCCGATCGGATTTCCCGAGTCGGAAAGATTCATGATCCCGGCTCATTCCTTCAAACCCATCGCGTTCAATGCTTCGAGGCATCGGCGGCATATGCCGGGATGCCGGAGATCGGTTCCTACGGAAGTTTCATGGACCCAGCACCTCTCACATTTTTTGCCGGGTGCATTTTTCACCAGAACGGCAAACCCATCGATGGCTTCGCTGATAAATGCGTTATCTCCGGGTGCATCCGGGGTGAGGATTGCCTCCGATACGATCAGGATGGATCGCAAATCCGCATCGAATTCTTTTAAAAATTCATAGAGCTCCCCTTGGGCATACAGCGTAATCGACGCATCCAAGGGGTGCCCGATACGCTTTTCGGCCCTGGCCAGCTCCAGAGCTTTCAGCGCCTCGCTGCGCACCTGAAGCATGCGGTTCCATTTTTGGGCCAATTCCGGTTTGATGTAGGCAGGGTTCGTCTCGGGAAGCGCCGCCATGTGAATGCTTTCGGCCTGGTCACCACCGGTCGGCATATGCCGCCGGATCTCTTCTGCGGTGAATGCCAATATGGGGGCCATGAGCCGGGAAATGACATCCACGATGCTGTAAAGGACGGTTTGGGCGCTTCTGCGCAATGCGGATCGCGGCGGTGCGGTGTAGAGCCGGTCCTTCAGAACATCGAGGTAAAAAGCGCTCAGATCCAGGGCACAGAAGTTGTGCAATGCATGGTAGATGATGTGAAACTCAAAGTCGTCGTAGGCTTTGATCCCTTTTTCGATGAGTTCCTGGAGCCGGTGTAATGCAAACCGATCGATCTCCGGCATATCCAGGTAGGCCACTTTATCTGCCTGAGGATTGAAATCGAAAAGGTTCCCCAGCATGAATCGGCATGTGTTTCGGATGCGTCGGTAGGCATCGGTAAGCTGTTTGAGTATGTTTTCCGAAATACGAACGTCCTCCCTGTAGTCCGTGGCACACACCCATAACCGCAGGATCTCGGCTCCATATTTCTCAATGACTTCCCTGGGGGCCACGATGTTTCCCAACGACTTGGACATTTTTCTTCCTTCGGCGTCCACCACAAAACCGTGGGTCAGCACCGCTTCATAGGGGGCCCGGCCCCGGGTTCCCACAGCAGTCAGCAAAGCGCTGTGAAACCATCCTCGGTGCTGATCGCTTCCTTCCAGGTAAAGGTCTGCCGGCCATCTCAGCCCCGGCCGCTTTTCCAGCACCGCCGCATGGCTGACTCCGGAGTCGAACCAGACGTCCAAGATATCCGATTCCTTGACGAAATTTTTACTGCCACACTGGGAACAACGTTTCCCTTCAGGCAAGAAATCCGATATTTCCTTTTCAAACCAGATGTCGGCTCCGTGGGCTTCAAACTGGGCATAGACCCTTTCCATGACGGCATCGTCCAAAAGGATCGTATTGCAATCCTTGCAATAAAATACCGCGATAGGAACCCCCCACGCCCGCTGCCGGGAGACACACCAGTCGGGCCGGCCTTCGATCATCCCATAGATCCGCTCCCGTCCCCAGTGGGGAATCCACCTGACCCGATCAATTTCCTCCAGGGAGCGTTTTCTCAGGCCGGTCTTGTCCATGGAGATGAACCACTGGGGGGTTGCTCTAAAAATCACCGGATTTTTACACCGCCAGCAGTGGGGATAAGGGTGGGTTATGGACCCCTCGCTCAAAAGGGCTCCCGTCTCTTTCAGCTTTCGATTGATGGCCGGGTTGGCATCGAAAACGAATTGCCCTGAAAAAAAGCCCACATCCTCCGCAAATCGGCCCTCATCGTCCACCGGCGAATAGATATCCAGACCATACTCAAGCCCAACTTCGTAGTCTTCCCTGCCGTGACCCGGCGCGGTGTGGACGCACCCGGTCCCGGCATCCAGCGTGACATGCTTCGCCAGGATGATCTGCGATGTCCGATTGTAAAGGGG
>PCSF01000170.1:0-12151 GCA_002771315.1 Desulfobacterales bacterium CG23_combo_of_CG06-09_8_20_14_all_52_9 | reverse complement strand
CCAGAGCCTTGGACTCCAAAGTGCCGATAATCGAGGCATCGGGCCTGCCGAAAATCCCCATACAGGCCTGGGCCAGGTATTTAGCCATAATATAGACTTCTCCGTTACCGGCATCCATCGCCGCATATTCGAAATCCGGGTGCAGGGCGATAGCCAGATTGGCAGGAATCGTCCACGGCGTGGTTGTCCAGATGACCATGGATACCCGCTTCCCCGATAGCGCCGGGAGGGTCTCACTCAGGTCATCGATCATCGGGAATTTAACATATATGGAAGGGGATACGTCATCCTTGTACTCAATTTCGGCCTCGGCCAGCGCCGTACGGCACGTATTACACCAGTAAATCGGCTTTTTACTCCGAAACAAGCTTCCGTTTTTTGCAAACTTTCCGCATTCCCGTGCGATCGTGGCCTCGTAGTCATAAGCCATGGTAAGATAAGGCGACTCCCAGTGGCCCATCACTCCCAGACGCTTGAATTCTTCTCTTTGGATGTTGATGAACTTCTCGGCGTAAGCACGGCACAGCCGGCGTATCTGAGCCCGGGAGAGTGTCTTTTTCTTTTCCCCCAGCTCCTTGTCGACGTTGTGTTCGATGGGGAGTCCGTGGCAGTCCCATCCCGGCACATACACTGCGTCGAACCCCGCCATCTGATGGGACCGTACGACGATATCTTTTAAGATCTTATTCAATGCGGTGCCGATATGGATATTACCATTGGCATAAGGGGGGCCGTCATGGAGGATAAATTTTTTTCGCCCCTTGGAAAGCTCCCGTATTCGATCATACAGGTGGATTTCCTCCCAAGCTTTGAGTTGTTCAGGCTCTCGCTTAAATAAGTTTGCCTTCATGGGAAAAGATGTTTCAGGCAGGTTCAGTGTGTTTTTATAGTCCATTCTATTTCTCCGGGAAAATTCAAATTTAGAAGTTTGGAATTTATGCGTATCGCAATTTGATGTCAAGGGAAACCATTTTGCTTGCAACCTCGCATTATATCTGTCACTGAAAGATTTATTAAACTCCAAAGCGGGGAATCAGACAGGCTTTCGAGAAAAGGGATGCATTCGGATCATGGGCAATCGGGGCAAGAGAGATCACGTCCGGTTGAAAATATCCAGACCAGTCGAATTCACTGTCTGGGGACGGCGCTATGAAGGCAGGATCACCGATGAAGGCGGCGGAGGGGCTTTTATCGATGCCCGGGGACGGTTTAAGCAGGGGCAGGAAATCAAACTGAGCTATCTGTCCCCTCAGGGTATCCACATCGAAAAAAGCGGAATGATCGTCCGCGTCGACGAAAACGGAATCGCCGTGCGCTTCCACCACCCAGGATATGCCAGATGAATTCAGGCTTTTTTCAAGAATCAGGAATTATAGCCGGTCCTGCCGATTGCCGTTTTTCCCGGTAGATCATCATCCCCATAATAGCCATTTGAAGCATGGAAAGGCCCACAAAATACCAGATCCACAATGGAAGCCCCGCAACCACAGGACCCACACGCCCCCAGGACCAAAAATCGGTTCCCATAAAAAAAGTGAGACCCAGCGAGTAGAAATAAGGTGATTGGATCCAGGCGGGAAAGGAAAAAACCAAGTGCCCCTTTTTCCATGCCAAAATCCCATAGGTCAAAAGATAGATCCCGAATGTAACGAGCATGACATAGACTACCGGCAAAAACCTGGCGGCGGATAACCACTTCAAATAAAAAGCGATCACGGCGGCCTCACCGGTGATAATAGATAAAATGGCTGGCAGTGCATATCGGCGCTTGAAATAAAGGCCAAAGATGACGGTGGGAAAAAGCACCGCCAAACCGGTAAAGGTCTGGGTGGCGATCTGCAGGATGGTGGCCGACGGCCGAAAGGCCAGAGCCAGTCCTGTAAAGCCCAAAAGTACCACAAACACTTTCCCGGCAGTCTTCTTTTGAACAGCGCTCGGACACATCAAGTATAAAATGTCCCGGGAGAAAATCGAGCTTAGAGTCAACAACTGAGAATCCATCGTGGACATGAGGGCAGCCAAACCAGCTGCTACGATAAGCGATGCCATGACATCTCCTGACAGAGATGTCATCAACATGGGCAAAATGCGATCGGCCTGGCTTCCGGTCAACCCCGGTATCGAAAGTCGGCCTAAGACCCCGATGCCGACGGGCAAAACGAAGACCACTGTGCAGATCAGGGGATAACAAAGCATCATAAAATGGATCGTTTTTCGACTGCGGGCGGCAAAAAACCGTTGAAAAAGCTGAGGAAACATCGGATCGCAGAAAAACCAGAGCATCATGAAACTGAGCCAAATCCCGGGCGAGTATGCCCCCATGCCGCCGGGCCGGGAAAAAAGCTCTGGTGCCGTGGAAAGGGCCTTTTGGTGGGCTGCAATAAAGCCGCCGTGATGTCCCGCCACGATGGTAAGCGAGATCAATAGCATGACAAACATCAGCATCCCTTGAAAAAGGTCGGTCCAGGCCACCGCCCGCATCCCGCCACTCATGGTATAAAGCACAATGACGACGGTCACCAGGGTGCAACCGCCAAAATAGGGCAATCCCAACAGTTCCTCCAGGGCGTACCCGGCCGCCATGGGCTGCAAAGCCAAATACGGCATGGTGAAGACGATTATTACCAGTGCAAATAAAATGGAAAGCGTGGGGCTTTCGTAAAGGTGTCGGATCAACTCCGGCGGCGTAACGGCACCGGTTTTTCGGCCGACTTCCCAGATGCGCTGCCCCAGGATCCAGAAAGTCACCGCCATAAACCCGGTGCCGAACCCCATGATAGGGAAGAAAGCATACCCATCGCGATAGCCGGCTCCCGATGCTCCAAACACGGTAAAGGCCGAAAAATTTGTGGCGACCATGGTCCCAAGCAAGACAACGGGACCGAGCTTCCGATCGGCCAAGAAATAACCTTCGGGGGTGAAATCAAACCGTCTCCTGGCCAACGCCCCAATTCCCAGAACGATCAAAAAATACCCTGACAATAGAGCAACTCTAATAATCATGTCATTTCCTCCAAAAAAAATGCCACCCCGGTCGGGATGGCATCGCCTGACATAACCATTAATTAAAAAAGTAACTTTTTGTTTTATTTATCTGAAAACCATCAACAGATCAAGTCCTTTTTTAACCTCTTTTTTGATTTAACCTAAATTAAGCGTTTCCAATTTGGCAAAAAAATACTTATGTACAAATATTCTTGTGTTAGAAAAGATTTGGCCACTTTCAATCGTTTACCCAATGGGTGCCCTACAAAAAAAAGCTTTTACCAAATTGGAAACCCTTCGGGATTTCCTATTTCACCGCATCTGCTGCGTTGCCGAAAGCTCGACGTACGATATGTACGCCTTCGCTTCCGGACGCCTTGCATCTGCGGCAATCTCGAAAATCGCTCAATTTAGGTTTAACAAAGGGTTGAAATTTAATATCTAGAAATGACTATGCCGAAGCGATAGCATCTTTTTTTAATTTTTTCTTGTATTTTAATGCTCGTTTATGATTGCTAGGCAAAAAGATAAATTGATGACTTAGGTCTGAGGATGGCTTTCTCTTCGAAAAAACCAGACTACATTCCCGTCCAACGCCGCAACTTGATTCTTGATCGGAAGTCATCACCGACGACCGCTTTGGGCGGATTTAAAGCCCAAGGCCGCACCGCTAAAAGTGCCCGAGCCGTCATCGAGGATGCCAAGGCGGTGCACGATGCGGGGGCCTTCTCCGTGCTGGTGGAAGGCGTCCCGCCCGAGGTCACCCGGATCATCTGCCGGGAGATTCCCATACCGGTTTACGGCATCGGGGCCGGGGACTGCGACGGTCAGGTCATGATCTGCGTGGACATCCTCGGTCTTTTCCAGGCATTCACACCCAAATTCGTCAAACGTTACGGCAACGTGGCCGACGAGTACCGGAAGGTGTTTTCTGCCTACATCGAGGACGTGCGAAAGGGAGACTTCCCGGGTGAAGAGCACGTCTACCGGATGGCGGATGGGGAGATCGAGAAGCTGGCGGCGGAGTGGAAAAAATAGCCATGGGTGAGAAGCGCTTCATTTTGAAGTATGGGAAAGGAGAGGTCAGCTTCTCCATTCCGGAAACACATCTTCTCTATGAACTCGCGGGGCGCAACCGAAGGCCTCCATCCGACCTGGCCTCAGCCTACCGTCATGCCCTGGATCATCCCATTGACAGCCCCCCGCTGAGGGAACTGCTCAAACCCGGCGAGACGGTGGCTATAACGGTCAGTGATATCACCCGCGGGTGGCAGCGCAACGCGGACACCCTGCCGCTGCTGCTGGAATACTTGAACGCAGCCGGGATTTCCGATGACGATGTGACCGTCATCATTGCGGTAGGGGCGCACCGCCAGAACACAGAGGCCGAATTTGTGGAGCTTTGCGGCGAGAGGATCTGCCATCGGGTCAGGGTGGTCAATCACAATGCCTTCGACACCGAGAACATGGTCTACCTGGGAAGAACCAGCCGCGGTACCGAGGTCTTAGTAAACCGGCTGGTCGCTGAAGTAGATAGAGTGATCCTCACCGGCGGGGTGATTTATCATTACATGGTAGGATACGGCGGGGGCCGGAAAAGCATCATGCCGGGCGTTTCATCGTTGAGGACCATCCAGCAGAGCCATATGTGGGCGATGCAGAGGGAAATCGGTGCGGGTACGAATCCTCTGGCCGCCAACAAGATGACGAAAGGAAATCCCGCCCATGAAGATATGATGGAAGCAGCGGCCTTTGTGAAGCCGGACTTCATCGTGAATATAGTCCCGAATCTGGACGGGGATATCGCAGGGATTTTTGCGGGCAATTGGATTTCTGCATGGCTTGAGGCCACGCGGATGGTGGATGATATCTTCGGGGTGGAAATCCGCGAGCAGGCGGATATTGTGATTGCCACTGCGGGGGGATACCCGAAGGACATCAACTTGTACCAGACGCAGAAGACCATCGACAATGCCTTCTATGCCATGAAACCGGGCGGGACGGCCGTCATCTTGGCCGAATGTTTGGACATCACCGAGCCCGCGGAGTTCTTTGACTGGTTGAACTACCCCACTTTCCTGGAAATGGAGAAAGCCGTGAGGGCTAATTTCCTGCTTTCCGGATGGGTGGCGGTGCGACAGTTGGAGTATTGTCGGAAGGGCACCATGATCCTTGTGACCCGACAGGAAAACCTTGATCTTGCCGGAAGGGCCGGGGTTGTACCGGTCAGCAGCATGGAAGACGCCCTGCGATTGGCCTATGAGATGAGCAGAACGGACCAACCGAAAATCACGATCATGCCCCAGGGGGCAAACACCTTTCCCATACTCGTGGGAAAGGGGCAGGATTTTTCCAGGGAAAGCCTTATCGAGGCTTAACTCACATTTATCACAAAGGAGGATTGGACATGAAGAAAGCATTGGTGTTGGGTTTTGCAGTGGCATTGATTGTATTTTGCATCGGGCCGGCGCAGGCCCAGTACAAAGCCACGATGAGGCTGGCCTCCGCCCTGCCCATGGACCATCCTTACATGGTGGGCGCGCAGAAATTTGCCGATCTCATCAAGGAAAGAACCAACGGCCGCATCGAGATCAAGCTCTACCCCAGCAACCAGTTGGGCAAAGGCGAAAGGGAAATGACCGAAGGCATCCAGCAGGGCGCCATCGACCTGTTGGTGACCTCCACCGGGCCTCTGGGCGGGTTCAGCCCGTCCATCAACATCCTCGACTTTCCCTTCCTTTTCAGGGACTTCAACCATGTAGACCTTGTGATGGACGGTCCGATCGGCCGCAAGTTGCTTGACGACTTTGAAAAGGTCAATATCAAGGCCCTGTCCTTTTGGGAAAACGGGTTCCGCCACCTGACCAATTCCAAGCTTGAAGTCAAGAAGGTCGCGGATGCCAAGGGGTTGAAGATCCGGACCATGGAAAACAAAGTTCACCTGTCGGCATGGAAGGACGCCGGCCTCAATCCCACCCCTATGGCCTGGGGCGAGGTTTACACCGCGCTGCAGCAGAAGGTCATTGACGGGCAGGAAAACCCGATCGCCGTTTTCTACAGCTCCAAGTTTTGGGATGCGGGCCAGAAGTACTTCTCGCTCACGGCGCACGTCTACTCCCCGTCCCCGTTCCTGATGAGCAAAAAGACCTATGACTCCATGCCCAAGGAGGACCAGGAGCTTTTCGTGAAAACTTCCTATGAGACGGGCAAGTTCCAGCGGAAAATCAACCGCGATGCCGAGGAGGCGAAATTGAAGGAAATGGCCGCCAAGGGAGTCGCTATAGTGCGTGACGTGGACCGGGAGAGCTTCAAGAAAGCCATGGCACCGACCTATGAGGCTTTCAGCAGCCAGTTCCCCAAGGCTGATATTGAAGCCATCATGAACGCGAAGTAGTCATCCTATCGCCGGCGCCCTTCCGATCCTTCCCGGAGAAGGGCGCCTTATCGTTTTTCTGACAACGCTGGAGGGTCCAACCCATCGTCATTCAGCCGGGCGTGGATCTCGATTCGCCCTGGAGTATGGAATGCGTGCATTGCAGATCTTCAACGAATGGCTCGTTAAATTGGGAAGCTGGGGGACGATTCTGTTCATGGCCGTCATTGCCATCGTCATCCCCTATGAAGTCATCGGGCGCTATCTATTTCAGAAAATGAATATCTGGACAGGCGAGGTTTCCACCTACTCCCTGGTCTGGGCTTCCATGCTGGGCGGTGCCGTAGGGCTAAGAAAGGGCTATCTGGTAAGCATGACTTCGGTGCTGGAAGCCGTTCCGCCTGCGACGGCAAAGGCATTGAAGTTTGTAAGCTACTTGTGTAGCCTCTTCTTCTTCGCCGCCTTGTTCGGCTATGGCCTTTTTCAGACCATCTATAACTGGAAACAGACCTCCCCGGCCATGGGCCTGATCATGAGCTTCCCCTACGCTGCGCTTCCGGCAGGTTTTTTCATCATGTTTTTCATCACCCTGGAACAGTTCCTCGAATTGCTCGGCCTCGGTGCGAAAGGAGAAGGCCGATGATCGTGTTTGTCGGCTCCTTTATCGCACTGTTGTGCATCTCCGCACCCATCCTCGTGGCCCTGGGCGGCTGCTCCCTGGCCTATGCCCTGATCAGCGGGAATGTGCCCATTACGACGCTGATTCAAACCACATTCGGTGGCTTGGCGACATTTCCCCTGCTCGCCATACCGCTTTTTATGCTGGCGGGAAACCTTATGAATGCGGGCGGGATCACGCCGGTCCTCGTGGACTTCGCCCGCCTGCTGCTGGGGCATATCCGGGGCGGGCTGGGGCATGCCACGATCCTGGCCTGCGCCATCTTCGCGGCGATCTCCGGGGCCGCCGTCGCCACCGCGGTCGCCATCGGTGTCGTGATGATCCCGGCCATGCATCAGGCGGGTTACGACGATGATGTGGCCGCCGCCCTGACCTGCACCTCCTCCTGCATGGGACCCATCATCCCTCCCAGCATCCCCTTCATCATCTACGGAGTTGCCGCCAACGTTTCGATCGGCGCCCTCTTTCTGGGCGGAGTTTTTCCGGGCATCCTGCTCGGCCTGGCCCTAATGTCCTATATGGCCTATGTGGCAACCAAGCGCAACTACCCGAAAGACCCCAGAAGGCCGATGAAAGAAGTTCTTGCAGCCACCTGGAAGGCCCTGCCGGCCCTCTTCATGCCGATCATGATCATGGGCGGCATCCTGACCGGCATGTTTACCCCTACCGAAGCCGCCGGTATCATGGTGGTTTATGCCGCCATTGTGGGAGGTTTTTTCTACCGCAAGCTGACCTTGAAAAAGCTTCCCGATGTCCTGCTCAAAGCCGGTCTGGAATCGGGAATGGTCATGATGCTCATCGCCATGTCGGAACCCTTTGCCTGGATCGTCGCCCTGAATCAGATCCCCCAGCTTCTCATCGATTGGATTTCTACCTTGACCACCTCTCCCTGGGTGATCCTGATAATGGTCAATGTTTTTCTTCTGCTCCTCGGGATCCCCATGGAAACCGCACCCGCGCTGGTCATCGTCACACCGGTGCTCGCGCCCATAGCCGTCACCCTGGGCATCGATCCGGTACACATGGGCATCGTCATCTGCCTGAACCTTGTTCTGGGCCTGATTACACCGCCGGTCGGTGCTGTGCTCTTTGCGGTCTGCGGGGTGGCGCATATCTCCCTCGACCGCCTGAGCAGGGCAATTTGGGCGCCCTTTGTGGTCGCTCTAGTGGTGTTGCTGATCGTGACTTATATCCCCTGGTTCAGCACCTTCCTGCCTAGAATCTTTATGTGAGGTCGATGGCAGGGTCGCTATGACTCAAGTCATAATCCCCTTTCATGGGAGACCTTATCGGTTCGACGTGCCGGACAGGAATCTGGCCGATGGATGGCTCCAAGGCGGACTGATCCTGGGAATTGCTCCGCTTTCCCTGACGGGACCCACTGAAATTCCCGACCGGGTTGTCCGTGGGTTTGCCGAGGTGACTGAAGCTCTGATCAGACAGTCGGCGCCCCGCAATCCCTTTTACAACTCCTGAGACTTCTTTCATAAAGGCGGACTATAATGGCAACAAACCAGAGACGACCGCTGTTGGGCATCCCCGCGCATCGCTGTGGCGGGTCTAAACCCTCACTACGGAGAGGGCGGTTTGTTCGGCACCGAGGATGATGAGGAAATTGCCCCGGCCGTGGCCGAAGCGCGGGACGCCGGAATCAACGCCGAAGGCCCGCTTCCGGCCGACACGGTCTTTTCCAAAATGCTCGGAGGCATGTATGATCTGGTGGTGGTGATGTAATACGATCAGAGCCATATCCCGACCAAGCTTGTGGGGTTCAAATACGACGACAAGACCCAAACCTGGGGCAGCATGGCCGGCGTTAATGTCACCCTGGGATTACCGATCATTCGCACATCCGTAGATCATGGAACTGCCTTCGGCAAGACCGGTGAGGGACGTGCCAATCCCCAATCGATGATCGATGCCATCCGCCTTGCGGCCTTGCTGGCGTTGCAGGATAGGAAGCGGGGTTAGAGCACCGGGCGCGTTTTCATCATAGACGCCCGCTTCAAGTTGATAAAATAATAGTATTTGACGACTTAGAGTCAGTAAAAATAGATTTTTTTAAACCCATCCTTGACTTTAGTTTAAAAATATGATCTTTTAATGAGCATGAGTCATCAAGTAAAAACTAAAATAAACCGGTTGATCACAGAATGGCCCAGAGGCACTGTTGGAGTTGCATCTTATTTGAACACCTTGGGCTTCGGCCATGATCTTCTGGCAAAATACAGAAAGAGCGGATGGATAGATTCCTTTGGAAGAGGCGCCTATACCCTCAATGAAGACAAAGTGGAATGGGCTGGTGCCCTTTATGCGCTTCAAGCCCAACTGAAGCTCAATGTCCATGCAGGAGGAAAAACATCCCTTGAACTGAAAGGTTATGCCCATTACCTGCCAGTTCAACAGAAGAAGATATTTCTGTATGGCCCTCTCGGGCAGGTTTTGCCCATGTGGTTCAAAAGAGCCCCTCTAGGTGTCGATATAGTCATGACGCGCACAAATCTGTTTCCTGCCCACGTCCAAGATGGTTTTTCAGACTACACTGAGAGGGATTTCTTTTTAAGAATCTCCTCCCCTGAAAGGGCAGCGCTGGAAATGCTTCATTTGGTCCCCCGAAAAGTGACTTTCGAGGAGGCCTCATTAATCCTGGAGAATCTCGTCAGCCTCCGTCCGGAGCTTGTTCAGAAATTGCTTGATTCATGCCGGTCTGTCAAAGTGAAGAGGCTCTTCCTTTACATGGCGGAGAAACACGAGCATGCCTGGCTTTCGCAGCTCGATCTTTCCCGAGTCGATTTGGGGCATGGAAAGCGGATGCTGGTTCCGAACGGAAGGTATGAGAAGAAATATCGGATCACAGTTCCCAGGGATCATCAGGAAGAGGTCTCCGGATGAAGGATACGGTATTCTTCAGACAGGCGGAATTGCTCCTCAGAATCTTGCCTTTGATTCATAGAGAGGAGGTGTTCGCCTTGAAGGGAGGGACGGCGATCAACTTCTTCGTTCGGGACCTCCCTCGTCTTTCAGTGGACATAGACCTTACGTATCTTCCGGTGAATGAAAGAGACTTTGCCCTGAACGATATCCGTAATGCTTTGATACGTATCTCTGAAGAGATCCAGAGGAGGATACCAGGGACAAAAGTGACCTTGAGAAAAATCCACGGCGCAAATATCTTGAAGGCCATGGTTGTGGAAAGAGAGGGAGTCACCGTCAAAATAGAGCCAAATCTGGTCATGAGAGGTTCTGTATATCCCCCCGAAGTACGAACCTTGTCCAGGAAAGCTCAAGAGGTCTTTGAACTTTCTATCCAGAACCGAATCCTTTCCACTGAAGAATTGTACGCCGGGAAAATCTGTGCAGCCCTTGACCGTCAGCATCCCAGGGATCTCTTCGATGTGCATTGGCTGATCAGAAATGAGGGCCTCAGCCTTAGAACAAGAAAGGCATTCCTTGTCTATGTCATAAGCCACCCAAGACCCATGATCGAAATCCTGAATCCCCGCTTCAATGACATACGGGATATCTTCGAAAATGAATTCAAGGAACTGGTAACTGAGAAAGTGAGCTATGAGGAGCTTTGCGCGACAAGAGAAAGCCTAGTTTCAATGCTAACGAATGAGGTTACGCCTGAGGAAAAACACTTCCTCGTTTCAGTAAAGGAAGGCGTGCCCAAGTGGGACCTTCTTGGGCTTGAAGGAGTTGAGAAACTGCCCGCAGTCAAGTGGAAGCTCCTGAATATCGGGAAAATGGAACCATCAAAACACAGGGATGCTGTTAACAAGTTAAGGGATTATATCGGGATGTAGAACCTACCTGCCCGGGTAAGATGTGATCATGGGGCGGCTCAACCTTACTTCAGAAGCAAGGAAAAGTCCGTAAAATCGCCTGGAAATGGGGGAAAAGCCTTCAATTGACAGTAGCGCACAAGAAGAATAGAATTGCGTTGTAATTGGCTATTCGTTACAGACAGTTACCATAGGCAAACACAACTCACTGGTGGACATGGCCTATTTGAATGAAAACAAGGCTGCACCAAAGAGAGGCGGATAGAGAACCCCATTTCTCGGATTGAGGGATGGGGTTTGTTTTTCCTGTTGGCATTTGACCCGATCTGACAAAAGGGTGGGATATGATGGGGGTGCAAGGGGGTCAGCGGGGATTTCTCAAGATGAAAGATTTGTCCTCAGCAGCATGATTTTCTGCGGAGCCAGCCGCCAGCGGATACATGTTTGCAGTGCTGCGTCACTGCTGGGGAACAAAGCGGCGATGGGATAAAATATACGTCAACCTGTTTAATCATAAAAAACAGGTCTACTCGGCTCAAGCGCATGTTGAGACAGGACAATCCCTTGGGTTTCTCTAAAGCCAGCGTCGGAGGCCATTCAGCTCGGTCGATGATGTTTCTGGAGATGGGCGCTCTTGTCCGTGCAATGCCTCTCTCTGTTACCAAGAACGATTTCATCAAGGCCATCGTCGATGAGAATGTCTTGGAAAAACCTACTTTGAGCAGCCGCAAGAAGAGTCTTCACCATTTAATGGAACTCTATGGCATGGACCCCTCCAAAGCCTTGTTCCGGGTTCTCTGGGATTTTAGCCATGTAGATTTAGATTCTCTCCACCAGCTCTGCCTGGTTTGTGCTTATGCCCGCGATCCGCAACTGCGCCACAGCTTCGAGCTGGTTCGTACTCTACGCCACGGCGAGGTTCTTGAAAGAGCTGCCATGGAACAGCATCTCGAAAATGGTTTCCCGGGTCGCTTCAGTTCTGCCACGAAAAAATCGATGGCTCAAAATGTGAACACAACGTGGACATTTGGCGGGCACCTTGCGGGCAAAACGAAGAAGGCCAGGCGCCTTCCTGAGCCGCGTCCAATTTCGGCTGCTTACGCCATGTTTGTTGGTTACTTGACCGGTCTTCGTGGTGAGCGGTTGCTCGTCTCCGCCTTCGCGTCTCTCGTTGCGTCAAACCGATCCCAATTGCAAGCCGCGCTCTCATTGGCTTCCGCAAAAGGACTTCTTTCACTAAAACAAGCTGCGAGTATTGTGGAATTTGATTTCTCCAATCTTCTTACCCCGGCAGAACAGACCCTATTTCATGAATCGCATTGACCAACT
>PCSF01000052.1:335-1006 GCA_002771315.1 Desulfobacterales bacterium CG23_combo_of_CG06-09_8_20_14_all_52_9 | reverse complement strand
TTCCAGCTTTTCCGGCGTTTCCACGATGACATCCACGGGCGCGCCGATGCCGTAAAGGGATCTGTAAATGAGCTGCGCAAGTTTCCTTTTCCTGACTACGCCTTTTTTAAGTACGCAGACATCGAAATCGCTTTCCCTGCTTGCGTCTCCCCGTGATCGGGAACCAAACAGGATGATCCTGTCCGGATCCGCTACCTCGACGATGATCTTGACGGCCTTCTCCAATGCTTCATTCATCCTGATAAAACTCCTCCCTGAAACTGAAAATCACTGCCCGAATCCCATTAGGTTCGACATCCCCAATTCCTCCCTGCATGGCGGGCAAACATCTCGACTGTTTTCCGCCCCGGCACTTTCCAGAAAGATGTCAGTTAGAGCCTCTGCCGGATTGTCGTATGAATATTCGTTTTCATCAAATTCCTGAAAACATCTTTTGCAGATTTTCATGTTAAAATAGTTTCTCCTGCTTCTGCCCCGTTTTCATTTCCTCCCGGAGGCGTTCGCGGCCGGCGAGGAAGCCGTCGAGGAGTTTCTTTTCCTTGGTCTCGATGGGGAGGGTTTCGGAGATGGCTTGGGCAACGCGGAAGAAGGCCTCGCTCTTGCCGAAGCCGGATTCTTGGAGGAGGGTAACGAGATCGTTTCGCTTTCCCTTTTCCCACAGGCGCAGGCAC
>PCSF01000052.1:0-260 GCA_002771315.1 Desulfobacterales bacterium CG23_combo_of_CG06-09_8_20_14_all_52_9 | reverse complement strand
ATGAATTCCTTTTCCTTGCGGATGAAACCGCCGCCACTCCATTCCCGGGCGATGTCGATGCCGCAGCTCCGGGCCAGCTTCTGGGCCTCGTCGAAGAGGATTTTCGCGCTTCCATAGTTCCAGCGGTACAGGACATAAAAGCGGGTCAGGTCGGAGATCTCCCCGGCGAAGCCGTTATGCAGGATCTGCCGGACGGCATATTCCGTGGCGATCTTCCGGACGTCCTCCAGCATCCGGTCCGCCCGGACGATGTTGCCCTC
>PCSF01000289.1 GCA_002771315.1 Desulfobacterales bacterium CG23_combo_of_CG06-09_8_20_14_all_52_9 | reverse complement strand
CGGAAATAACCTCACTTGCATCTTCGTCGACAACGGACTTCTTCGCAAGAACGAAGCAGAAGACCTTAAAAAAGCCCTTACCGAGCATCTGCACATTCAGATTCGATTCATTAATGCAGGCCGGAAATTTTTAAGCGCACTCAGGGGTGTAAGCGACCCGGAAAAGAAGCGAAAAATTATCGGCCGCGTTTTCATGGAAGTTTTCGAGGCAGAAGCCAAAAAAATCCCAAACGCGGAGTTTTTGGCTCAGGGAACCTTGTACCCAGATGTCATCGAATCCGTCTCCGCTTTCGGGGGCCCCACCTCCGTGATCAAATCCCATCACAACGTGGGGGGGCTTCCCAGGAAGATGAAGTTGAAGCTCGTGGAGCCCCTCCGGTATCTTTTCAAGGACGAAGTCCGCATCCTGGGAAAAAAGTTGGGACTGGCCGATGAATGGATCTGGCGACAACCCTTTCCCGGTCCAGGCCTGGCTATTCGTATTATCGGCGTAATTACCAAAAATCGGCTTTCCATCCTGCGCAAGGTGGATGCCATCCTGGACGAGGAAATCCGTGGAGCCGGGCTTTATAAAAAGCTTTGGCAGTCGTTTGCCGTTTTGCTTCCCATCAAGAGCGTAGGTATCATGGGGGATCAGCGGACCTATGAAAACATAACCGCCATTCGGGCCGTAACCAGCAAGGATGCCATGACCGCCGACTGGGCCAAGCTGCCGAACGCCCTTTTGGGTGCGATATCAAACCGCATCATCAACGAAGTCAGGGGTGTCAATCGGGTGGTGTATGATATCAGCTCGAAACCACCCAGCACCATCGAATGGGAATAGGCAACTATGGATGAACACACAAAAGAACCTCGGTTTCGAATCAGCGAAGCGGAGCAGCCCGATACGATCCTTCCTTTAAAGAAGGAAGTTCCTGAAATTAAAAAAAACAGCTATTGGATCACCCTCCTTGCCGCCCTGGTCCTGTTGCTCGTGGCTGCTGCATTCGGGGTGGGCTATTTCCGGCTTAAAAATCATTTCGACCAAATTCACAACGAGGGGACCCAGGGCCTAAGCGCCGTCTCCAAGGACATCGAATTCCGGTTCCTGGCTCTTTTAGAGGAACAGGATAAGATGAAAGGTCAGCTGGAAAACAAGATCCGATCGCTGGACAAACGGGCCGCGGACCTCAACAACTCGATTCAGCAAGCTGAAAAAAAGGTCGCCGATCTGACCGCATCCAAACCGGACAAAAAGGACCTGGAGGCCACTCTAACTAAAATCGATCAGAGCCTTGCCGCCTTCCAGAAAGAACTCGCCGGAATATCCGAAAGCCTTCCCCGTATGGAAAAGAAACTGTCTTCCGAGATGACCCAGCTTGCCGAGGCGATCGGGAAGTTAAAAAACGAGATGACACGGGTTCAGGAAGAAATACAGGCTCTTTCCATGAAAAAGCTGGACAAAGCCATCTTCGATGTAAAATGGAAAAGCGAACAGAAGACATTCCGACAAACCCTCGATCAGGCCTCGGAGGCCATGAGCAGCCGACTTCAAACCCTTCAGAATCGTCTCGATGCCATTGAAAAAAGCCGCGCGCCTGCTACGCCAAGTCCGACTTCCAAAACCCAGGTGCCCCAGACCTCGTCAAATCCGGAACCGACAAAGATCAAAGAAGAACCCATCCAGGAATAGGCGGATACGCCCTTCTTTATTTTCCTTTTTCGTATCGAAACATTTCAGATGGAGGTTTCCGATGCCGCAATACAAGATCCATCCCATCGTGTTAGGCACCAAGATTTTTGATAAGACTATGATGACCTATCAAAATGGGGGGGGCCGGCAATACACCATCCCCATTTATAGCTGGTATCTGGAAGGCGGCGATCAAGTCATCCTGGTCGATACCGGCGAAATGCGTCCGATCCAATCCGAAGGCAGGGAGACGGCGATCGGCGGCCGGATTTTCACTTTTCAAGAAGGACTGGCCCGATGGGGCCTCAAGCCTGAAGACATCGATGTGGTCATTCACACCCACCTGCACAATGACCATTGTGAAAACGATTTTTCATGCTCCCGTGCCTCCATCTATGTTCACACTGAAGAATTAAAATCCATCCACAATCCCCACCCTCTCGATTTTCGTTACATGGAAGACTATATCCTGGATGCGGAGGAGAAAGGCCAGATCCGCGTGGTTGAGGAGGACATCGAGGTCCTTCCCGGCATCCGGATGATCCATACCCCGGCACACACGCCCGGAGGCATGTCGATTGCCGTAGAAACCGCCTCGGGAACCGCTGTCATCACCGGATTCTGCGTGATCGATGAGAATTTCAACCCGCCCAAGGAAATCCGGGCAATGGAGCTGGAAGTCATTCCGCCGGGCACCCTTGTGAACAGTTACACGGCTTACGATATCCTTATGGATGTGAAGAAGACAGCCGACATCTTGATTCCCTTGCATGAGCCCAGATTTGCATCCATCGACACCATTGGGTGAAGGGCTTACGCCATTCTAAATTTCTTTGCTTTGAAAGCTTTTATGCTGCACGATCCTCAGTTATTTCAGAGATTGAGCGTGGGAATGGTGAACAATACCTGCAGGATGTGAGTGGTAATGGCTATGAAGTAAAGAGGAATCGCCGTTATTGATGATTTTGCCGTCTCTGAAGGAATATACCGTGCGTGTCGTCAGAGCTAAAAAATCGTATTCATGAGATACGATGACATAGCCCGCTTCAATGCCGTTCAGGATTTCAATGATCCGTTGATCCGTTGCCTCATCCAATCCCGTAGTCGGTTCATCCAGAAGGAGTATCTCGGGCTTCATCACCAAGACAGTTGCCAGCGCCACCAGTTTTTTTTCCCCTCCGGAAAGATGGTGCGTCACCCGGTCAGCCATACGTTCTAGGTGTAATTCCTCGAGGGTTTTGATTGCATCTCGTTTGGCTTGTGACGGCTTTATACCCATGTTCAGAAGACCGAAGGCGACATCTTCCAGAACCGTAGGACTGAAAAGCTGATCATCGGCATTTTGAAATAAAAGCCCGATCCGGGTCCTGACTTCTCGGAATTCCTTTTCAGTTCTGGCCTGTCTGCCGAACAGGCGGACTGTTCCTGAAGAAGGCTGGAGAAGCCCCATGATGATGTGCAACAGGGTCGATTTCCCGCTGCCGTTGGGACCGATGAGACCGATTTTTTCCCGGGGTTGAAGCCTGAAAGAGACCCCCTTTAAAACCGGCTCCCGGCGGGGGTAGGCAAAACAGATATCTTCCAGTTCTATGACCATGGTCCCGGCATCCATTCGATGATTCCGATGATTGCCACTGCCAGACCGAGCCCCGCTGCCCACATCCAATCCTTTGGTGTAAATGCATATTCCTGCAGCGAATAGAATCTTCCCTGAAATCCGCGGCAGAGCATGGCCTGCTGGACCCGGTTGGCCCTTGCCGCGGCGCGGATGAACAGGATCGCCACGAGGAAGGCATACGTCCGATACGTATGCAGATTCGTCTTTGGCACAAACCCACGAACCACAGCAGCTCTTTTCAGCCTTTCGTATTCTTCCTGAATAACAAATAGATATCGGTACGTCAAAAGAAGCAGATGCACGAGTTTATCGGGCAAACGGAGTCGGTTCATGCCACCCCCCAGGCTTACCACCGATGAAGTGGAAACCAGGGCGATAAACGCCAACACGATGGCATTGGATTTTATGGTCAGCCGGGCCGCAAGCTCCAGCCCTTCGCGCATTAAAGGGATGGGCCCGATATGCATCCAAGGTGTTCCGGGCACGGAAACGGGCAAGATGATCCAAAAAAGGATCACGAATCCATTCACCATGACAAGGTGCCGCGCTATGGCGCCGCATGGTAAACGGGCAAAGGCCAAGAGGATCAACGCCAATCCCACTGCGACTCCCAGTGCGCTGAACCGGGTAGAAACAGCGACTACGATGCTTAAGGCGCTTGCAGCGACAATCTTCAAACGCGGATCCAGTCTGTGAAGGCTGGAATCGCCGATGGCAAATTCTTCCCGCATCACCGATCGGCGGATTTATCGTTTCTTTTTCTGGAATAAAAATAGGCGCCGACGCCGACAAGGCCGAAGATGTAACCGATTCCCGCCATCACGTCATGGACGGATGTTTCTCTTTGCTGGGACTGCACCAGCAGTTTCATCACCGGCTCCAATTTTTTGTCTAAAATCCTTTCCACCGCCCCTTCGATCTCCACACCCGACGGAGTTTTTTGAATCGGAGCCGATTCCACTGGAATCAAAGCCGCGGGAGCCGAATCGCCTGAATCGCCTTTAGGTGTCAACCCGAACTCTTCCTCCTTGACCACCCATTCATTTTTATGTCCCATCCCCGCGAGCAATTCGATACGCAATCGCGCCTTCCGGGACGGTGTAAAGGTAAACCCTCCCTGGTCATCGGTTGTTCCTTCCAAAAGCTTTTCTTTAGATCGGTCATCATAAACGATAATCTGTCCGCCGACAACCGATTTACCTCCGCTGAATTTGCTTTCGGTATGCACACGATCCCCTTCCACCCATGCAAAAATGTCAACGCGATGGGCAAAGGCTGCAGAACTCGTATAAAGAATCAAGAACAGGGTAATAATCCAGTGCCTCAAATGAAGTATTTTCACGGCCGCTTAATCTCCTTTATCTTGCATGACGGTAGAATCGCTCATCCGGAAGTCTTACGCCGTCCCGGCAACATGTCGGGTTGCACCTTTTTTAAAAACGCTACCAGAAAACAGGTGACGATCCCTTCGATGATCATTACCGGAATATGGGCCCCGATCACAAGGGCCGTCACTTCAAAGAATTTTTCCTCGGTCATCATCAGGGCAAGACCGACGATGATGCCGCTTAGAAGAACGGATAACGCCCCCACTGCAAAAGCAGCCGGAAGAGCCCAAGCCGGGCTTTTGTCCATGAAGTTTTTGAACAGAAAATAACAAATCACCGCCGGTAAAGCCATGACAACGGTATTCACCCCTAGAGTAGTGATCCCGCCGAATTGAAAAAATACGGCCTGCAGAATCAGGGCCACGAGTATGGCCGGAAATGCCGCCCATCCCAGAAGCAAACCCAATACGCCGTTAAATATCAGATGGACGCTTGAAGGACCGATGGGCACGTGGATCAGGGAAGCCACAAAAAAACAGGCGGACAAGATCCCGGATCGCGCAATCCGGTCTGCGTCGAGTCGTTTGAGCCCGATACCCGTTCCCACAACCGCCAGCGCGGCTCCGGAGGCCAAAACCGCTCCGGATAGGATTCCTTCAGAGATATGCATAACGTTTGGTCACCTTTTCCGATTATAATATATGTTGCTCATTTCGAATGCCGAATCAAACGTTTTATGAATTGCCGTGTTGAAAACCCTCCCGAATTTTCAATAGTTATGGACAACGCGACCTGAAATCAAGAGTTCCTTGTAATCATTCCAGGCATCTTTAAGTCCCCTGCCCTTTCCTTCGCCCTCAAGATGAACATCAAGGATTGGGGCAGAGGATTTGAAATGGATCGATAAAAAAACTAAAATTCCACGGCCAGTTGCACAGTTACCGTTTCGGTCGTCTGAAAATTATCAGCATACTCTCCGTGCAGATATTCCAGGGCCAAGGTGGTTTTTTCCAAAAAGGCCCAGTTGATCACGGCTCCATATTGAGCCTCCGGCATAAACTCACCCCCACCTGCATCGCCGTCGGTAGAACCTTCATACTTGAGGGCAGCTTCCAGCGAATCGGTGATTGCCACTCCGAGTTCAATATTCCATGCCGCAGGCTTTCGTGCCACCGAATCCTCAGAATTATAAACTTCACCGGCTTCGAATTTATCCAGCGCGCCGATGTATTCCGCAATCAGTCGGAAGCGGTCTAAAAAAGAAAAAGATGCAAATGCGCCCCATCCGCTCACGTAGCTTGAAATGCCCTCTTCGCGGGTCATCTGTTCGGAGAATGCATCCGAACTTGCCAGGTTTGAAATATAAGAAACCCCCAATTCCAGATTTTCAAAGGGTTTTACTTTGACGGATGCGACAAGATTATCAATTGCATCGTCTGAATCGATTTCATTCACCCGGCCGTTGAATAGACCCACCGAGGCATCGACCCGTTCCTTTCCGAAGTGATAGCCTCCGACCAGCGCCCCTTCGTTGGTTTCTCCCAAGACCAGGGTTGCCGGGTCGGAAATAAAATGGGTGTCAAAGTAGCCAAAAGGGATATATTGTTTTCCGGCCAATACATAAAACGGCCTATTCTCACTTCCGGAAAATAAAATATAGCCTTCGTCTACAAAGAGATCCTCTTCTTCGTACTTAAACAGGACATGTCCATCCACATGATCGACGATTTTCACATCCACATTCAGTTCGACTGTGGCCAAATCCAGATCACTGTTTTCCTCCGTTTCCTCATTCGGAGCATCGAAATCAACGGTTCCATACCCCGCTTCCACTTCGATCAATCCGCTGAACTCAAAACGATCATACCATTTGTCCTGTTTTGTTTGGGTTTCCACGGCTTTTTCCTGTCCGAAGCAAGGGAAAACCGCCAATACTCCGATCAAAAAGAAACACCCCATCATTGGGACTATCTTTTTCACAAGTGACCTCCTGTTCCAGGATTTTTAAACCGATTGCTCCTCCCCGGTGATTTATTGCCAGGGCTCGAACTTGATCCAAATCACCGCACCCAATTCCACATCCTTTTCCTTGCCTTCATGTTTGAGTTTGAAATCGGCGCTGTTCAATGCGGCAAATCCCCACCATCCTGCTTTTGGGGCGGCGTAGGTAAAGACGCCGTTGGAATCCGCTTTTATAGTCTGGGCAACCATATATTCCGTCGGGGCCCTGGCTTTCTGATCGGCGTTATAAAATTCCACCTCCACTTTGGCGTACGGCACCGGCTTGCCGTCCAGTTTGACGATCCCCTGGAAAATATTTCCGGCGTACAGACCGTACGGCTTGGAAAGGGGGACGATCTCGGTCTTGAGGCCCAGTTCTTTATCCCACCCCTCATCATCTCCGAAGGCGGCGATGACTGTCTTGGTGTGATGGATAATGAAACAATCTTCCGCAGGCTCCCAGTAAGGCGCCGGCTCCATATAAAAGGCATAAATGCCGGGGCGCTTTACGGGAAAATCGATTTCCCATGCCGCATGTTTCATGACTTGGGTGGGTTTGAGGGATCCGGAAAGATCCTCCTTTTTTCCATTGACCACCACGAAACACTGTTTCGGCTTTACCAGTTCCATGCCCACCCCTTCGAAGGGATGGGAAAAGGAAAGCTTTAGATTGACTGTCCGTTTATCCTCCTGCATGATCATGGAGTCCGATGGGATGATCATTCCAAAATGTGCTGCGGCAGGAGATGCCAAAACCCAAGCAGCCAGTAACACCACGCCCATTTTCCAAAAATTTCGCATTTTCTCTCCTTTCCAAAAAAAAACCACGAAGTGCCGCGCCTTCCTGACACGGAGCGCCTTCGTGGCCTCGATTAAAAACGATTCAGTAATTAAAAATATTCCGGGGTTTCGGCCCCCATTATGCAACAAAAAAAGCCGCGACTTCCCGGTTGGGCATCCAACCTTATGGCCTTCGTGGCTTCAATTGATTTTAGAGATAATAACCTTTAAAGCGAAAAGACGTGCATTTTCCAAATGCAAATTATTGTGCTTCTATCTCCTTATAAAACGGCCTGTCAATACTTTTTTTTAGAAACGATTCAGGAGTTGATAAAATCGTAAAAACTCAAAATTAGGATGGCAAAGGAAAAAGCTTCAGATGCAAGGCGCGCAAATCCTGAAAATGAGCCGTACATATGGGTACGCCGCAATGATTTACCCGGTTGAATCCTGCGAAGCAGGGCCGCAAAGCGGCATTCAACCGAGCAGGGGATGCAGTGCAACGCAGCAGATGGACTTTTTACGAAACCATCAGGGGTTGATTTTATCAATTGATCACCGATCCTTCCGAAAAACGGATGCTCTTATCCGCAAGCCTTTTCACTTGTTCCAGGTAGTGGGAAACGACCAGGATTGTCAATTTTTCCTTGAGGCTTAAGATCAGATCTTCGATCACTCTGCCGGCGGAATCATCCAGGGAAGATGTGGGCTCATCCAACAGGAGCACTTCCGGCTCCATCACCAAAGCCCGTGCGATACAAAGACGCTGTTGTTGCCCTCCGGACAGATTGATGGCATCTTCATTGAGACGGTCCTTGACCTCATCCCAAAGATACGCCCGGTCAAGCGCCTCTTCGACTTTCTGACTGATAATTTTGCGGTCTTTTTCTCCGGCAAGCTTGAGAGGAAACGCGACATTCCTGTAAATGCTCATGGGCAAAGGGTTCGGAGTCTGAAAAACCATGCCGACCCGCCGACGAAGCGTGGGTAAGGGAAAGGATTTCTCATAGATATCCCGATACATGCCGCTGAACTTGATTTCCACTTTACCGGTCATTCTCGCTTCGGGTATCGACTCCCAAAGACGATTGAGGGTAATCAGAAACGTGGACTTACCCGCTCCGGAGGGTCCGATGAGGGCCGTGATTTTGGATTCGGCAAATCCGACATTAACCTTTTTTAACACCTCACGCTCTCTATAGAAAAAGGATAGATCTGTGACTCGGATCTTGGTGTTTTCGTGGGATACAGGGTTCATGCGCGGTAAAGGGTGATATAGGTCAGGCGTTTTTGGATCAAGAACGCGGCTGAAAAAAGCCCAATGCAAAGCACCAGCAAAATAAGGGATGCCCCGTAACCGGTGAGCAGTTCCTCGGGGCTCGTATATTGAGAAGAAATATAATAGATATAAAAAGGAAGGGCTTCATAAGATCCCATCAAGGAGTGCGGTATTCCTGCCATCGCTACGACACCGGTGAGCAAGATCACCGCCGTGTCTTCGGCGCACCGGCCGATGGCAAGAATCACCCCCGTGGTAATACCGGAAAGCGCTCTGGGTAAAAGCACATGACGGATATTCTGCAGTCTCGTCGCGCCGAGCGCCAATGCGGTAAGACGCATCTCCCTGGGTAGTTCTTCTAGAGCCACCTGCGTGGTTCGGATTATGTAAGGCAGAACCAGAAAGGCCAAGGCCATGCTGGAGATGAGAAGGCAGGGTCCGATATTATTTGAGACGTTTTTATGAAGAAATATGGCCAGGGCAAATCCGAACAACCCGATCACAATGGATGGAATACCGGCGAGGATGTCGAAAAATAGGTTAAAGATCTTCTTCGAGATCGCTCCTGCATATTCCGCAAGGTAAATCCCGGTGCCAAGCCCCAAGGGAACCGCCCACATAACCGATATGAGGATCAGAAGGAGGGTCCCAATGACCGCAGGGAAAAGGCCGTTGAGAACCTGCCGCTTCAAGAGCAGAGCATCCAGGGGAGCCACATCCCCGAAAATCAGGGACAGTTTTATTGTCCCGGCTCCGTTCAGGATGATGTGACCGAAAATGGCGCATACGGCCCCTACAATAATAACCGCGCTGATCCAGGAAAAAGCGATAACGACACGATCCAACATTTTCATAGAATCATCGTTTATTCGTCATCCCTATCCATCTTACGCCAAGGACCATCAGGGCAATAAATGCATACAACACCAACCCACAGGCGAAAATGGACCTGAACTCAAAGCTTTCATAATCCGCGGCAATGACCAGCGCGATATGGGCAGTAAGGGTCCGGGCGGCGTCAAAGAGGGATTCCGGAACCCGGGCCGCATTCCCGGCAATCATCAAAGCCACCATTGTATCCCCGAGTGCCCGACCCAGGGCAAGGATGAGCCCCGCCAAAATCCCCTTTTTTGCCTGAGGAACCATCACGTACAGCAATTTTTGCACCCGGGTCGCCCCAAGTGCATCGGCGGCATCAAGAAACGATTTCGGGACGGCTTCCAAGCTGTCCGTGAAAAAAAGAATCAGGGTCGGCGAGATCATAATACCAAGCATCAGGGAAGCACTGAAAATACACAGCCCCGAAGTGCTGGTGGTAAATTCCCGAACGATCGGCACGAGCAGAAAGATTCCGACAAATCCATAGATCACGGTCGGAATCCCTGTCATGATCTGAATCATTTTTCGAAAAACTCGCGCTATCCGGGGAGGCGCGATGGAACCTGAAAAAAAGGCACATCCCAGGCTCAGGGGAAAGGCCAGGGCAAGGCTGAAAAAGGAGATGGCAAGGGTTGCGACAACCATCGGATAAATCCCGTAAACCCCCCGAGCAGGAAGCCAATCGTTTTTTATAAGGGCTACGACCTGATTTCCTTTAAACAGAGGAAGCCCCATAATGAGCATGAATGCGAAAATTAAAAAAACGATTGATCCGCTCAGAATAGCAGAAAAAAGAAAACCCTTTTCGTATAAGTACTCCCTCGTCGGGCTCATTGCACCGGAATGAATCCCTTTTCCGATATGATCTTTTGACCTTCGGGAGAAAAAAGGAATCCGATCAATTTTTTGGCTAATCCCTTGGGCTCCCCTTTGGTCATGCTATAAAGACCCCGCGCAATCGGGTATTTTCCGGATTTGACCGATTCCAGTGTCGGCTCCACTCCGTCAAAGGACACCGGTGCAACCGATTGGTCCAGATGACCTACCGATACATATCCGATGGCATAAGGGTCCTGAGCCACGGCCGTCTTCATCGCCCCATTGGAAACGACCACGTTGGCTTTTGATGAAATCTCTCCCTTGCCGAGCCCCTTTTCCCAAAAAACTTCCCGGGTACCGCTTGCCTCGTCACGCGTATACAGGGAAACCGCTTTATCCTCTCCTCCGACCTGCTTCCAATTGTCGATCTTCCCCGCAAAAATATCTTTAACCTGTGTGCCGGTGAGCTTTCGTATAATATTCTTGGGGTTGATCACGATGGCAACCCCGTCGATGGCCCACTGAACGGGCTTCAATCCGTATTTGGCAATCTCTTCATCGGTCGGCTTGCGGCCTGAATTCCCGATATCCACCAGTCCTTCCCCGACCTGCTTGATGCCCACTCCGGATCCGCCTCCGGCGATGGTGATTTGAATATCGGAATTGACGGTCATGATCTGCTTGGCCGCTTCTTTCATGACCGGGATATGGGCGGTCCCTCCCGCCACTTTGATAGTCCCTTTTTCATTCTTGAAGGCATCCAGTGAACCCGCCAAAACCATGCCCTGTGTCCAGAACATGCACCCCATAAGACCGGCCACCATCATCAGAACCAACTGTTTTTTCATGATAAATTCCCTCCCGATTTTAGTAAAATATTCTGTAATCTATAGACTTTCCCTCTTTAAATTGTCCAATAGATAGTTTGAATTATTACAATCTTTTCTATTGATATAATCAATAGCATGTCATCTCTGAAAAATTGAACCTTTCTATTTGAATTGGATTTGATATTGATATTATCTATTTGACACAATTTTATTATCTATATATTAATTTTCTCATGCATCTGAACCTCATCATTTCTCAATATCTCGGCTTCACCTGAGTGGCGTGTAAGGACGCGATCCGGGTGAGTTGCGCATTGGTCGACGCCGAGGTCTTTTCCAAATAATCCGCTTTCCTTCCTCAAAAGATAACATTTCCTCGGTGCCGCCTCTTGCAGACGTTTCGATGGGAGGTGTTTTAGAAATCAAAAGAAAAGATCATATAGAAGACGCCCATTCCTTAACTGCCGTAACTGCGGCGATTACGTCAAAATGCGAACGGAGTAATTTCATGCGCTGAAGGTGGAATGAAGGGGCAATGGTGCTGGGCGCCCCGCGGTCTTCAAAACCGTCGGCTTCGTCTGAAAAACGAGGAGGAGGTTCGATTCCCCTTGCCCCTTCCATACTTAAATTGAAAGCATCCATGCCAGGAAATCGCTTTTGAAATGGAAACTCATTTTTCAAGCAGCCAAAAGATGCCTGCGCCGTACACCATTGGTGTTGCAGGGCATGTCGATCATGGAAAGACGACTTTAGTCCGAACCTTGACCGGCGTCGATACGGATCGACGTCCAGAGGAAAAACTGCGGGGCATGTCCATAGATGCGGGTGTTGCACCGCTGCTTCTTCCCTCAGGAAAAAATGTCGCCATTGTTGATGTTCCCGGACATATCGACTTCCTTAAAAACACCATCCGTGGATTAAACAGCGTTGACATGGGCATTCTGGTCGTCGCCGCCGACGACGGCGTCATGCCGCAAACCCGGGAGCATCTTGAAATCCTGAAATTCTTCAGGGTGGCTTCCGGATTCGTCGTTTTGAGCAAGACCGACCTGGTTGACGAAGAAACACTGGAAATGGCCGAACTTGAAATCAAAGAACTGGTGCAAGGAACTTTCCTGGAACAGCATCCTATCTTAACGTTTACCGCCAAGATCCCGACGTCAGTCTCTCAAATCACAAAGAGTATCGATGAAATCCTACTGCAGCTTTCTTCTAAGAAAACCGATTCGCCCTTCCGTTTGTGGATCGACCAGATCAAAAGCTTTCCCGGGCACGGTACTGTGGTGAGCGGCACCGTGGCCTCCGGTATCGTCCGGCAGGATGACGCACTCGAGATACTCCCTTCCGGCATCCAGTCACGCGCAAGATCTTTGGAATCCCATGCTTCGCCCGTGCCGCAGGCTGTTGCCGGGCAGAGGGTAGGCATCAATCTGCATCGGGTTTCTCTTGAAAGTGTCCGTCGCGGAATGAGCCTTACAACACCCGAAACGTTATCTCCGCACTCGATCCTAAATGCGGAGATCCAGATCGTGTCGGATGCCAGGACAAAGATTCAAAACCGGCAAAAAGTGAAGCTTTATCTGGGTACATCCATTACCAGCGCCATGGTCGTTCCGATGGAAAAAGACCGCCTCGATCCGGGAGAAGCGGGTCTGGTTCAACTGCAACTGGCCAAACCGATCGCGGCGCTGCCCCAGGATGTCTTCGTTATTTCTCCCTTGAATTCCAACAGGGTCATTGCCGGAGGACGAGTTCTGGAGGCTTCAAAAGAAAAATATCGGGCCGCCAAATCCAGGACCCTTCTTCCCGCCCTTGATGCCCTTCGGAAAAATGATCTGATTGCATATATCCAACACTTGTCTGAAAGGCATCCGGGTGACTTGGTCACCGCAAAGGGTCTTGCCCTCAAAACGGGACTGCCCCGGGACGCATTCGAAAAACAGATCAACGCCAACGTGCGACAGGGAGAATGGATTTATTTCAAAGGACACGGCGCAATTGAAAAAGCGCATTGGTCCGCCCTCAAAAGGGAGTTTAAAAGCGCCGTTGAGGCAGCCTTCAAGGAAGATCCTCTTAAAAAAAACGTCAGCATGAAGGAGGTGGCCAAAACAATCCCCTTTTGTGTTGAGAATCCCCTGCTCAAAATCCTTGCCGATTCCCTTTGCAAAGAAGGCGACTTGGAATCTCTTGAAGGCGGATTCTGCCTTCCCGCTTCCAGGATTCGATTCGATTCCCATCGGGAATCCCTGATTTCTCTTTTACTGGAATTTGCGCAAAGTTCAGGAACGACCCCCTTCAGCGCAGACACCTTCTGGAAACATTACCAAAAGCGTTTCGACAAAGAAGATATTTCACGACTGCTCAACCACCTTTTTGCCAGAAAAAAGCTGGTCCGACTCAACGATGATCGGTTTCTGTCTCTAAAAGCCATGGATCAGATCAAGAAAGCGGTGAGGCAGACCATTGCACAGAGAGGCTTTGTCACGGTGCACGACTGCAAGGAGCTCTTCGGCTATGGCAGATGGGGAGGCACGCATGTTCTGGATTATCTGAATCAAACCGGCTTTACTTTGCGTCGCCAGGACAAACACTACCTGGTCACGGAGCCTTGACTATGAAAACGAGATGTCCGGCATTGAATTTCGTGCATTGTACCAAAATCTTTAAGTGTCGTTTGTCGATTATTCGAAAAAGAGATGCTGTCGGCGAATCGGCGGCGCAAAAAGCGGAGAGAATCGTCGAAGGCTTTACTCTCGGATTCGAACGCAACGACCGCCAAGGTCAGTCCCACATGACGACGAAGCGTGGCGAACTTCGAATTACAAAATGTCGGAAGTATAAACTGGGGGGTGGATACCGGTTGATCACGCTCCGACGCAAAAACATTCTTCACATTGTGTATATCGGAACCCATGATGAGTGCACCCGATGGCTGGAACATCATCGCGGCATTTCTGAGGTGGATGTCAAGGTCGGAGACACGCTGACACCCTTCAGCGTTTCGCGCAATCGTTCGGGAGATGGACTTTTGCCGCCGATCGATCCGCAGGAAGCCTCGGATGTTTCTCCTGTGGCGATAGGGGATCGTGAATTACGGATCATTTTCCAAGGACTGGTCGATGCCCGAAATTCCTCAAAATCCGAGAGGTGCCAATCTCGGCGCTAACCCGCGAGCACGAGGGACGGGAGCCCCGCCTTGCAGGGCGGACATCCGGCGAGCGCATTCAGGTCCAGTGCCGCGATTCCGTGCGACGCAGTCGCGCGGAATAAAATGATATCTTCTATTGTTTTAATGAAAGGAGTTCAACACCATGACTGCTGATTATCGTTTAATGTGGACAAATCTCGGCCTCGATCTGAATGCCCATGATGCATTGCTGGCCGTATTGGGAAAAGCCTACCAGGAGATTTATCTGTCGCAAAAAAACCGTCCGGATGCCATGGGATATTTTGACTTTGTCATGAGCGAGGTACACGGCCTAAGGATCAAGGAACTGCTGGATGAAAAAGCCGCGGGCCGAAAAATCATCGGATCCTATTGTGTTTTTGTCCCCGAAGAAATCGTCCTGGCAGCCAATGCCACTCTCGTAGGCCTCTGTTCTGGGGCCGATTTCGCCACCGAGAATGTGGAAAAACTGCTCCCCCGCAACACCTGCGCCCTGATCAAATCCTCTTTCGGCTTTAAGGTCGGCAAGGTCTGCCCTTATCTGGAAAGCGCGGATATGATCGTCGGTGAAAACACCTGCGACGGTAAGAAGAAGGCCTATGAAACCCTGGGACATCTGGTGAAAAATCTCTATGTGATGGATCTTCCCCAAGTCAAATCCGAACAAGGCAAGGCGCTGTTGAGGGCGGAATATGGACGTTTCAAGGCCGCGGTGGAAAAACTTACCAGTGCTACCGTCACTCCCGAATCCCTGAAAAAAGCCATCCTCACGGTCAATGCCAAACGCGCCGCCATTCACCGACTCTCGTCCCTTAGAAAGGCCGACCCGACGCCCATTTCAGGCTTGGATGCCCTTTTGGCCAATCAGGTATTTTTTTATGACAACCCGGCACGGTTTACGGAATCCGTCAATAAACTCTGTGATGAATTGGAAAAGCGGGTCAAAGATAAAACAGGCGTATTTCCGGAAAAAACACCTCGTATTCTTGTTTCCGGCTGTCCTCAGGCGGTCCCCAACTGGAAACTGCCGTTGATCGTCGAAACCTCCGGTGCGGTAATCGTGGGAGAGGAGTCCTGCGTGGGAGAACGCGGCACCCGGAACCTTACGGATGAGTCCGGTGAAACCATCGAAGAAATGATGGAAGACATCGTGGATCGGTATTTTCAGGTGGACTGCGCCATTTTCACACCAAACCCTGATCGGCTGAATCATATCGAGGAGATGGTGAAGGCTTTCAAGGCCGACGGCGTGATCCACTACGGACTGCAGTTCTGCCAGCCGTATCTCATGGAATCCATCCCCGTCGAAAAAGCCCTGGAAGAAAAAGGCATCCCTTGCCTGCGTATCGAGACCGACTACAGCATGGAGGATGTGGGACAGCTCAAGACCCGGGTTGAGGCCTTCATCGAACAACTGCGCTAATTCGAAAGAATCGAAGGTGGGCAAACAATTTACAGGCATCGACATCGGGTCGCGCACCATCAAACTAGTGGTGGTGGATGAAAAGGGTGAAATCGTCCTCAGCCTTCAGACGGATACTAGTTTTGATCCGATATTCGAGGCTAAAAAGCTGCTCAATGGTGTGCATTGTGACGGCATCATCGCCACCGGTTACGGCCGGAACCTGTTCGAAATCGCCTTTGATGCACCCACGGTAACTGAGATCAAGGCCCACGCCATCGGGGCACGGGCCTTGTTCCCCGACGCCCGGACCGTGCTCGATATCGGCGGACAGGACAGCAAGGCCATTGCGCTCTTTGAAGACGGCCGGGTCAGAAAATTTGAAATGAACGATCGGTGTGCCGCCGGCACCGGGAAATTCCTGGAGATCATGGCCAGAACATTGGGGTTTACCATTGAGGATTTCGGACGGGAAGCGCTTCTTGCGGAAACGGATCTCAACATCTCGAGCATGTGCACGGTATTTGCCGAATCCGAAGTTACTTCCCTGATTGCCAAGGGAGAAAACCGCCGGGAAATCGCCCGTGGCTTGCATGCCAGCGTCATCCGCCGTGCCGCCGGAATGATCCAACGGGTGGCAAATGGCGGAGATATTGTATTCACTGGCGGCGTGGCCAAAAACACCTGCATGCAGAAGATGCTTTCGGAAAAGTTGGGCCGGAATGTGCTGGTAGCAGCAGATCCGCAACAGGTGGGCGCTTTGGGTGCAGCGCTACTGGTAGCAAAGAAGATGAATATCATCCGTTGACATCAGGACGCTCGAACGTTCCCGGTGATGAGACGAGTCGATAGAATTCAGAGAATAAGGCTTCTCGCCTTTCTTAGGAAATAACCGAAACAGAATCGGAAGCTGTTTAAAATGCAAACTCATTATTGATGATTGTTGTAGACCGTAAATCGCGGTTAACATCAACCACAGCAAGGAGGGAGGAGGATTTATGAACGTTTCACGTCGAGAGTTCATCCAGATTACCGGTGCCACGGCAGCGGGTCTTGCGGTGAGCGGCCTGGGGTTTGATCTTTCGCCGGTTCAATCCCACGCTCAGAT
>PCSF01000062.1 GCA_002771315.1 Desulfobacterales bacterium CG23_combo_of_CG06-09_8_20_14_all_52_9 | reverse complement strand
TATGCCGGAAACGCGCGTGCTTACATCACCGCCGTCGTGGGACAGTGGAATAAAGAGCGATTGGTGACTTTTCTGAACCGTCAGGGTCAAGAGCCTGTCCAAGCCCCCGTGGAGGCCCGGATCCGTGTCTGGTTCAACGAAGAACTGGAAAGTAAAAATTTCATCGTCCCCGGGATCGTCGCCATCATCATCATGATCGTGGGGGCGCTTCTGACCTCTCTGGTCATCGCCAGGGAGTACGAAAACGGGACCATGGAAACCATCCGGTCGCTACCCATCCGGGCTTCGGAATTTTTTTTCGGCAAGGCCGTTTGTTACTGGTTCATCACACTGGTGGATGTGCTGGTGGCCATTCTCATGGGTCAGGTCCTTTTCGGCGTGGTCATGAAGTCGAGCTTCTGGCTCATGATTCTGGCGTCGATGATATACATTTCGGTGGCCATCAGCCTCGGTCTGCTGATTTCCATTAAAACCAAGTCCCAGCTTGTGGCCAACCAGATGGCCATCCTTTTAACATACCTTCCTTCCCTGTTGCTCTCGGACTTTGTCTTCCCTCAGCAGAACATGCCCGTTTTCCTCAAGCTCGTCACACGCATCATACCGGCGACCTATTATATTGATATCCTCAACGGGCTTTACCTGAGGCATCTTTCCTTTCTGCAGATGTGGCAAAATTTCGCGGTCCTTGCGGCTATGACGGGGATCCTTCTGGGCCTCAATATCCGGGCCTTGAAGAAAGAAGGGTTGTGATATGAGTTGGCTCCGTATCAGGGAATTGGTACGCAAGGAATTCATTCAGGTTTTTCGGGACAAAAGAAACTGGCCGATCCTTGTCCTTGCCCCCCTGATCCAGATCGTACTTTTCGGATATGTGGTTACCACCGATGTGAGGGACATCCGGTTGGGAGTGGTGGATCATTCGAAGACTCCGGAAAGTCGGCGACTCCTGGAATCCTTCGACGCCAACCCGACTTTCCGGATCCTTTTTCATCTCGAGAATCCTAAGGATCTTGACCGCCTGCTTCTACAAAGAAGGGTGGACGTGGGCATCTGGATCCCCCCGGACTTTCAGGCCACGGTGCGCAAAGGGAAGACCGCCTCCATCGGAGTCCATGTGGACGGCAGCATGAGCAACATGGCCGCTGTACGGATTGCTTATACCTCCATCGTGATGGACGAGGTCGGGACGCGACTGTTGAGGGATCGATTTCGCCGCAGGATCAAATTCGGTGAAATCGACCTTCGGGTGCGCACCTGGTACAACCCGAATCTGGACAGCCAGTTTTACTACGTGCCGGGTATCGTGGCTTTTTTGGTGATGCTCCTTTCTCTCCTTTTGACGTCTATGGCCATCGTTCGAGAAAAAGAAGCCGGGACCATGGAACAGCTTATCGTCACCCCTTTGCGGCCTTTGGAGATGATTTTGGGCAAGACCATCCCCTTCATCCTCATCGCTCAGGCTCAGATGATTATGGTGATTGGTTTTGCCATCCTCTGGTTTCGGATTCCGATGGCGGGAAGTGCGCTGTTGCTTTTAGGGGCGACGGGGCTTTTTCTGCTGAGTACATTGGGTATCGGTCTTTTCATCTCCACGGTGTCTAAAACCCAACAGCAGGCCATGATGACCAACTTCTTTTTTATCCTCCCCTTTTTCATGCTCAGCGGTTTCGTGTTTCCGATCGCCAACATGCCCTTGATGGTGCAGTGGCTCACCCACCTGGATCCTTTGCGGCATTTTCTAGTCATCATCCGGGGCATTTTCCTTAAAGGGACCGGAATGAGCGTACTATGGCCCCAGCTCCTGGAACTGGCTTTGCTGGGAGGTGGGGTTTTTATCGGAGCGGTGAACCGGTTCCGGAAACGCCTGGATTGATGAGCGGTTTGGGGTCGGTGTTTTATATACTGCTGCAGTTTTTCGACAGCGTCGGAAAAATCTCTATCCGTTGTTTTTTGAATCCAAACTTTTAATAAATTTTTGATATTCAAACATCTTTCCAAAGGCCTTGACTGCGCGCTCCGGCGTGGGAAAGAAGATGCCTGAGTAGGTAGATCCGGGGATGGGAAAGACGGTTTTATCCTTTTGGTCGGTGATGAGGCTCACCCCGAAAATCGGTTTTTGAAAGCGGTCCATCAGATTCACGATGTGAACAATGTAGTCGGTTTCAAAATCGCGGAAGAATCGGGTCATGGCCTCCACGGCGGATGGAGAGTAACCGGGATCGGCCTTAAGGACCGACTCCCCTAAGCGGTCGATAAGAAACCTGCGGCCGAAGATGCCCAGGTTGATAACAGCGTCACACCCGTCCCATGCCGTCAGAAGCTCCATGACTTTAATGGGGATGTGAATGTCTTTTTCTCCCACCAGATCCACCGGATTGGTGCGGCTCCAGTAGTCGGGTAGCAATCGATCGATGTCGGCCTTTAGCTTGTCAGGAAGATCCGGGACTTCTAGCCCGAATTCAGCGCATAGATCAACGGTCACCACTCCCCATCCTCCGCCAAGCGTCATGATGGCGGCTCGATTTCCTTTGGGAAGCGGGAGGGAAGCAAACGCCGCAGACAGGTCCAGGAGATCCATCGGGTGATCCACCAGCACGATTCCGGCCTGACGGCATGCCGCATCGAAGATCCGGCGGTTGTGGGCCAGCGCTCCGGTGTGGGTGGCGGCAGCCCGGACGCCGGCATTGCTTTTTCCCCCCTTCAAAAGGACGATAGGTTTTTTCTTGCCGACTCTGCGGGAGGCATCCATGAACCGGCGTCCGTTCTTGATGCTTTCGATGTAGAGCATCACCGTTTTCGTAAGCGCGTCCGTCTCGAAGGCGTCGAGGAAATCCTCCGTGGTGACCATGGCCTCGTTTCCGGATCCGCAAAAGCCGCGGATGCCGATTCCCTGTTGCTCGGCAAAGGCCAAAAGCTGGGTACCCATGTTGCCGGACTGTGAAACCACGGCCGTGGCTCCCGCCATGGGCTGGACATGGCTTCCGGTGCAGTAGAGGTTGATGTGCGGGTTACAGATTCCCATCGTGTTGGGACCGATCACGACAATCCCCGCCTTTCGGGCTTCCTCGATGAGCCTTAATTCCAGCGCCTTTCCTTCCGGTCCGGTTTCTGCAAACCCGGAGGTGATCAACAGCATGTTCTGGATATTTTTTTTCGCAAATTGAGGGATAAGGGGAAGGACATGCCTTGCCGGAACCGTCACGACACCCAGATCGACTTCAGAAGGGATCTCCTCCACGGATCGATACACCTGTCGTCCTGCGATGGGTCCCCCTTTGGAATTGACCAGAAAAATATCTCCCTCAAAACCACCGCTGACGGTTATGGAAAAGAGCATGTGTCCCCATTTTCCGATCTGGGATGAAACACCGACAAATGCAATCGATTTGGGGCGGAAAAATTTTCCCAACAAGGCCGGATCCACGGGAAGCGGCGTTGCTTCTTTGTCGGATTCGGGGCGTTTGACAACCAGCGCATCGACGGCGCAGAGGGCACCGTCGGAATTCACGATCAATGGATTGATATCGATTTCAGAGATCTCCGGATGGTCTGTGCCGATTTTTGACAATGCGATCAGAATATTGACGAGCTGTTCCAGTTGAACCTCTTTTTCTCCTCGGAAAGGCCCCAAAAGCGCCTGGGACCGGATTTCGCGGATCATCCGCAGGGCATGATCCCGTCCGAAAGGAGCGACCCGGAAAGATACATCCGAAAAGGCTTCCGCAAAGATACCCCCGACACCAAAAAGGACCACCGGACCGAAATGCGGATCGCGGAACAGTCCTGCGGCCAGTTCCCGCTTTCCGATCACCTGGGGCTGCACTAAAAACCCCTCCAGGTCTTTGCCGGCAGCCTCGGTAATTTGCTTCAATGCGGCGGCAACACCCGTTGGGTTTTTGATATGCAGGTGAACCAGTCCGCGATCGGTTTTGTGTGTCAAGGCTTTCCCCAACCCCTTAACGACCACAGGGTAACCGATGGCCTTGGCGGCGGCAAAGGCTTCGATCTCGTCGGCAGCAGCCATTTCACGCGTTACCGGAATGCCATATTCCCTTAAAATTTTTTTGGATTCCAGTTCGTTGAAAAATTCGACGTCGTTGTTTCTGTGCACAGGCATGAGTGCTTTTATCCTTTGATCCGATTCGCGTTCATATTTGGGAATCGGTCATGTTGACTATTGTTCTTCCTTTCAGTTTTCCTTCGAGGATCCGATCGATATAAGAATCCAGAGCACTGAGCGATATTTCATTCGTGATGGCGAAAAGAGAATCCGGTTTCCACGGGCCGGCCAGCTTTTCCCAGACAGCTTTTCGGTGTGCCATGGGGTTGTTGGCTGAATCGACGCCGTAAAGCGTGATACCCCTGAGAATAAAAGGATACACGGTAAGGGAAAGAGATGCGGAAGCCACGTTCCCGCAGCAGGTGACCGCCCCCTGGTAGGCGGTGGTCTTGAGCGCGGCGGCCAAATATTCCCCTCCCACGGTATCCACAACGGCCGCCCATCGTTCTTTGAGAAGCGCCTTTTTAGGCGTGTCTTTGATTTCCTCCCGAGGGATGACTTCCGATGCGCCGAGGCTTTTAAAAAAATCCGCTTCTTCGATTTTTCCGGTTGCCGCCGCGACGGCATACCCGATTCGGGAGAGGATGGCGACGGCCATGCTCCCGACACCGCCGGATGCGCCGGTCACCAGGATTTTCCCTCGTCCTGGATGGATGCTATGGGCGACGATCTTGCTCACCGAAAGGCCGGCGGTAAATCCGGCAGTCCCCAAAATCATGCTTTCTTTTAAGGAAAGCCCCTCTGGGAGACGGACCACCCAGTCGGCGGGCACCCGGATGAACTGTCCAAAGCCCCCCGAGGTGTTCATACCCAGATCGTATCCGGTGACCAGGACCGGATCCCCTGGAGAAAAATCGCTCCCTTTTCCCTCCACAACGATGCCGGCGGCATCGATTCCCGGGGTGTGGGGATAAGTCCGGGTAACCCCCTTGTTCCCAATTGCAGAAAGAGCGTCCTTGTAGTTGAGGGAGGAAAAACGGACTTCGATCAAGACGTCCCCCGGTGGAAGTTCGGCGATGCTTTTTTGGGTGATTCGGCGGGTGAAGGTGCCCGGTGGATTTTCCGTCACCACCATAGCTTTGAAGGAGTGTGTCATGGGCTTCCTCTTTCGGTTAACGGGTTTTCGGATGCGTACCTTAGAAAATTTTTGGTAGCGTTGTCAATAGGAGACTTGGAATAATGCTCTCCAATTCGCCGTCGGTGTACCATTTTTATGCA
>PCSF01000290.1:6233-6375 GCA_002771315.1 Desulfobacterales bacterium CG23_combo_of_CG06-09_8_20_14_all_52_9 | reverse complement strand
GATTTCATCAAATTTTGAAGAAGATTAAAGCAGTCTATGTGGTATGTCAAGGAAGAAAAGACACAAGATATTGTAACAGCCGCCGGTTTCAATTCAATGTTTTGCGTAAATAGGAGATGAGGTCGTCCGGATGCATATCACC
>PCSF01000290.1:1165-6192 GCA_002771315.1 Desulfobacterales bacterium CG23_combo_of_CG06-09_8_20_14_all_52_9 | reverse complement strand
GATCTTCCGGGCAGATTTGCCGGAAACGATGCGTCACTTCAAGGGCCGTAGTCATGTCGGCTCCTTTTCGTGTAGTGAACCCCAGACGGAGGGAAAGAGCATGCAGATGGGTATCGAGGGGGACGATGAGCTTGGAAGCCGGGATCCCTTCCCAACCGCCGGGATCAACGGTGTCTTGACGTACCATCCACCGCAGGAAAAGGTTGAGTCGTTTACAGGCGCTTCCCCGTTTTGGAAGGGGGACAAGATGCCCGCAACATCCGTGTGAAGCTGTGATGATGTGCTGTCCAAAGGCACACAGGGCACCTTCGACCGTGGCCTCATTTTTTGAAAAACCATTAAGAAACAAATGGTTGAGAGATTCATACCTGTTTTGGATATCCCGGATGGCGATAAGCAGGAAGGAGAGATGACGGCCGGTGGCAAAGCGGTGAATAAATCCATCAAAGGTATCACGAAGGGTTCCCGGATTCGATTGCGCTAAAAAGGCAGACGGAGAGGGACCCATCTTTTCCAATATGCAGGCTACGCTTTTCAAGATTTGTTGTACGCGCCCATATGCCAGCGAAGCCGCGATCATTCCGGCGACTTCCCGATCTTTTGGGTCCGGATAAACATAGAGGAATTCCACGGGGTCCGGATGAATGAGGGTCCTGAGGTTGTAAGTATGGTAAATGGTTTCCAGGCATTCTTTTAACCTCTTATTATTGCCGCCTCTTGGGGGGCGTCGAAGACAGCTGTTTGCCAGATGACTCATCGAAACAACTTTACACTACTGGAATTCTAAAGTATAGTCGGATCGTTTGCGATCGATCCAAAAGGGCACGTCACGGGGGGTTCATGGAACAGCCGATCACCTTGATCTTGGCCACTGCCAATGCGGGAAAGGCAGCCGAGATCCGGGACTTGCTTAAAGATTTTTTTATCCAGATCAAAACGTTAAGCGATTTCGGGCCGATTCCCGAAGTTGAGGAGGACGGTCGGACTTTCGAGGAAAACGCCTACAAGAAGGCCGGCCACACGGCTCGGATCCTGGGTTTTCCGGCCCTGGCGGACGATTCCGGGCTCATGTTGGAGGGCTTGGCAGGGAGACCAGGGGTTCACTCGGCCCGATATGGGGGTAAGGATGCTTCGGATCAAACACGCTGCGTCAGCCTCCTGGAAGAAATGAAAGGGGTCGCCAACCGGGCGGCTGCTTTTGAATGCGTCATTTCCCTGGCGGTCCCCACCGGTGCTGCCTTGACATACGTGGGGCGGTGCGAAGGGGTCATCACCGAAGCGCCGAAAGGCCAAAACGGCTTCGGGTACGACCCGATTTTTTATTATCCGCCCTTGAAAAAAACCTTTGCCGAGATGACACAGAAAGAAAAAAGCCGGGTAAGCCATCGGGGAAAGGCCTCGAGGGAACTGAAAAGCGAGTTTGATAAGGTCTTGATATGGATTAAACAAAATATGACGATACCGGAAAAATGGATTTGTCATGGAGGTTAAAATGATCGCAGATTTGGTACGGAAAAACAGGAGTTGTAGGCGCTTTTACCAGAACCATCCCGTTACGAACGAGACGCTCATGGATCTGGTGAACCTTGCTCGGTTGTCGGCCTCCGCCGCCAACTTGCAGCCTCTCTGCTACATCCTTTCCAGCACCCCCCCGAATAATGAAAAGATCTTTTCCTGCCTTGGGTGGGCGGCTTACCTCAAAGATTGGCCGGGTCCGAAGGAAGGGGAGCGGCCTTCGGCCTACATCGTCATCCTGGGGAACACCACTAAAGCCAAGGATTTCGGCTGTGACCAGGGCATTGCCGCCCAGAGCATCCTGCTGGGAGCCCGTGAAGCAGGCCTTGCGGGGTGTATGATCGGTTCCGTCAGTCAGGAATCTCTCCGGGACCTTTTCAACATACCTGCGCACCTAAAAATCCTTTTGGTGATCGCACTGGGAAAACCCAAAGAGCAGGTGGTCATCGAGGAAGTCGGCGCTGAAGGAGACATCCGGTACTGGAGGGATGAGCAGGGGGTGCATCACGTTCCCAAAAGAACCCTGGCGGATATCATCATCGCAACTTATTAGAGAGTTTTTACCGAGCCATGAGCCGCTCCGAGAAAAAGAGGAAGCCTGAACGGATCCTCGAGTGAATGAAGAAAGGAATACAAGGGGTGTTTGAGAAGAAAAAGGGAGCGGATATCGTTCAGGCAATCGGCGGAATCCATACGGTTGAAGCAGCTGTTCGGGTGTTCGAAAAAACCATGACACCTGACCATTACCGGCGGATCCGGGCGATTCAAAATCCGGAAGTGGCCGTCAAGATTGCCAATGCCATCGCGATGTGTACGCCGGATGCGATCTTTGTCAATACGGGATCCGAAGCTGACCAGGCATTTATTCGGGAGTTGGCTTGTAAAAAACAGGAAGAAAAAAAGCTCCCCTTGGAAGGACACACCGTCCACTTCGATCTCAAGGAGGAGCAAGGACGGATCATCGATCGGACTTTTTATATCAAAAACCCCGGCGAGAGCGTCAATTCTCAGGCATTCAGCAAAGATCGGCAGGAGGCACTCATTGACATCCGGGAGAAGATGACGGGGATCATGCGTGGCCATACCATGATCATCGGATTTTACATACGCGGCCCTATCGGAGCACCGGTTTCCAATCCGGCTCTGGAAATCACCAGCTCGGCGTATGTGTCGCACAGCGCCGAGCTTTTATATCGAAATGCCTATGCGGTCTTTGACGACGAAATGGATCGCCTGAAGCATTTTTATACCAACATCCATAGCGAAGGGTTGAACCGGCCCGAGGACCTTCCCAACGCCCGCGTCTACATGGATCGGAGCCATCAGACGACCTATTCCATGAATTGTACTTATGCCGGCAACACCCTGTTACTGAAAAAGGGAAACCATCGGTTTTCCGTGGATAAGGCCGTTTACGAAAACCGGGGGCTCGAGCTTTCCGAACACATGTTTATCACCGGAATAAAGGGTGAAAACGGACGGATGACCTGGTTTTCCGGTGCAGCTCCCTCCGGTTGCGGCAAGACCACCACAGCCATGGCAGGGGATTTTTTCGTAGGGGACGACTTGGCCCAGCTTTGGATCGCAACAGATGGGACGATTCGATCCATCAATCCGGAGAGCGGCATATTCGGGATTGTCGAAGATGTCAATGAGGAAGGCGATCCCAAGCTCATGGCCTGCCTTCGCCGTCCCGGAACCGAAGTCATCTGGTCGAATATTCTCATCGATGAATACGGCGTGCCCCATTGGACCGGAAGCGGGGAACCGGTGCCTGAAAAAGGATACAATTTTCAGGGTCCCTGGCATAAAGGAATGAAGGATACCAACGGGAAACCGATCCCAATATCCCATCCCAATGCGAGATGCACCCTCAGGTCTTCGGCATTAGCCAACTATTCCGAAGCGGCGGAGGATCCGGAAGGAGTGATTACCCGAGTCATCACCTACAGCGGCCGTGACAGCGACACCATGCCACCGGTGTGGGTGGCAAAAAATCCCCGCCATGGGGTGGTCATCGGCGCCTGCATCGTTTCGGCGGCTACCTCCACCGAAGTGGGCGCTACGGGGATCAAACGAGCGCCCTGGGCCAACGCCCCGTTTACCCCTGGATCTCTCGGGGACTACATGGACGCCCAGTTCGCTTTTTTCGAAAGCGCCCGGATTGCATCGGAGCAGCAGCCTATCATGGCAGGATTGAATTATTTTTTAACCCAAAAAGCTCGGGGTGGTTCGTCAAAAACACTGCTCGGGGAAAAGAAAGACGTCAAGGCCTGGCTCTCCTGGCTCGAAAAATACGCCCACAAAGAGGTGGAAGCCATTGCCACCCCCATCGGTTGGATCCCCAAATTTGAAGACTTGGCATTGCTTTTTCAAGACAAGGTCGGGAAAGCCTATCCCGAAGATCTCTATGTAAAACAGTTTTCGCTTTATATCGATAAGATCACGGCCAGAATCGACCTCCTGAAGGCGGCTTACGGGAAGGAAGCCAACGTGCCCAAGGCCTTATTTGAGGTCCTCGAGGAGCAGCGAGAGGGACTTATGGCCTTAAAAGAGGCATACGGATCCGTGGTCACCCCTATCCGGGTGGCGGCGTTTTCAGAACGATATCCATTCTAAGATCGAGGCTCCGGGGAGCGACGCAAAGACGAAGCCGGCCTTACGAAAAATTACAGAAGGGAAGCGGCATACCCCTTCGACGCGAAAAAATCCGTTTGTATCCGGCCATTACTTAGAGCCTTTCCATACGCTTTTCATCCGTCATGACTAGCGGAGCCATTCTGACTACCTTGAAAGAGACATGAATGGACAAAGAGATCTTTTCCCTTGAAAGCACCGAAAAGCAGCTCATACGCCTTTACAAAGAGCGATCCGTTCTTTTGTCTCTTCCTCCGGAACAGGCATTGAACCGAATTTTGGATGCCGAACATCCCGCCGCCTTAGTGCATTCTTTTTCAGATGAAGATTTGTATCTATTGATCCAGGAGATCGGCCCCGAAGATGCCATAGAAATTTTGTCGCTGGCCTCGAATCGGCAATGGGAATTTATCCTGGATATGGAATCCTGGAAAAAGGAGCGCTTCGACAGCCCCGGCGTCACTCGTTGGCTCGATTATCTGATGAAGGCCGATTCCCATCGCCTGGCCCGATGGGTCCTGAAAGAAAAGATCGAATTTTTTGAGCTTTACGTTTTTAAGAACCTCGAACTTCGAATCCGGGAACATGACGAGGATCCCTCCGATTTTGGCGATAATTACATAACCCTCGATGATGTCTTTTATATCCGATTTATTGAATTTCCCTTTGATCGACCCCTTTCTCCCGATGAAAAACAAGCGCGGGAAGAGGTTTTGGTGAATTTTTTGAAAAACCTGGCGGAATATGATTATCCACGATACCAACAGCTAATAATGGAATCGGCCCATGTCATCCCCGCCGAGTCTGAAGAGGAGATTTACCGATTGCGAAACGTCCGAATGGCCGAAAAAGGATTTTTGCCCTATCATGAGGCG
>PCSF01000290.1:0-1133 GCA_002771315.1 Desulfobacterales bacterium CG23_combo_of_CG06-09_8_20_14_all_52_9 | reverse complement strand
TTCGTCTGAAGAAAAACAAAGGTAAGTTTATTTCCAAGGGGATCAACGATCTATTTCTGCCGGTTCCCATCGGTTTTGCCAGTGTGCTTCCTGCAGACAATCTTTTTGCCCGGGCATTGGAAATCCTGAAACCGGAAGCCACGCTCCTTCAGATTCAGACCGAGCTTGCCGCTTTGTGCAACCGGATTATTTCCGCGGACCAGAAGATTATCCGGGACCGCGAGACGCTCCGGGGGATCGTCAAAAAAGCCTGCGGGTACTTAAGCATCGGGATGGAGAGGTTGTTGTCCAAAAAGGAGAATCTGGAGCCGGCCCGGGCCGCTGCCATGTTGCTTCGACATTCTCTGGAAGACCTCTTTAGAGTCGGTTTCGGAGCTGCGCAGGAATTGAAGTGGCGGGCGGAAAAATGGCAAAAGGCTTCCTGGTTTTCAAGCCGGGGCCTTTCCCTGGCCTTCTGGGGGGAACAGGGGCTGGGGGTGCTGGGGGGCCTGTTGATCCGGAGACCGCTTTTTTTTGACAATTACCAGACCGGCACCCTTTACCGAGAATTTATCTCACTGGAAGAAGTGGAAAAAACAGGGGATGTTTTGGAAGGGATCATGGCCCTGGATTCGCTTTTTTCACGGTTGAATATTGACGTGACTTCATTTGCCGGCCGGCCATTTTTTAACTATAAAAATTGCCTGTTGACCCTCTGGGGAGCACACCATCTTTACCAAAACGGCGGTGGGGATATCGAACAGGCCCAAGTGGCGCCTCTGACGATGCAGGATTTCAGGCGCTTTTTTTCACGGCTCTGGGAAGGAAAGAAAGGATCCCGCCGGATCCGAATGGCCATGAGGGCCGATTTCTTAGCATGGCTCTGCGCTCGGTCAGGCTTTTCAGAAGACGAGATCCGTAGACAGGTGGGTCTCATTCTGGAAGATCTCTTCTCCGAGATCGAAAGCGAATACCGGGACGTATCCCTCAAAAACCTTGATCCCCACTACATCCATCTTTTCCTGATCCGAAAACCCTAAAGGCAATCGGTTCAACCATAATGGCTTCGTAAAAAGTCCATCTGCTGCGTTGCACTGCATCCCCTGCCCGGTTGAATGCCGCTTTGCGGCCCTGCTTCGCAGGATTCAACCGGG
>PCSF01000072.1 GCA_002771315.1 Desulfobacterales bacterium CG23_combo_of_CG06-09_8_20_14_all_52_9 | reverse complement strand
TTTCTCGGCGACCGGTCTGTGACCATAGAGACAGGCAAGGAATTTGTCCTGGCTATGAAAACCGCCATGACCCTGTTCAGTATCATGGGGATATTTGCAATCGGCCTTTCTCTTGGCCGGATACCACGATGGGAATCAAGGAAAAATATGTCGTGACAAAAATTGAATTGGTAAGAAGTCGCATTTTTGCGGACGGATTCAACGTGAGAATGAATTGTGTTTTACCGGCATCCCTATCCGTAGCGCTATGCTTTGCGGCGCAGGCAGGTTAATGTGCCGTGCAAGGTTTTCCATGGACGTCTTTTTCTATGGAAGGATCCTTTGGCCGCCGTTGACGTTGAACCCGGTATGCCGCAATCTATCCAATAGGGAAATCATGTCTTATTTTCTATAACGGGATAGTGGCGTCAAATCAGTGTGACTGAACATTACGGATCGAACGCAAAGATCACCAGCGCGAGAAACGAGCATCCAATGGATTGTTTGGTTATGTGAATAGATGATCATGGATGAGCTACGAATCTATTTCATCCATACACAATAATCTATGTCCATCGAAAACAGTCAGGATATCAAGGTTGTTTTTATTCATTCGGTAGACGATTCGATATTTTCTAAAAATCAGCTCTTTTAAATCGGGGCTGGAAATTTCGGGAACGGTCCTTCCACTAAGAGGGTTGTCAGACAAGGATTTCGTATGTTCGACGATCTGGTCAACAAATTTCCTGGCCCGATCAGGGCTGTCCTGTGATATGAAATCCTCAATCTCGAACAATCGCAACAAAGCTTCATGAGTCCATCTGATTTTCATCACCTGCTTCTTCTCTCGATCAATGCCGCCTTTAATTCTTTGGTGCTGTAAACATTCCCGCTTTCGGTATCCGCTATCCCTCTGCCGACAGAATCAAAAAATGCCTTTTTGTAAATCAGATCATCGTATTCACTAGGAGAGAGGAGAACTCCGGCGGGCTTGCCGTTCTGCGTTATAATCAATGGATGTCCGCCTTTTTGGATGCTCTTAAACCATTTGGAGATACCCGCCTTAAATTCTGCAATGGGAACAATATCATTTGCAATTGAAATCGTTTTCATGTCATGACCCCTTATTCTGGTATATTTATGGGTCTAAATATAGGCCAACATAATGAGTAAATCAAGTTTTATTAGAGGCAGATGCCGCCAACTCATTATCTTGAAATTCCATGAAAACGGAAAAAATGAACGAGCGTTTTTCTCGTATTGGGGCTTGCATCGGTTCCGGAAGATTATTCCGGACTCTTGATATCAAAGAGAGTGGATGATAAGGTTTTCACGTGTGTATTCGGAGCGCCTTCAAAGAGAAAAAAGCGCTTTGAATTTGGAGATAATATGAATCCGGAACCGATTTTTCTTGAACAGGATCCCACCCCGGGTACGCGGATGGTCAAATTCAGGGGGGATATCCTGACGGTTTTTTTGACCCTTCCAAGGCCTGAGCCGGGAAAGGCATACCTGCGCACCAATATCGGCCATGCCGACAGAATGAGAATGGAGACCATCCGGGAGGTGCAATTCAACGAGCCGCCCCTGGCCCGGGATTGGTTCGATATTCCGATGACGCTTTTGGACGGTTTTCGATTCAAGATTTCCCTCCCGCTTTGCGAAACAGGGCATTTCGAGGCCAAGGCGTTCTTCCTTCCCGCATTGACCCTGGATCCTGTATGGCCGGCAGGAAACAACCTCTCCGTCAACGTGGAACCGGCCGACACGGTCTGCGCCAACACGATTTACAACGCCTTTGTGCGCCAGTTCGGGCCTAATATCCGCGGCGGCTTTTTCACTCCGGAAGCGGATGCCGATGTTTTGAGGCTGGACCGACTGGGATATGCGGTCATTCCGCCTTCCGGGACCTTTAGGGATTTCATCTCCCATCTTGATTTCATCATCGGCGAGTTGGGATGTCGGTTTATTCAACTGCTTCCCATTCACCCGACCCCCACGACCTATAGACGGATGGGACGATTCGGAAGCCCGTATGCTGCACTGAGCTTTACTACAGTAGATCCGTCTCTGGCCAAATTCGACCCAAAGGCCACACCCACGGAACAATTTATGGAACTTGTAGATGCTATCCATGCCCGAGGGGCTAAGCTGATCCTCGATATCGCTATCAATCACACCGGATGGGCGGCTATTCTTCATCAAACGCATCCGGAGTGGCTGAGCCGCACCGAAAACGGCCGCATCGAGGTACCGGGCGCCTGGGGTGTGCAATGGGAGGATCTCACCAAGCTGGATTACTCCAAAAAGAGGCTGTGGGAATACATGGGCCAGGTCTTCTTGACCTGGTGTCACCGGGGTGTGGACGGATTCCGATGCGATGCCGGGTATATGATCCCGGTAATGGCCTGGAGATATCTGGTGGCCCTGGTGAGGGACCAGTTTCCCGCTACCCTGTTTTTTCTAGAAGGATTGGGTGGGAAAATATCGGTCACCCGGGACTTGCTCAATTTGGCCAATTTCAATTGGGCCTATTCGGAACTCTTTCAGAATTACGACCGACATCAGATCGAGGGCTATCTTCCCGATGTATTCGAGATTTCAAAAAGCGACGGGATTCTGGTTCATTATGCCGAAACCCACGACAACAACCGGTTGGCCTCACGTTCCACAATTTGGGCAAAGATGCGGACGGCCCTTTGTGCCCTTCTTTCTCACCAGGGCGGATTTGCCTTCGCCAATGGCGTAGAGTGGTATGCCACCGAAAAAATCGAGGTCCACCAGGCCCGATCCCTCAACTGGGGCGGCTCTCCCAATCAGGCGGCGGAAATCTCAAGGCTTTCATGCATTCTCAGAAAGCACCCCGCGTTTTTCGACGATGCCCGGCTGAAGATGATTCACGAAGGTCAAGGAAACTGCCTTGTCGTGAGCCGCTTCCATCCCTTGACAGATAAAAGGCTTTTAATTGTGGCCAACCTGGACGATCACAAATCCGCTTATGCCCGGTGGAAACGTGCCGACGCCTCTATGAAAGGGGACACACTTCTCGATTTACTCACAGGGAAAAAGGTCCGTATTCGGGTCAGGGAGGAGTGGGCCGAGCTTGAGCTAACTCCGGGTCAGGTGCTTTGTCTTTCCGATGATTTCGATGATCACACACTCATTGAATCGGAGAGAAAAGAGAACTTGCTGGAACCGGAACGCATCGTTTTCCAACGCCTGAGGGCAAAGGTTCTTGATGTGTGGCGCCATTTTTACGGGGATGTGGACCTGGGAGACCTGAATGTGGATGCAGCCGTTGTGGAGTTTCGTAAAGATCCCGAGGAGTTTTGTCGGAGCTTGAATCCTCAAAAGGCCGAATCCCGGATCATTCCCTGGATATGGCCTCAGGATCTAAAACGGGAGGTGATGCTCCCGCCGGGACATTTTCTGCTGGTTTTAGCACCGGCCCATTTCCGAGTACTGATCAAACGGGGGATGCGCGTGGTGGCGGTGGAAGACAGCCTTCCGGGTCCGGGCGGAGATCGGTTCGCCCTTTTTACACCCTTGCCTGTACCCTGGCATCATATGCCGTACATACTACACCTTTCCGTCTATTTGCCGGAAGGTGCCAAGAGGATGGAAGCTCCTTTGCTATACCTGAGTCGGCCGGAGGGGGCATCCTTGAAAATAATACTCCGGCACAAGGATTTGGACTCCAATACGCCCCTGTATTTTTTGACCACAAACGGTTGTGGTGGGATGCTGCGGGCTCCGGTAGAATGGGGAAAGCTGACCAGCCGATACGATGCGCTTCTGGCGGCAAACCTTCATCCAAAGCGACCTTCGGACCGGTGGATCCTATGGTCTCGGTGTCGGGGGTGGATCGTGTTCCAGGACTACTCACAGGAAATCAGTGCCACCTGCATGGATTCGTTTCGATTGGAGGACCCATTCAAGGGCGTTTGGCGATTCAAAGTCCCCACCGGTTTGGGGAAGCATGTAACGATCCGTATCGCACTTTCCATGATAGACGGTCAAAACCAGACCCGGATGGTCATTATCAGGGAACAATCCGTGGAAGGTGGTGGTGGCCTTTCGGATGACGAACCGGTGACTCTCATTTTAAGGCCGGACATCGAAAGCCGGTCCTGCCACGATGTCATTAAGGCATTTATGGGGCCTGAGAACCACTGGCCACAGGCGGTTACGCCTCAAGCCGAGGGGTTTCTTTTTCAGCCGGACGGACACCATGTTCTATCCATGAAAATTTTTTCCGGACGCTATGTACACGAACCGGAGTGGCACTACATGGTTCATCGATTCCAGGAGGCTCAGCGCGGGCAGGATCCGAATTCCGACCTGTTCAGTCCGGGTTACTTTACCGCCAAGATCAAAGGCGGGCAGGGGGTGACGCTGATCGGTGAGGCCGGACCTTTAACAAATAAGCCGGATTCGGGTGGCGAGACGATATTACGCAAAAATACAGAAGAGAAACCCTCACGGGATTTAAAAGAAAAAAGCCTGTTGGGGGAAATGATCCGAATCATGGATCATTATATCGTCGAGAGGGACCAGGGAAAGACGGTGATTGCGGGGTACCCATGGTTTTTGGACTGGGGACGGGATTCCCTGATTTTCAGCCGTGGGCTCATTGCGGCCGGAATGCTCGATGACGCACGATCCATCCTCTATCAGTTCGGCCGGTTTGAGTCCCAGGGGACACTGCCCAACATGATCGGTGAACAAGGACCGGCCAATCGGGACACGTCGGATGCTCCCTTATGGTTTGCCGTGGCGTGCAGAGATTTGGTGCAGGCTGAAAAAAATTCTCGTTTCCTGAAAACGGTTTGCGGGGACAGAACCGTAAGAGAAATTTTACTTTCCATTGCACAAGCCTATATTCGGGGTACGCCAAACGGAATCCAGATGGATGATGAAACCGGGTTGATTTTCAGCCCGGCTCATTTTACCTGGATGGATACCAATTACCCGGCCGGGACCCCGAGACAAGGGTATCCCATTGAGATCCAGGCGTTATGGTACGCCGCCCTGTCCTTTCTTTTTCAAATCGTTTCTTCAAAAGAGAAAAAACGCTTCAAGGATTTGGCTCGGCAAGTACGCACCTCCGTTCACCGGTTATTTGTGCTCCAGGAAAAGGGATATCTATCCGATTGCCTTCATGGGCAACCGGGAAAAGGGGCTGACCACGCCGAACAAGATGATGCACTTCGACCCAACCAGCTT
>PCSF01000188.1:293-5188 GCA_002771315.1 Desulfobacterales bacterium CG23_combo_of_CG06-09_8_20_14_all_52_9 | reverse complement strand
TTGAAATTTAGAGAAGCCGTGAGCATCTCCCAAAAATGATCACGAAGCGAGCAAAAATAGCTTTTTACGATTTCATCAACATTGATGGCTTCGTAGAAAGTCGAAAATGTTCTCCTTCCGTCATTCCGGAAAAAGCCGGAATCCAGTGTTCTCAAGCACTTATGAAACCTCTGGACCCCGTTTTTCAACGGGGTGACGACTTTTTACGATTTCGTCAACATTGACAATTTTCGGGATTCCGAATATTTAATAAAGCATAAGGATCCAATGGATCCAAGCAAAAAAAGATTCCTTTTCCTGGCGGATGCCGGATGAATAACCCCCAATCAACGATATCGTTAAAGGAGGCCCTTGCCGACTTGAGGCCTGGTGCCCACCTTTGTTTCCTATATGAAAACGATGTCGAGCACCAGACGGTGCTCACACCGTTCATTCGCCTTGGCCTGGAACGGGGCGAAAAAATACTCTATATCACCCACGACCAGACCCCTGAAATGATCCTGTCGTATCTTGCCGCTGACGGACTGGATCCGGTGCCGCTGGCGGAAAACGGCCGGTTTTCCATCGTCAAAGCCGAGGAAGCCCTCCTTAAAAGCAATAAGTTCGATCCGGAAACCGCCATAGAATGGTTTAAAGATCAGATGCAGAAAGCGTTGGATGCCGGATATTCAACACTTCGGATAATCATGGAGGCTTCTTGGGTTTCCCAAATATCCGAATCTGAAGCCTTCAGACGATTTGGGGACCTCCTTGATACCTGGGTGCTCAACAACAAGGTCCTTTGTCTGTGCCAGTTCGATCGGCGTAAAATAGCTTCCGTCTTCCTCCTGCACGCCCTGACCGCCCATGCGGTCGTCATCATCGGCTCGCAGGTTTTTGATAATTTCTATCACATTCCACCAACGGAGCGCCTGGGGTTTGTTTCGGAAGACACCATCCTCGACAACTGGATCCAGAACCTCTTCAAGCGCAAAAAAGCCGAAGAGGCCCTCGAGTCCCGGATTCGGTTTCAGCAAATCATCACCCGGATCTCCGCAAATTTTGTAGAGGCCAGAAAAACGGATGTCAAGATCAACCAGGCCCTGGAAGCCATCGGGAAATTCTCCGGGGTGGATCGAGCCTATTTATTTCAGGTCAGACCGGACCGGCGGCTGATCGACAATACTCATGAATGGTGTGCCCCGGGTATAGAACCGCAGATCGCCGGCCTCCAGGGAATATCAGCAAAGGAAGAACTGCCATGGTTTTGGGAGAAAATGCTCGCCATGGAAACCTTCCATTTTCCGGATGTCGATGATTTGTCTATGGAGGCTCTGCTCGAACAGAATTACTTCAAGACGCTGGGCATCCGATCCCTGGTCATCGTCCCGGTTGTAAGCGGCGGAAATATCAAAGGCTTTTTGGGTTTTGACTCGGTACAAGAACCCAAATTCTGGTCCGAAGACACCGTTTCGCTCCTCAAAATCAGCGGCCAGGGTATTTGCAACATCCTGGATCGGAAGGAAGCGGAGGAAAAGCTTCATGAAAGGGAGACCCGGTATCAAAGACTCACGGAAAACCTTAATATCGGCGTATACCGGACTTCTACCCTCTCCAAGGGTCAATTCCTCGAAGCCAATTACGCCATGGCCCGCATGTTCGGATATGAGACCCGGAAGGAATTCCTTGCAGTCAAACCATCGGACATTTTTCAGGATCCTGAAGACCTAACCCGGCTTATCGCCAAGCTGACCGCCCAGGGCCAGGTACGCAATGAAGAACTCAAACTTATAAAAAGGGACAAAACCCCCTTTGTCGCCTCCACATCCATTGTGGCCATCAAAAACTCCCTGGGAAAAATAGAGTATTTCGACGGCGTCGCCGAGGATATCACCGAGCGAAAACGCATCGCAGAAGCAATTTATCGATCCGAAAAAAAGTTCAGGGACCTTTTTAATGCCATCAGTGACCTTGTATACACCCAGGATCTGGAAGGACGACTTCTTTCCTTTAATCCCTCGTTCGCCCATATTCTGGGGTATGAGCCCGGAGAGCTGATCGGACAAATGGCTTCGGATTTCATGAAACCCGAATTGAAAACCCTTTTCCAAGAAGAATATCTCAAACAAATCCTTGAAAAGGGAAGCCATCAAGGCGTTACGGTCTTCTGTTCCAAAAGCGGCCGCAAAGTCTATATGGAATACCGGAGCGTTTTGGTCCGACCCGAAGATGGAGACCCTTTCATCAGCGGTATCGGTCGGGATGTTACGGAGAAAATACTTTCGGAAAGAAAGATCAAAGGCCTCCAGGAGCAGATTTTACAATCAAAAAAAATGGAAGCCATTGGAACGCTGGCCGGCGGCATTGCCCACGACTTCAACAACATCCTGGGGATTATACTCGGAAATGCGGAGTTGGCTTTGGAAAGTGTGCAAGAATGGAGCCCGGTCAAGCATCATCTGGAGGAAGTCCAGACAGCCAGCCTGCGGGCCAGGGACGTGGTGAAGCAGCTCTTAAGCTTCAGCCGGAAAATCGAGCAGAAGCGCAAACCCCTGAAACTGTCCCCCCTCATCAAGGAATCCCTCAAGTTGCTGAGGGCATCCATCCCCTCCAACATTGCCATGACCGCGCAAATCGAAGAAAACGTGGATCCCGTTTTGGCGGATCCTGCCCAGATGCACCAGGTCCTCATCAACCTATGCACCAATGCCTCCCATTCCATGGAGGATACCGGGGGTACCCTGACCCTCGGCCTCGGAAACCACGTCGTCGACGCCCAGATGCCGACCGGTTCCGTTTCCCTGACTCCAGGCCGATACGTTAAACTGCGGGTCAGCGACACCGGATCCGGAATAGAGGCAAAATACCTGGATCGGATATTCGATCCCTATTTTACTACCAAGGAAGTCGGCAAGGGAACGGGGCTGGGGCTTTCCGTCGTACACGGTATCGTTAAAAACCATGAGGGGTCGATTGCGGTCGAGAGCACGCTGGGTGAAGGGACCGCTTTTTCGATTTATTTACCGGCTTACATCGGAGAAGTGGAATCGGTGGTTGAAAAAAAGGAGACGCTTCCCACCGGATCGGAACGGATTCTGTTTGTCGATGATGAAGAACTCATCGTGGGAATCGGCTGTCAATTACTGGAACGGCTGGGATATCGTGTAGAAGGACGGACAAACCCGATGGAAGCCCTATCCCTTTTCTTACAAGACCCCCATCATTTTGACGTCGTGATCACCGATATGACGATGCCCTACATGAACGGAGACCGACTGGCTCAGGAAATCCTTTCCGTTCGCCCCGATATGCCGGTCATCCTTTGCACGGGGTATAGCCAGAAGATCGATGCCTTCTCCGCCTCTCAGATCGGTATCAAGTATTATATCGAAAAGCCTCTCAACCGGCTTGAACTGGCAAAAGCACTGCGAAATGTCTTGGATTAAAATGGGACCTTCTGACTCCATCCGTTTAGGCCCAAAATTGTCAGAAACTTTTTAAGACCCCATTTTTATTTTCGAGGAGGTTTCAAAACGGCACCCGGGACCGTTTTCGCTGCTCCGCCGGCGGTGACGACTTGGTACCAGATCTCGGTGATGGCATCATAGCCTGCTGCGTTAGGATGATTTCCATCTTCACTCAACGTGGCCCAATCTTCAAAAATGATGGTATTGAAAAAATCGGCAACACCCACACCGCGAACTGACGCCGCTGCTAAAATGGCGTTGTTGTAATTTCTGACTTGAAGGGCCATTCGAGAAAGATCAAGGTCACTGATTCGCTCATAGCTTGCAAAACGTCTTGCCGGATCGGTCATTACCGGTCTCCGGGACTGATCATCATGTAAGGCGATATAGGTTCTTGCACCGGTTGCCTGCAGTGAGTCTAAAATATGAGCGATGTTGTTTGAGAAATTTTGTAGATCATTGGCTTCACATAGCGTGTAATCGTTTCCGTAATCAAAATCGCAAACATAATTGTAAAGCCCAAACAAATCGTTGCTGCCGACCCAGACGATCGCCATTCTGATGTTGTCGCCCGGAGCGCTATTCAGGATATCTACCGCCGGACCCAGCTCATTATTGATCAGGTCCTCCGAAGTAAATCCCGATTGAGCCAGATTATTGAGTGTCGAGCCGGGATGAGTGATTTGAAGCCTTGCCAGAATCCTGACCGGATACCCACCCCCCACCTCATCCCCGTCTCCGGCGGTAAGGCTGTCTCCGAGAGTTACCAGTGTCATCGACTGTCCCAAAGCCGGAGCCGCACTGACCAACAGCGTCAGAAAAATGATCAGAATCCTCATCTTTTCCCTCCTTTTTGATTGATAAGTGGCCCTATCGGCCTTGGGCGTCTTTCCATCGGCCCAAGACTCTATTTTGAGTTTATTTATGGATCAAATGGATAAGGCTTATTTTTATACATGGGACAAAAATTTGTCAATAAAAATCCTATTACAAAATCAGATCGTTATTACTTATTTTAATTAATACCTCACTGTTTTACTGGAATTAAACGTGATTAAAAGAGGGAGGCGCGGATCATTTCTTTTTCAGGACGGCTCGCCATCCGGTTGGCGAAAATATCGGCGGGCCCACGGATTTTCGCACGTCCCTCGCCATTTCCGTGACATAGAAGGCTTCCGGATCCTCTTGACAAACGATATCCAGGATTTTGACGAGATTTCTTCTCCGGCAGGCAATATACAATTCGTCCACAGGGCCGTTTCTCCCCTCTCCCCGAAAGATGGTGACGGGCTGTCCCAAATCCCGGATCCGGTCGGCCAACTGTTTCCCCACGGTTCGGGTAATAACGCGCAAAACGACGATCCCGAGAGCCAGGCGCCGCTCTACCGCAATGCCGACTACGTTTCCCGTGGCATACCCGAATGCATAAAAAAGCGCCAGAAGCGGTTG
>PCSF01000188.1:0-244 GCA_002771315.1 Desulfobacterales bacterium CG23_combo_of_CG06-09_8_20_14_all_52_9 | reverse complement strand
AGTTCAAAGATCCCCAGGAAAAATGCAACGACACTCCTTCCCTGGACCGTAACGATAGTGCGGATAGTTCCGATGGAGACATCCCCTACCCGTGCCACAAAAATGAGAAGGCCGACCCATAACGTATGCCAATCGAACATAAAATGCGTTTCCTGTTCTCAAAATTAAGATAAATATTCTTTGAAAAACTATTATGTTTTCTATCATCCTGTTTTTTCAAAATCAAATCCATGTCTTGAGATCG
>PCSF01000245.1:5014-5253 GCA_002771315.1 Desulfobacterales bacterium CG23_combo_of_CG06-09_8_20_14_all_52_9 | reverse complement strand
CGTTTCCGGTGAGGGCTTTTTTATTTTTAAAAGTTTTGGAGTAACAGGCAGATCACATCATTCCGCCCATTCCGCCGCCGCCCATGCCGCCCATGCCGCCGCCGCCCGGCATCGGCATGTCTTTCTTTTCATCGGGTTTTTCGGCCACCAGGGCCTCGGTGGTGAGCATGAGGCCCGCCACGCTGGCGGCATTTTGAAGGGCCAGACGCACGACCTTGGTAGGATCGATGACGCCGGCT
>PCSF01000245.1:2256-4999 GCA_002771315.1 Desulfobacterales bacterium CG23_combo_of_CG06-09_8_20_14_all_52_9 | reverse complement strand
TAAATATTAGTCTCCGCATTGAACCCGAAGGCGTCCTTTCCTTCAAGGACCTTGTTGAGGACCACGGAACCTTCAAAACCGGCATTTTCGGCGATCATGCGGAGGGGCTCTTCGATGGCCCGTCTCACAACTTTGACGCCCAGCTTCTGGTCGGCTTTGATCTTGATCTTGTCCAGGGCCTCGATGCAGCGCACAAGGGCCACGCCGCCGCCGGGGACGATCCCTTCTTCAACGGCCGCCCGAGTGGCGTTCAGGGCATCTTCCACCCGCGCCTTTTTTTCTTTCATCTCGGTTTCAGTAGCGGCCCCGACATTGATGACGGCCACGCCGCCCACCAGTTTCGCCAGGCGTTCCTGGAGCTTTTCCCGGTCATAGTCGGAGGTAGTCTCGTCGATCTGTGCCCGGATCTGTTTGACCCGGCCTTCGAGGGCGCTGCGGGAACCCGCACCGTCCACGATGGTGGTGTTGTCCTTGTCGATGGTGAGCCGCTTGGCGTTCCCAAGATCAGACAGGGTCAGGTTCTCCAGCTTGATTCCCAGGTCTTCGGAAACAACCTGTCCGCCGGTCAGCACCGCAATGTCTTCCAGCATGGCCTTTCGGCGATCGCCGAATCCCGGCGCCTTGACGGCTGCCACATGGAGGGTGCCGCGCAGCTTATTGACCACTAGGGTGGCCAACGCTTCGCCTTCCACGTCCTCGGCGATGATGAGCATGGGGCGCCCGGTCTTGGCCACCTGCTCCAGGATGGGGAGGAGGTCTTTCATGTTGCTGATCTTCTTTTCATTAATGAGGATGTAGGGATCCTGGAGGGAGACGACCATCTTTTCCGCATCGGTGATGAAATAAGGGGAAATGTAACCCCGGTCAAACTGCATTCCTTCCACCACCTCGAGGGTGGTCTCCATGGCTTTGGCCTCTTCCACCGTGATGACGCCTTCTTTGCCCACCTTGTTCATGGCTTCGGCGATGATGTTCCCGATGGTTTCGTCGTTGTTGGCGGAGATGGTCCCCACCTGGGCGATTTCCCTCTGGTCCTTGGTGGGTTTGCTCATGGATTGAAGCTCTTTGGTGATCACTTCCACGGCCTTTTCGATGCCGCGCTTGATGGCCATGGGGTTATTTCCGGCTGCGACCATTTTCTGGCCTTCCTCATAAATGGCCCGGGACAAAACGGTTGCCGTGGTGGTTCCGTCACCGGCCATGTCACTGGTCTTGCTGGCCACTTCCTTGACCATCTGGGCGCCCATGTTCTCGAACTTGTCTTCCAGTTCGATCTCCTTGGCCACGGTGACGCCATCCTTGGTTATCGTGGGGGAGCCCCAGGATTTTTCCAAAACCACGTTTCTGCCTTTGGGCCCGAGGGTTACCGCCACCGCATCGGATAGGGTTCTGATGCCGTTGAGCAAGGCTTCCCGGGCTTTCATGTCGTACCTGATCAGTTTTGCACCCATCTTCACTTTCCTCCGTTATTGAATGAATTATTCTAAGTTATTCGATGATTCCCAAGACGTCATCTTCACGCATCATGATGTACTCTTTACCCTCGATCTTGACCTCGGTGCCGGAGTACTTGCCGAATAAAATTCGGTCGCCCTTTTTAACATCGAGGGGGATCCGCTTGCCGTTTTCGTCCAGCTTGCCGTTCCCCACGGCGATGACCTTGCCCTCGGCAGGCTTTTCCTTGGCCGTGTCCGGAATGATGATCCCGCCCTTGGTCTTTTGTTCCTCTTCCACACGCTCCACTAAGATTCGGTCCTGCAACGGTTTCAGTTTCATGGTGTCCTTTCTCCTTTACGAATTGTGATGTTTATAATGATCGAATTTCCTGTTGTTATTCTTACAGGCCGATATTGACCATTGATCCCAAGTCCTGGTTCAGGCGCCACCCCCTTTCCCAATCAAGGCCGGATATGCCTTTTGCTGAAAGGTGTAAGTTCTTGCAGACCTTAATCACTCATTCGGTTTTGTAAAGGTCTTGATTTAAAAAAAATGATTGGGAATTTGACGTGTTAACCCCCCCAAGAAAAATTTTAAAGCCCATCGCCTCTGTATCTTCCGATCACGATGGGCCTTTCAGATCGGGTCAGCCTATTGCGGTTCGGGGGAGGGTTACGGGGAGATATCCCTAATCCTCGGACTTTCCGGATGTGCTGGTGTCCGGCTTGGCGATTTTGGCACTTTCCGAGTCGGCCTTGGCCTTCTTGACGGAAGCGCATTGGGAATTTTTGGATCGATTGGCATAGTCGGTGACGTACCAGCCGGTGCCCTTGAGATGAAACGTGCTCTGAGAGATCAGCTTTCGAAGCTTTCCTGCGCAATGGCCGCATCGGGTGAGCGGCTTGTCGGAAAAATTTTGAAACGCTTCTTCAATATGTCCGCATCGGGTGCATTCATACTCATAGACCGGCATAATCAGGTTACCTCCCTTTTTGAAAGTGAGCTTAATATAATTCTTCATCAGGACTTGTCAAGATAAATGGCGTCATGTTCGATTTCATCGAAGGGTTTGCGCCAGAAGCGATAGTAGTCCAGTACGGATTCCAGTCCGGGAACAGGCATCTCCTTGAGGATTTCATGCGTTATTTTATGAACCCGCTGCTCTTCTGCAAGCTTTTCCTCTTCAGAGGCCACGAAATTCTGCAAAAACCGGGTGAAGCGGACGATGTGAATCAGTTCATGGGTGACAATATACAGGATAAAGGGGAAAAGGGAGATGTCGACAGAGTCCTCAAGGACCGAAAGG
>PCSF01000245.1:715-2216 GCA_002771315.1 Desulfobacterales bacterium CG23_combo_of_CG06-09_8_20_14_all_52_9 | reverse complement strand
TTTTGGATCCCAGGGGTGGATCCCCCCGGTGACCCCGATAATGGATGATCTGGGCAAACGGCCCGTGGACGATTTCCTCGGGGGAAAGGTCGGCCAGGGTTTTCAGGTCATATCGGCGGTTCAGCCACTGGTTGGCCGACAACTTGAAGTGGTTGGCGACAAGCTCTTCGGCCAACGCCGCCGCGTTATTGACGATGTCCCTCTGCGGCGGATCGAATTGAGCCAGGGTATCTTCCCGGGTATTGGGCGGCGCCGTGTTCATGTTGTCACGAGACACGATATCGTGCTTTTATTTAAGATATCAAAAAACCTGTGGACAAACCGCCGAAAAGGCCCTAAATAGATATTTTTAACGAAACCGGCTGCAATCCATATGTTCAGGATCGGGGCTTTGAGTGAAATCCGGTTTGAAACCCTTAAAAGATGGGTGAGAAATTCGTAAGGACTGGAGGTGAGGGATTGGGCAGCGTTATCAAAAAGAGACGGAAGAAGATGAGAAAGCACAAGCATCGAAAGCTTCTCGCCCGTACACGGCATCAGCGAAGAAAGATCAAATAGTTTACAATTAAAGGACGGGTTAAAAGCATCCATGTTCTATCACCAGGAATATGGATGCTTTTTTCTTTAGCCTTGATCCGATAGACGGCCTAATTTCTTTTTGCAGGTTCGTTGTATCCTTTTAGGTATTTTAAGAATTCCGAATCCGTGGAAAGGATTACGGTGCTTTCCTTGTCGAGGGACTTGTTGTAGATCTCCAGCGTTTTGACAAAGGAATAAAATTCCGGGTCGGGGCCGTAGGCGGTGGCGTAGATCTTGGTGACCTCGGCATCGGCTTTTCCCATGACTTCCTGGGCCTGGCGGTAGGCCTCGGACGTAATCAGTTTTAAGTCCCTTTCTTTTTCTCCCAGGATTTTCCGAGCCTCACCACTCCCCTCGGACCGGAACTTTTCCGCGATCTGTTTCCGTTCCGCAATCATCCGGTTGTAAACGGACTTTCTCACTTCTTCCACATAGTTGAGCCTCTTGATCTTGACGTCCACCAGCTCGATGCCGAACGGTGCGAGTTTGGGTTTGGCCTGCTCCAGGATTCCCTTGGTGATGGCGGCCCGCCCGGTCAGCACCTTGGAACCATAAGGGGCCTGCTTCTTGAGGTCTTCAAAACCGATCTCCAGGGTATCGAGTTCCCGGTTGCTCAATCGGACCGTCTCGATGAGACGATAGGAGGTAATGAAGTTCCGAATCGCCGGGTCGATGATATCGTCCAGCCGGGCCAGCGCGCTCACCGTATTATTGACCGTCTGGAAGAATTTCACCGGATCGACGATCTTCCATCGGGCAAAGGCGTCCACCCAGATGAATGTCTTGTCCAAAGTCGGGACCTGTCCCGGATCGCCGTCCCAATCGAGCAGGTTCTTCGGGAAATAGTTGGTGTTCTGAATGAAGGGAATCTTGAAGTACAGGCCGGGATCGGTCTTGGGGCTGCCCACGATTTTACCAAACT
>PCSF01000245.1:0-435 GCA_002771315.1 Desulfobacterales bacterium CG23_combo_of_CG06-09_8_20_14_all_52_9 | reverse complement strand
GAAGCATCTCCCTTGGCCCTGTTGACGCGGTCCAGGGCATATCCTTCCCCCGCTTTGATGGTCCTTTCCGCTTCACCTTTGGCTGCCGGGATGGCCTTGTTGTAATCCTCCTTGGCCTGATAGATCATCTGTTCCTTTTCCTGAACCGCCTGGTTGACCTCGTTGAAGGAGGGCTGGACCGGCACCGGCACGTTGGTTCGTTTCATTTCGATGGTCACCACATGGATTCCGCTCTCCGCTTCATCCATCTCCTTTTGAAGAAGCTCCCTGGCTTCCACCGCGATTTCGTCCCGCTTGGTAATGACCTCGTTGATGCTGCGATCTCCCACTACCAGGCGCATCGTTGCTTCGGACATATCCAACAGAAGCCGTTGTGCATTCTGAACCTTGAAGAGAAATTTGTAGGGATCCTTGATGCGATACTGGACAATCCAG
>PCSF01000018.1:6851-9221 GCA_002771315.1 Desulfobacterales bacterium CG23_combo_of_CG06-09_8_20_14_all_52_9 | reverse complement strand
AAACTCAAAATTAGGATGGCAAAGTAAAAAGCTTCAGATGCAAGGCGCGCAAATCCTGAGGAATGAGGCGTACATATGGGTACGCCGTAATGATTTTCCCGGTTGAATCCTGCGAAGCAGGGCCGCAGAGCGGCATTCAACCGGGCAGGGGATGCAGCGCAACGCAGCATATGGACTTTTTACGAAGCCATCAAGGTTAAGGGGCAAACAGTGAGAGTGATCATTACCCTTGCATGCGGCGAGTGTAAGCGAAGAAATTACACGACTATGAAAAATAAGCGGACGACTCCGGACAAGCTTGAGCTTTCCAAGTATTGCCGCTTTTGCGGAAAACATACCCTGCACAAAGAGACCAAATGAATCGGTGGGTTTTTCACTTTTGGGTGTGGTGCCGGTAAGATGCAGGCCAGTAGCTCTAACGGTAGAGCATCGGACTCCAAATCCGGGTGTTGGGGGTTCGAATCCCTCCTGGCCTGCCAAAAAGATGTGAAGACTCAATAGCTTAAGGATCCGTTTCATACGGTGTCCGTTGGCGGAATTTCCTTAAGCTATTTAATTTTGGTGAACTCATAAATAAATAAAATGGATAGCCAAGCCAAGCCAAGTAGGAGCGCAAAATGTTGCGCCCCTACAATAGGTATGCCGCAAAGACCAAGGATGCAGCAAGGTCCTGCCACAGCGGAACAGCTGGACTTTTTACGAAACGATCGATTTTAGGGGCGATATGGGGCGTTTAATCAGGAAAAAACCGACTGCAAAACCGAGAAAGAAGAACGCCGAGTCTGAACCGGTGCAGCCATTTTCGGAGAAGCCTCGAGAAGGAGTTAAAAAACATTTCCTATCGGTGGCAAAAACCCAAGATGGAGGGAACAAACCCGCAGGCCTTGTTCAGACGGCTGTAACCCCACTCAAAGGGGGACTCGGAAAAGACAATTTCATAACCAAGAGCCTTCAATTTTTAAGAGAAGTAAAAATTGAACTCAAAAAAGTGACCTGGCCTTCCAGAAAACAGGCCCTAGGATCCACGGGGGTGGTGATTGTCCTGGTAATTATTATTTCTCTTTTCCTAGGGTTGGTAGACGTAAGCCTGTCCAGCCTCATTCGCGTGGTCATCAGGTAGGGGGTCGTTTCAAATGGCGTTCAACTGGTATATCGTCCATGTTTATTCGGGGTTTGAAAACAAAGTGAAGATGTCGCTTCAGGAGCGGATCGCCACATCGCCACAAGCCGATAAGTTTGCGGAAATCATCGTCCCCACCGAACAGATCGTAGAACTCGTTAAAGGCAAACGGAAGACCTCTACTCGAAAATTTTATCCGGGGTATATTCTGATCCGAATGGAACTTAACGACGAGACGTGGCACCTCGTGAACAACACCGCAAAAGTAACCGGATTTTTAGGCGGAAGAGAAAAACCCACGCCGATTTCAGATAAAGAAGCCGAAGCCATTTTGAACCGTATGGAATCCGGAAAGCTTAAACCAAAGCCCAAGTTTCTGTTCGAGTCCGGTGATGAGATTCGGGTCATTGACGGGCCTTTCAACAATTTCAACGGGGTGGTGGAAGAAGTCAATCAGGAAAAAGGAAAGATCCGCGTCCTTGTGAGCATCTTCGGACGATCTACCCCTGTTGAACTGGAGTTCGTTCAAGTAGCCAAGCTATGAGCGGAGAGCGTCCCTTGACGGGAACGCGGGTGAAAAAAGGAAACGGAGAGTAGGAAACACGATGGCTAAAAAGGTAATCGCCCAAATCAAATTACAAGTGGAAGCCGGAAAGGCCAACCCGTCGCCCCCTATTGGGCCGGCACTGGGTCAGCACGGTGTGAATATCATGGATTTCTGCAAAGCGTTCAACGCGCGGACCGCAAAGGATGAAGGGATGATCATTCCTGCCGTTATCACGGTTTTCCAGGACCGGTCTTTCACCTTTGTGACCAAAACACCTCCGGCGTCCGTACTCCTGAAAAAAGCTGCAAAAATTGCCAAGGGTTCCAGCGATCCCAAGAAGGATCGGGTCGGACAGGTGACGCGGCAGCAGGTGGAAGAGATCGCCAGACAGAAAATGGTCGACTTGAATGCGAATGATCTGGATGCGGCTTGCCGGATCATTGAAGGAACGGCAAGGAGCATGGGGATAGATGTGGTTTAGAAAAGGAGCTCGTTGAAGAAAATGCCAAGAAGGGGGAAACAATACAGAGAGGCTGCCAAGAGAATCGATCCGAACGCAAAACTCAACTTCATCGGTGCGGTTCAGTTGGCCATCGACGCCTCCCATGCCAAATTCGATGAGACGGTGGATATCGCCGTCCGACTGGGCGTCGATCCCAGGCATGCGGACCAAATGGTGCGAGGGACGGTTGTCTTGCCCAAC
>PCSF01000018.1:5738-6845 GCA_002771315.1 Desulfobacterales bacterium CG23_combo_of_CG06-09_8_20_14_all_52_9 | reverse complement strand
GGCAAGGAGGTTAAGGTCCTGGTTTTTGCCAAGGGCGAGAAGGAAAAAGAGGCGCTCGATGCTGGTGCCGATTTTGTAGGCAATGAGGGCCTCATCGAGAAGATCGTCGGGGGCTGGTTCGATTTCGACAAGGCGGTTGCAACACCCGACATGATGGGCGCCGTAGGAAAGATTGGGAAACTTCTGGGACCCAGAGGGCTCATGCCCAATGCGAAAACCGGTACGGTCACTTTTGACTTAACCAGAGCAGTGAAGGAACTGAAAGCGGGAAAAATCGATTTCAGAGTGGAAAAGGCAGGCATTGTTCACGCTCCCGTAGGAAAGGTTTCGTTCGGCGCGCAAAAGATCGTCGAAAACATCAGCGCTTTCATGGAAACCATCGTTCGTTTGAAACCGTCGTCCAGCAAGGGGATCTACCTGCGGAGCATCGCTGTTTCGACCACGATGGGTCCGGGAATCAAGATCGATACGGCATCTGTAAAAGATTTTGTCAAACAATGAGGCGATGAGGCGAATCCGACAGGAATCGATTCCATGGGCCTGAACGGCCCGGAGGAGATCCTCTTGAAGTAACGCCCATCCTAAATCATCCCTGTCAGAGACCGTAGGCACACGATGTTGTGTTTAATTGTTCCGGCAGCCTACCCAGACAGAACAAGGGGCTCTATTATGGGGCTGCGGCAAAGACAGAAAGCAATGGATAGTCAAAAGCCCGAGCAATTCCGCGCAATGAAGGAATGCCTTCGGCTTTGTCGGGATGGGAAAGGAGGTATTTTTCATTCGTGAAACTGGAACAGAAAAAACAGATCGTTGAAGCGCTCAAAGACCGGTTCGTGAAGTCCAAGGTGGTTGTCGTAACGGATTATAAAGGCCTTGATGTTGCGGCCATCAATGAGTTGCGGAAAAAACTCAAAGAGGCGGGGATCGAGTATTGCGTAGCTAAAAACACCTTGTTTATCCGTGCCGCGGAGGATACCCGAATCGCGTTGATCAAAGATCATTTCAAAGGGCCGAATGCCGTGGCGTTGGGTTATGACGATCCGGTATTGCCGGCAAAGATACTGACCGCCTTTTCAGGACAAAACGACAAGCTGAAGATCAAAGGCG
>PCSF01000018.1:5403-5663 GCA_002771315.1 Desulfobacterales bacterium CG23_combo_of_CG06-09_8_20_14_all_52_9 | reverse complement strand
TGGCCCAACTCCTTGGCGTTCTAAACGGCGTACCAACGAATCTGGTTAGGGCACTCAACGACGTCCCGGTGAGATTGATTAATGTGCTCAATGCCATCCGGGCCCAAAAAGAGGCGGCCTAGCCATCCCATCCATTAAATCATAACGACGAATCATTGCGGAGGAAAATACCATGGCTGATATCACCAAAGAAAATGTCATTGAATTTATTGCGAACATGTCCGTGCTTGAACTCTCTCAATTCGTGAAGGAACTTGAGG
>PCSF01000018.1:0-5346 GCA_002771315.1 Desulfobacterales bacterium CG23_combo_of_CG06-09_8_20_14_all_52_9 | reverse complement strand
TTCGATGTGATCCTGACCAGTGTGGGGGACAAGAAAATTCAGGTCATCAAAGAAGTCCGGGCGATTACCGCGCTGGGGCTCAAGGAAGCCAAGGCCTTGGTGGACGAAGCCCCAAAACCGGTCAAAGAGGGGATTTCCAAGGACGAGGCCGAGAAGATCAAGGCCCAGCTAGAGGCGGTCGGCGCCCAGGTTGAAATCAAATGATGCACCTTGAAGGCATCCGATGCGTTTTGAGATTTCCACTCCTTGATGGTTTCAAAATGGAGCTGCCATGTTAGAAATGCCTTTGGCTAACAAACGGATTCGGAAGAATTTCGGAAAGATCCGTCAGATCATTGAAATTCCGGATTTAATCGGAATGCAGCGAGAGTCGTATCGGCGATTCTTGCAGATGGATGTTCCCCCGGAAAAGCGTGAAAATATCGGTCTCCAGGGCGTATTCAAATCGGTTTTTTCCATAAAGGACTTCACCGGGAGTGCTTCCCTGGAATTCGTGTCCTACCGTTTCGGGGAAGTCAAACACGGTGTGGAAGAGTGCATCCACCGGGGAATGACCTATGAATTCCCTCTGCGGATTACGGTACGGCTGGTGGTTTATGACGTGGATAAAGAGACAGGTGTTTCCAACATCCGAGACATCAAGGAGCAGGAGATCTACTTCGGGACGATTCCCTTGATGACCAACAAGGGAACGTTCATCATCAACGGCACGGAAAGGGTCGTGGTGAGTCAGCTCCATCGTTCCTCAGGGGTCTTCTTCGATCACGACCGTGGAAAGAGCCATTCGAGCGGAAAAATCATTTACACCTCGAGGATCATTCCGGTTAGGGGCTCTTGGATTGATCTTGAAATCGATCATAAGGATGTCGTTCATGTCCGTATCGATCGACGCAGGAAGTTTCCGGTCACCTATCTTCTCAAGGCATTCGGATATTCCAACGAGGACCTGTTGACCTATTTCTACCAGCGCGAAACGGTTACCGTTTCCGGGAAGAAGGTCACCAAAAAGTTCAACCCTAGGTTCTTGAAGGGTCAGAGGGCCTCCAGGGACATCCGGGATTCCGAAACGGGAGAAGATCTGCTGAAAAAAGGGCATATGTTCACCCAGAGGATTCTGAAGCGGATGGAAGTTTTAAAAATGTCCGAACTTCCGATCAGTGCGGATGAAATCCTCAACAGGCCTTTTGCCCGCACCATCGTCAACCCGAAAAGCGGGAAGGTGATCGTCAAGGCTAATGACGTGACCAGCGAGGAAGTCTTGTCCCGACTCAAGGAAGCCGGAATTCATGAATTTGAGCTGTTGGTGGACGCCTCCTCCAGCAGTGATTCTATCCGAAAGACCCTTCTGGTGGACAAGATCGAAACGCGGGAAGAGGCACTGGTGGAGATCTACAGAAGGCTTCGCCCGGGAAACCCGGCCACACCGGAAGTGGCCCAGGAATTCATCGATCACTTGTTTTTTAAAAATGCTTTCTACGACCTTTCGGGCGTGGGGCGAATGAAGATCAATCACCGTCTCGGCATTGGCTCCCATATCGGTGTTCGGACCCTTCGGAAAGAGGATATCCTTCTGACCGTTAAGACCCTCATCGAACTGAGGGATTCCCAAGGTCCGGTGGACGACATCGACCATTTGGGGAACCGGCGCGTCAGGGCTGTGGGCGAACTTCTTGAGAATCAGTATCGCATCGGGTTGGTGCGCATGGAACGCGCCATCAAGGAACGGATGAGTCTCCAGGAGGTGGATGCCCTTATGCCCCATGACCTGGTCAACTCGAAGCCGGTGTCCGCCGTGATCAAAGAATTTTTCGGGACGAGCCAGTTGAGCCAGTTCATGGATCAAACCAACCCGCTCTCGGAGACGACCCACAAGAGGCGATTGAGCGCTCTCGGTCCCGGGGGGCTAACACGGGAACGGGCCGGATTCGAGGTGAGGGATGTGCATCCATCCCACTACGGTCGGATCTGCCCCATCGAAACTCCCGAAGGACCGAACATCGGACTCATCGTTTCTTTAAGCACATACGCCCGGGTCAATGATTACGGTTTTATCGAAACCCCCTATCGTCTGGTCAAAGGGGGTACGGTTCTTTCGCAGGTTAATTTTCTCAGCGCTTTTGAAGAGAAGTTCTACCCCATTGCCCAGGCGAATGCCCCCATCGATACGGCCGGACGTTACGTGAACAAGCTGGTTACATCAAGAGTGGCCGGCGAATTCATGATGGTCAAGCGTGAAGAGATCGAAATGATGGACGTGTCTCCCAACCAGCTGGTCAGTGTTTCGGCTTCGCTCATTCCGTTTCTGGAAAACGACGACGCCAACCGGGCCCTGATGGGATCCAACATGCAGCGTCAGGCTGTCCCTTTATTGACTAACCGGGCACCGCTGGTGGGAACAGGCGTTGAGGGAGTCGTGGCAAAGGATTCCGGAGTTACCATCGTGGCGGAACGCGATGCAGTAATCGACGACGTAGACGCATCGAGGATCGTTCTGCGACACGATCCCGTGGACAAAATAGAGAACGGCAATCAGCCTCCGGTCACCATTTATAACCTTTCCAAGTTCATGCGTTCCAACCAGAATACCTGCTTCAATCATCGACCGATTGTTCAGAGGGGGCAGCGGGTCAAGGCGAGGGAGATCATCGCCGACGGCCCCGCAACGGAAAAGGGTGAACTGGCTTTGGGAAAAAATGTGATGGTGGCGTTCATGCCTTGGGGGGGGTATAACTTCGAGGATTCGATTTTGGTCAACGAAAGTCTGGTCCGGGATGGTGTGTATACCTCTGTTCATGTTGAAGAGTTCGAGGTGATCGCCAGAGATACGAAACTGGGAAAAGAGGAGATTACCCGGGATATTCCCAATGTGGGGGAGGAAGCCCTTAAAGATCTGGATGAAAGCGGGATCATCCGCCTCGGAGTGGAAGTGGTTCCAGGCGATATTTTGGTGGGCAAGATCACGCCCAAGGGCGAGACCCAGCTTTCTCCCGAAGAAAAACTCTTGCGGGCGATCTTCGGAGAAAAGGCGGGAGATGTCAAGGACACCTCGATGCGGGTGCCGCCGGGTGTGGAGGGAACCGTCATCGACGCGAAGGTTTTTTTGAGAAGGGGTGTGGAGAGGGACGAGCGCACGCGCGGGATTGAGGAGATGGAAATTGAATCCTTGAAAAAAGACCTCAATGATAAAATCCGGGTGACCGGGGATGTGGTGCGCGCCCGGATCGGGGCCCTCCTTATAGGCAGAAGGATCGCGGCTCCCCTGAAGAAAGGTAAAAAAGTCCTGATTCCCAAAGATGCTTCCATCAATGCTGAAGCCATTGCCGACATTCCTCTGGCTCAGCTGGAGGGGATCGTTTTGGAAGATGCCGGGCTGACCGAAAGGATTCACGAACTTTTGGAAGGGTATCGCAATCAATGCGAGTCTTTCCGGAATGAATTTGAGACCCATGTCGGCCATTTTGAAGGGGGAGACGACCTTCCTCCGGGCGTCATTAAAATGGTCAAAGTCTACGTGGCCATGAAACGGAAGCTTTCCGTCGGAGATAAAATGGCGGGTCGCCACGGAAACAAAGGTGTGGTTTCCAGGATTCTCCCCCAGGAAGACATGCCCCATTTCGAAGACGGAACACCGGTGGATATGGTCCTGAACCCTTTGGGCGTGCCTTCGCGGATGAATGTGGGCCAGATTCTTGAAATCCATCTGGGATGGGTTTCCAAAGGATTGGGAGACCAGCTGAATCGCCTCCTGGAAGAAAATCGGCTCAAAGACGTCCGCGAAAAGATGAAGAGGATTTTTCCTGACCCTTTGCACCAGGAAATGATTGAAGGGCTCGATGACCAGGCACTAGGCGAACTCGTGGCAAACTACAAGGATGGCGTCCACATGGCCACCCCGGTTTTTGACGGCGCCAAGGAAGATGAGATCAAGGCGCTCCTTGCCGAGGCCGGTCTTCCCGCGAGCGGACAAGCCACGCTGTATGATGGGCGAACCGGAGAACCATTTGCCGGGAAAATCACCGTGGGGACCATGTACATGATGAAACTCCACCACTTGGTGGACGACAAGATCCACGCGCGATCCATCGGTCCATACTCCCTGGTTACCCAGCAACCGCTGGGGGGTAAGGCCCAGTTCGGCGGCCAACGGTTGGGAGAGATGGAAGTTTGGGCTATGGAGGCCTACGGCTCGGCCTATACGCTCCAGGAATTTTTGACGGTGAAATCGGATGATATGGCGGGACGAACCCGGATGTACGAGAAAATCGTCAAGGGCCAAAACGTTCTCGAACCCGGCATTCCGGAATCCTTCAAGGTCCTGATGATGGAGCTCAAAAGCCTGGGTCTGGATGTGACCCTCATCGAAAAAAAAGAGGAGACGAGTTAGACCTAACATGGAAACACTTTATGATTTTTTCGCCAAGCCCAAAGATCCGAAGCAGTATGTCGGCGTGCGCCTTTCATTGGCCTCTCCAGGTGAAATCCTGAAATGGTCCCACGGCGAGATCAAGAAGCCGGAGACGATCAATTACCGGACTTTCAAACCCGAACGAGACGGTCTGTTTTGCGCCAAAATTTTCGGCCCCACAAAAGACTATGAATGCAACTGCGGCAAGTATAAGCGGATGAAACACCGGGGTGTGATCTGTGAAAAATGCGGTGTCGAAGTCATTCAATCAAAAGTTCGAAGGGAAAGGATGGGGCACATCGAACTGGCCACACCTGTGGCGCATATCTGGTTTTTGAAAAGCCTCCCGAGCAAAATCGGAAACCTGTTGGATATGACGTTGAAGAACATCGAGAAAGTTTTTTACTTTGATAATCATATCGTCATCGATCCCAAGGCAACACCATTATCCAGGGGGCAGCTCTTGTCCGAAGAGCAATATCGAGAGGCCCTGGAGACGTATGGAGACAAATTTGAAGCCGGTATAGGCGCCGAGGCGGTCAAGGCGCTTTTGAACAGTCTGGACATGGAATCGCTATATAAGGAGATTCGGACCGAAATTCTCGCTACCAATTCTTCGGCCAAGCGACAAAAGCTCGCCAAGCGGTTGAAGATTGTAGATGCCTTTCGGCGAAGCGGCGTGAACCCGGTATGGATGATCATGGATGTGATTCCGGTTCTGCCGCCGGACCTACGCCCACTGGTGCCTCTTGAGGGCGGCCGATTTGCCACATCGGATCTCAATGACCTCTACCGTCGTGTGATCAACCGGAACAATCGACTGAAACGGCTCATCGATCTCAAGGCTCCCGACATCATCATCAGGAATGAAAAGCGGATGCTCCAGGAGTCGGTGGACGTCCTCTTCGACAACGGACGCCATGGGCGAGTCATTACCGGAA
>PCSF01000098.1:1000-1422 GCA_002771315.1 Desulfobacterales bacterium CG23_combo_of_CG06-09_8_20_14_all_52_9 | reverse complement strand
CGAGGGGTAAGGTCGGGGTAGGGAGTGTTGACGGCAGGGCGATGAGGTTACCATTGGGATTTTATTTTTCGAAAACAGCCAAAGTTAGTGAGGATGACAGATGACGGATGGCCGTCGGGCAACAGTGATCCGGTAAAGATTCGCAGGTCTTTGATCAACCGGTTAGGTCCTGGGATTGGCTGGGAGGTGTTATGGTGGACGGACGTTGAGCGGGTCGATGATTTTGTTAAGCAGGTGATCGAAGTCGTTAAAGGTCATCACGCGCAGAGTGCAACGCAACTGGTTCCAGAATTCTATTCGGGAACTAAAGCCCTTGCGACATTTTTGATAGAGCCGATCGGTGAGTTGGAGGATTTGGTGGACAAGGAAAGCCAGCAGATTGAGCAGGAAGAAGGTCATGGACGGGTTATTGTTGCCGTGGC
>PCSF01000098.1:0-982 GCA_002771315.1 Desulfobacterales bacterium CG23_combo_of_CG06-09_8_20_14_all_52_9 | reverse complement strand
TGGTTTTTAAGGGTATTGAAGCATTCATTTTCTATTTTCCATCGGGCGCGGCCCGCCTTGACGAGTTTAGTCACGTTGTTATCGGTAACGGGCATGTTGGTGATCCAGCTGTTGTGGTAGGTGCGTTTGCCTTTGACCATAAGGCTGTATTGGAAGAAGTTGACATTGTCCGCGTCTTTGGACCCGTTTAAGGGGATTCCATTGACCCATTCATACAGATGGCAGCGGTCCTTTGGCTCGGTTAAGCGGTAGGATTGAGTTGCCTTGAAGCCTTTCAGGTCCTCAAATTCGGCAAACAGGGTTTTGTGATCGCTGGGTTTTGCGACCAGGATAAAGGAGATGCGGGCGTGTTTGAGTGTATCGATGAACGGTTGCTTGGAATACAGGTCATCCCCGGTGACCACCAGTTTGAGTTTGGGATGGGTAATGCGCAGTTTTTTAATCAACCGTTTGGCCGCATTGATTTCACAATCCTGTTTTTGGGTGCCGTCGGTGTTTTCAATGGGTTCCGGCGCCATGGGGATGACTTCACGGATGCCCGGACATACGATGACCGATTGCAGGATTTGGTGCTCGTAGCGTACAGCTCCCTTGGTCGAGGTTTTCACCAGACATTTGGGGCAGTGAAGTTTTTCGGAGCCAAAGTACTGGCTTCCATCGATTGCCAACAGGTAGCCGGTATCCAGGAACTGGAACAGATCAAGGTATCTGCTGCGCTGCAGAATGTTTAATGAATCGGCAAACAGTTTGTAGAGTGGGTCATTGTCAGCGGCATCGAGCAAATCACGCAGTTGGCTGTCCTGGGGGATGGTGCCGACGTGAAACAGGTTGGTCAAGTTGTTGCGCTGCAAGCCATCCTGTAAACGCAGTTGAAATTGCAGCAAGGAAGGATCCTGGAGAAACATCATGGCAAAAGCACTCATAAAACAGTCGTGCAGGGCATACGTGACCTTACCCCTGCGTGGGTCTTCGATTTGCTCCA
>PCSF01000088.1:1719-7012 GCA_002771315.1 Desulfobacterales bacterium CG23_combo_of_CG06-09_8_20_14_all_52_9 | reverse complement strand
GTGAGCATCTCCCGAAAATGATCACGAAGCGAGCAAAAATAGCTTTTTACGATTTCGTCATTTATGAAAGATCGAATCGGGCCCGGAGATGTCCTGAAAGCGCTTTCACCCGCTCAAAAGCCTTTTCAACGGTTTTTTCGCCGTCGGGATTGATCAGACAACACGTGGCCGGCGAGAGGAGACTCCTCGACAACAGCCAATTTCTCTCGATCCCCTTTCGGTCCAGCGTTTCCCAAACCTTAGTGAGGCGAATCTCCAGGCCGGCCATGTCTTCCTTCTCGAAGGGCTCCGCGTTGGTGGGAACCAGTCCCCAGACGATGACGCCTCCCCGGTCGAGGAATCGCTTGATGGAATCGGCGTACTGGGAAAAAACCTCCCCGTTTGAATAGATGTCCAAAGAGAGCACATCCAGATCCAGGTTCAACAGAAAATCCCAGTCCGGGTTTCCGCACAGGTGCACTCCTCGGGGTCTTTGAATGGTTCCAAAAAACGCCTCCATCTCCTTGAACGCCGCGGCGGCATCATATCCGGAAAGCGCGCTGAACAAAAACTGAAGTCCCGGCTCGTCGATGAACATGAAGGCATTGGGGTTCATCTGTTTCAGGCGTGCAAGCTGGGTGTTGACCCGTTTGGCCATGAACTCAAACATGAAGGGCCGGATGGTGTCATCAAAAAGAATGGGCCGGCGATTTTCGTCCAGGACGTTCATTCCGAAACTGATGGGGCCTTCAAGCTGCCCCCGTATGGCCTGACGATCCGATAGATCCCATTCCAGAAACCGGTGATATACAGTCGAGTACCGGGGACTGATATCAAAATAGCCGGGATCCTCGAAATGCGACAAGGCCTCTTCGTATTCCAGGACGAATTTTTCCATGGAAAAGGATAACGTCCGTTTCTCCATATCCAGCAGTATGCCTGGAAAATGCTCCGAAGCCTGAACGTACATGTCTTCGTAATAGTTCAGGCGCGGCAACTGGGGCCAGAAAGGGATGTCCAGGGAAAAAGCGCACTGCATCGCCCTTTCCAGGTCCGTATGCGGCATGACCGCCATGGCGGTGGTCAAGAGATTTCCGGGAATCGTCATGGGATTGCTCCTGTTATCGAGTTTTCTCTTTGAAGATAATGACCCACGACAACCATTTACCGTCCCGGACGATTTTTGATGTAATGCCCGGTCCTTTTGCCATTTCAGCGATGATTTCCGCACTTAAAAAGCGGCTTTTCATCATCGCCAGCTTTTCCATTAAAGCCAGCAGGCGGATGAGCGGCCGGGTGATGTCCGGCTCCTCGACGACCATCCGGCCGCCGTGAGAAAGGACCCGGATCAGCTCTTTGACGGCAACCGACTGGGATCGAAAATGATGCAGGGCATCTGCTGCCAACACCCGATCAAAAACACCATCGGCAAAAGGCAGCCTCTCGGCCATGGATCGCACCGGCCACATCCCTCCCCTTTTCTGTGCTCGACGGAGCATGGCCCTTGACACATCTGCAACCACCAGGTGTTTGACCCATTGTTGCAATGGAGCCGAAACCCGTCCTGTCCCTCCCCCTACATCCAGCATAGAGCCCTGCGCAGGCAAGTCCAGGAGACTGCGATAGATCTCAGGGTCAACAACAGGGATCATCCGGTCATAGATCGGGGCCAAGACTCTGAAGTGGTCGATCATGGATTTGCTCTTACGCTTTATGGCTTTTGAGCGCTCCGGAAATACGGAAAAGGGTTGTCCGGCGATGGGGAAGAAAATAGCGCATCCGGTGGGATCGAACCGCATCCAGAGCACTTTTTTTCAAGTCAACGACCAGCAGGCCCTCTCGTTTTCCGAGCCGCTTCGCCATGACGCATCCATCGGGGCCTATGGCCAGGGCCAAGCCCGGATAATCGAGGCCTTCACCGTTTCCTCCCACCGGATTGCAGGCCACGACATAAACGCCGTTGTCGAAGGCACGGGCCGGGAGGTGCCGCATCCATGACCGGTACTTGTCTTTGCTGGTCCCTCTCGGGGAGGCATGGGGGAAAAAAACGACATCGGCGCCTTTGACGGCCATGGCCGTGGAAAGCTCCGGGAAATGGGCATCATAGCAAAGCTGAATGCCAAAATTCACCCCGTGGGCTTCAAAAAGGGGTATCCGGTTTCCCCGGGAAAAAAAACCCTCTTCCGGAGGTGCGATGTGAATCTTTCGATACACACCGACCTCACCATCGCGGCGGACCACCACATGGCTGGAGTAAATCCGGCCCTTTTTCCCATTTTCCGCCATGCCGGCCAGAAGGACCATGTCTTTGCCTGCCGCCAATTCCATCAGGGTCTCGGTGATGGGTCCGGGGATTACCTCTGCAACTTTCCGGATTTCTTTTTGAATGCTGTATCCGGTCACATTCATCTCGGGAAAACAGAGAATGTCCACCCCCTCGTCCCTAGCCTTGTCTACCCAAACGGCCATACGACGAAGGGTCTTGAAAACCTGATTGACCGGCGAACGACAAACGACTGCGGCTATGCGGATATCTTTCATCCTACACGTCGAAGTGAGCCCGGATCTTGAAGACCCGGGTTGCAGGGAGATTGAGAATATCGGTGATGCCCGTCGCTTGAGAGATCTCTTTCAGCCGCTCTTGAATCTCTTCCACGGAAGGGGCGATGAAGGTGAACCACATGTTGTACGGATTGTCCCGCAGATAATTATGCGTGACTCCGGGATAGCGGTTGACCCACTCGGCAAAGGCTTTGATCCGATCCTCCGGAACCCTGGCAGCGCAAAGGGTGCTGACAAATCCGAGTTTTTCAGGGACGAAGTTTCCACCGATCCTCCGGATGATCCCATTTTCCTTGAGACGGATGATCCGTTTCAGGACTTCTTCTTCCGGCAGGTTCACATCCTTTCCGATGGATCGAAACGGACGTTTCGTAATCGGAAAATCGGATTGGATCCGGTTTAAAATCGCCTTGTCGATGGGTTCCATTCAAGCCCCGGAAGCCTTCATGAGCCTATCCCCATGAGCGAAAGATGCACCTTTCGAGTCCTGGGACCGTCGAACTCGCAGAAAAAAATCCCCTGCCATCTCCCCAAAACCAGATGCCCCTTTTCGATCATGAGCATTTCGGAGACCCCCACAAGGGTGGACCGGATGTGCGCCGGCGAATTCCCTTCCAGGTGGTGGTAGGGAATGTCTTTCGGCACCATCCTGTTGAGGGCCGCCAGGATGTCTGTACGGACGCTGGGATCCGCGTTTTCGTTGATGGTAACGGCCGCCGTGGTGTGGGGAACGAATACCAGGCAAAAGCCGCTCGTGATCCCGGATTCCTTTGTTATCCTATTGACATAAGCCTGAACCTCGCCGGTGATGTCGATCAGCTCTGTTTTTTGAGTTGTCTTGACCGTGAAGACCATCTTAACCCTCTTTGATGGCTTCGTAAAAAGTCGTCACCCCGTTGAAAAACGGGGTCCGGTGGTTTCATAAGTGCTTGAAAACACTGGATTCCGGCTTTCGCCGGAATGACGGAAAGAGAGCATTTTCGACTTTTTACTTTGCCATCCCAATTTTGAGTTTTTACGATTTCATCCTCTTTGCCCGGACATAAAAAAGGCCCTGACCAGAAGCAGGGCCTTTTAAAATTAGGGGGTTGATGAATGTGGTTTTGGAGAAACTACACGCATCCCGTCGGTTTCGGTAATCCAGCCATTTTGCATGCTCCCTTTCCGGGCCCGGACGGGAACAGTTCATAAATGTGTTTCAGTTTGAAACCGGTCACTTTGGACAGCACGCGGACCATGGGAGCGATTCCATTTTTCTTGTAGTAATCCTGGAGAACGTTGATGATTTTCCTGTGCTCTTCGGTCAGCTCTTTGATGCCCTCTACGCTTTTCACGTATTGAACCCACTCTTCACTCCAATTGTCAAAGGAATCGATAAACCCGTCTTCGTCCACTGCGAAAGTCTTTCCTTGAAATTCCACCGTTGGCATTTACAAAATCCTCCTTTTCTGATTTATTTTACTGGCTTGCCGCCTGTTGCTCATGCTAAAGATATCGTCATCTATTATCCGATCAAAATTTCCGTGTCAACACTAAAAAAATATCATCTCATTTTAGGCCTAAAACAGGTTAACAGCCTAAAATCATAATATTTTTTCACTATCCCTTCCATTTTCAGATTAATATTCCTTCGGCATGGCGCTTAATTGGGACAGGGTGAAAACCGGCCCGTCCTTGCAGACGAATTCCTTGCCGATATTGCACCGCCCGCACATGCCGATGCCGCACTTCATCCGGTTCTCCAGGGACATGATGATATGGTCATGGGAATATCCCAACTTATCCAGTACAGGCTGGGTGAACTTGATCATGATGGGAGGCCCGCAGATGATGCCATAGGTGTTTTCATCCCCCTGGGGCGCCTTCTTCTCGGTGATCGTGGGAACGAATCCCACGTTGTATTTCCAGCCGGGATCTTTGGTGGCGTCCACGGTAATGTGCATGTGGATATCGTCCCGTCGTTCCCAGGCTGCCAGTTCTTCTCGGTATAAGAGCATTCCCGGGGACCGGGCGCCGTAAATAACGTGGATCTCCTTGAATTTTAGCCGGTTGTCGGGATGAAGCATGTACACGATGGAGGACCGAAGGGTGGTAAATGCAAAACCGCCCCCGATGATGACGACATTTTTTCCTTCCATCAGCTCCCAGGGATACCAGTTTCCCAGCGGTCCCCGGATCCCCATGATATCCCCCACTTTCATGGCATGCAGGTGGTTGGTCACCAGACCCACCTTGTTTATGGTAAAAAGAATAAACCCTTTTTCAGTGGGGGAAGAGGCGATGCCGATGGGGATTTCTCCTTTGCCGGCAATCGAGAGCTCGGCAAACTGGCCGGGAGTGTAGCTAAACTTTTCTTCGTCTTCCGGGTTTAGAAAGACGAATTTGAAGGTTTTCAGATTCTTATCTTCCGTTTCGGTGATGATCTCTGCGATGCGAACCGGATAAGGCAAATATGGATTGAACACGGTTTCCTCCCTTGCCACTTCACACCGGGCAAACGGTTGACGGATCCGGGTGGGAATTCATGAGCTTGCAAACCTTACGGATATCGATGTTCACCGGACAGGATTGGATGCACCGCCCGCATCCCACACATTGAATGCCGTCGTCGTACTTGTCCACGTAATACTTGAGTTTGTGCATGAATCGCTGCCGAACCCGATGCAGCTTGGTTCCCCTCGGGTTATGTCCGGACCCGTGGAGGGTGAACAGGGGATACATGCAGCTATCCCAGTTGCGCATGCGCACACCC
>PCSF01000088.1:0-1710 GCA_002771315.1 Desulfobacterales bacterium CG23_combo_of_CG06-09_8_20_14_all_52_9 | reverse complement strand
CGCAATTGATGCAGGAAAAAGAAACATCCTCCCAGAACGGGGCGTCATAGAGGGCCACGGTGGACTGGTTTTTCAAATGGTCTGTCTCCACCGTCGATGTAATCCGGGATTCGGCGGCAGTTTTTAAGAGAGTGACGATGTCGAGGGCCGTCTTCTCATCCACGGCATTCTCCCAACCGGCGGTCTTAAGGGCCCCCTCCCCTTTTTCCGTGATCGGCCGGACCAGAAAATAGTCTCCCGCATCGACGAGAAGGGCGTCCAGACCGGCTTCATTGAAGGGTCCGCCCCCCGCGGTCGTGCAAAAACAGGTGGCACACGGCGCACCACACGCCAATCCGAAAAGGGTGAGGGATTCATAAGCGCCTACCCAGAAAGGATCCCGGTATTTGGATGCATCGAAGTTTCGTCTCACCAGAAGCAAGGCCGCCGCATCACACGGCCGGATCCCCACGACCAGCCTCGGTAGTAAATCCTTTTGGATCTCTTTGAGAATGTGGTGGTCTTCCTTGCCCTCATCCAGGGAGTATTCAAACAGGATTTCGGATTGGGGCTGCACTAAAAATTTCGGAGAAAGGTGCGTGTTAAAAAAATCAAAATCCGGCGTCTGCCCTTCATTCAGCGCTTCGAAAGCATGGGCTTTTTCCTTTTTGACCGGGCCGAGCAAGCGGTAGGCCTTGGCTAACGCACTCAAACCCCGGTTAAAATCCTTTTTTTCAATTTTGATCCATTTCATAGGCTTATCTCGACATTATCTGATAAAATCATTTGGATCCTGGGGTTTATAGGTATCCAATGGCGGCCGCTCGTCCAGGGTGAGCCCGGCTTTCCAGTTGAACAATTCCAGACAATCCTTGTTCAGTTTCTTGGTAAATTGGCGCACACGAATCCCTACGGGGCACGCCCGTTCACAGGCACCGCAGTCGGTGCACCTGCCGGCACAATGGTAAGCCCGAAGGAAATGAAACGTCATTGTGTCGGTGGGATCCACGCTCTTGCCCACCCACTGGGGTCTCGCCTCGTCCACAAAGCAGGTGGGGCAGTAACACAACGGGCAGGCATTGCGGCAGGCGTAACATCGGATGCAGTCGGCCACCAGGTTCTTGAAGAACACCCTCTTTTCTTCAGGGGGTAATTTCTCTGTTTCACGAACATCTTTGAACGGGTCGATACCGGTTTGTTCCGGAACCGGTTCGGCCACCATCTCGTCATGAATCACCGGGTTTCGGTGCAAACAGGTGGAGCAGTTGTCCTGAAGCACTTCACCCTTTTCAAATATCTTGTTGAACTTGTCTCCTTTGACCGTAATCCGGCCTTTTTCTTCCGAAACCTCCCGGATCTCACCGTCCTTTTGGGTCAGCAAGGCGATCCGGCGTTTATCCGCCATTCCGGTGCAGGGGACGCCGATGATATAGACCTGCTCCCGCCGGATCTTGTTTTCGACGATGTGGGTGACGATATTCCGGGAGTCACACCCCTTGGCTACCACGCCGATCTTTTCTTTCCGGTCATAAAGGTAATTGGCCAGGTTGATGCCGCAGTGACTGTCCCAGACAAGCAGATTTGCTTGTTCCGGCTTTTTGATGAAGCAGGGTTCGTTCATCATGGGCATGGTCCCCTTCCGAAATCCGATGACCATGTCCACTTTCCCTTCCTTCAGCAGCCGGGCGGCGATTTCCCGAATCTTTTGATTATATTCGATCATTTATGCCA
>PCSF01000229.1:1064-5166 GCA_002771315.1 Desulfobacterales bacterium CG23_combo_of_CG06-09_8_20_14_all_52_9 | reverse complement strand
CATCCAGCTCCCGAGATTCCCAGAAGGTCTGCATACGGGCGCTGCCGTAGAAGCCCCAGTCTGCCGCCATGACCGGGACGGTAAAAGCCACGACCATCGCCGCAGCCACAAACAGTACGAACAGTTTCTTCATCTTCATTTCCTCCTTAACATGCATTCATTTTGTTAAATTTCATGCTTTCTTCATCAGTTGCAAACGCTTTGCGTACCTTCCGTTCCCACCCCCTTTCGCCTATTCAAAAACTCGGAGCGATGGCTCGGATTTTGCGACATCCTGTAGATTTCAAAACCGATTCGGTCGAAAAGATCTTTGTCGAAACGACACATATGGTCTTCGATCCACTTGCGGGTTTCCGGGGTTGCCATTTGAATGCGATGATACATCTCTTCCATTGTAGAAAGAGACCACGCGCAGAAAAATCCAATCGTGATGGCGACTTGTCGGGAGCGTTTTCGAACACCATCCAGATAGGATGTTGAAATGCGTCCGGATTTTTCTACATGCTCCAGCAAATAGGGGAGCAAAGGAGGGGTAACGATTTGAATTTCGGCATGCTTTTGAAACCAATCGATAAAATCTCGATATGGAAACCCTTGGGTGTTCATTTGATCACAGATGCGACCATGGCGGTTTTTCAGGATGGACCTATCCTGTTTCCGGCAATGAATCAGAATTTTTCTCGGATTGAACAAGAGATCTCCGGCGGCGGAAAATTCACAATGGTCCGCATAATGGCCGGCACATATCAGAGTCAACTCGGTTAAGCGTACCATCATCAGCCAATATTCCGGCTGATCGGAGACATCGGACTCTTCCAGATCCCGCAGAATGCTTTCAACGGTTTTTTCGTTTAACCCCCAAGGGACATTTAGCTTATCCAGCCTCTCATTGATTTCAGCGATCGGATTTTGGCAAGAAATGAAAGCATTCGGCAAATTCGAGAATTCAAGATTTGAATAATCTCTGATCGATTGATCGTGTCTCGCCGTTTCCATTGAATGAATCTCCATCCATTTTTAAAGTTTGCAACGGATATCACGGTGGCGTCCATCTGTCTTCGGGTGATCCATGAGAATGAGCTTGACGGGTGAATCTATATCAATTGGGATATCAACTCATCGGGTTTTGGTTAAACGGATTCAATGCAACATTTTTTCACAATCCATGGCAATATCTTATCGATAGCCTGAAATCCGAAATTGATCTCCCCTCATTTTTGAGGAAGCATTTGAGCATGTAAATTAAGTTATGTCAAGAGCGATATAAGCAAGATTTATTTTTTTTCAGGCGATATCAGCTCAAAACTCCAATTGTATGGGTATGAAGAAGCTCGGGTTGGTTTGATCGGTCGGTTGACTTTGAAAAAGCACGACTTTTATGTCGATGTATGATAGATGATTTAAAGGATTGAATTTGCAAAGGTGGAGACGATTTCATGGAAAAACAAAAAGAGCCGTTTGTAATCCGGTCAAAAATCTGGGTTGAGGATTTGGAGGGAAGTGTGGTGTTCGGTGTCGGAAGGTACCGTCTTTTGGAATCGATCCGTCGACTCGGATCGATGAATGAAGCGGCGAAAGAGATGAAGATGAGCTACCGGGCAGTTTGGCTGCGTATCAGATCATCCGAACAGCGGATGGGAAAGGCGTTGGTCATAAGACAAGGCAACGGATCCCGACTGACTCCGTTTGCAGAATCACTCATGAAATGTTTTAAAAGGTTGAATACAATTGTGAAATCGGAATCGGACGAGGCCTTTGCAACCCTGATGGCTGATCACCTATCGTAGATCCGTTAACAAAACCGGAATCAAGGTCTCAAGGGTTTATTCCTGATCCATTCCGCCCATTATGGACGCCGTTCAACCCTGCTTTTGCAACAACAGGATTAATTTATGTCAAGATTGACACAATTTAGATTCACAAAAAAGGAAACGAACCGCTGACCGGTGGATTTCACGAGTTGATGAGACCGCAGCTACCCGTCACCCGACATGAGACCGTCATCCATCGATTGGTACCGACTAGGCCTTGTGCATCCGTTCATGGAGCCTTCTGGCGCGGAGACAAAAGGCTTCCAGCTTGGCGGTGATGAGCTGTGGAAACGGGGAGCCGTCGCTTTCGATGGCCAAAAAGGGGAGGTCCTCCACATCCGCAAGGACCGCTTTTAATCGGGGATTCCCCGGATCGGTCTGTAACTTTCCTTCCCGGGTCATGGCTTCGGAAAGGATGGCCTCGGAAAGGCGGTTGGGCATGCATCCGAAGGGGCCGATGGCGATCACACCGCATGCATGACCGGCGATATCCACCAGGGAGCTTCCTACAGTCAAGACCGCTTCTCCGGCCAGATCCGCGGCGATGTGGGGTGTGGCGGCCCGGATGATTTTTTCGATATCGACCATCGTCGGCGCTATGAGCCCGGACTGGGCCAGGGCATTCTTGATTCCCCGTTCATAGCGGTTCATGTGGAGTTCCTTGATGAAAATACCCAGCCTTTCTTTGAATGAGGGGATATAGTTGCTGAAGCCTTTCTTGACGGTATAATCGGAATAGCGCATCCATTCGGCAACCGGGGAACAGATCACGGCAAACCCGTTTTCGGCCAGCCGTTCCGTGATGAATTGACGCGAAAGATGATCGCGTCGCACAAAGATTTCTCCGGATAGCGCGATGGTAGGCACTTCTTTTGCCGGCAGTTTGACGGGAATCGACCCTAATTGACGGGCGCTCTTCAAAAGCTGGGCCCGGATCCGGGAATACTCTCCGGTCCTTAGGGCGTCCAGGATTTTTATCCACTCCTCGTGGAAGAGCTGCATGGCATCTCTTGGGTCTTTGGCATTGGCCAGGAGCATGGAACGGATGTCTTCCATGGCATCTGAAACGACGACCGACCACCACCCTCTTTTCTGAAAACCGTTTTCGATTCCCATGTAAGAATTGTCCGAAGATAGGGACATGACGGCCACATTGGGAATTGCGAACCGTTTGATCAAATCTTCCATGAAGATGGCGTACTGGCCGAATCGGCAAGGGCCCGAACCTGTGGGCATGAAATAAACCAGGATCTCCCCGTCTTTTTTTTCATTATGGATGTAGTTAAGCAGGGCGCCGGTGGTCAGAATCAAGGGGAGGCATTCTTTACAGGTGGTGTTGGCCCGGCCCAGCTTGAGTACGGCCTCATCCGATGGGGGGTGGGCCTTGGCGTGGTACCCGCTTCCCTGAAATATGGCGGTGATGGACTCGGAAGCCAAATTCCCCATGGAAGGAAAGAGCAGGCACACCCTTGGGTCCGTCATGGGGATCTTTTCTCCGTCTGAGGTGATTACATGGGGCTTTCCGTCTTCCAACGTGACCTTGGAGGGGGTAAATGTCTTTCGGTTGGCTGGAATCTGCTTCCGGGCCATTAACTGGCGATAGGCCGTCACGATATCCAGGAAGGCTTCAATGCGGGTTTCCAGTCCCGCGTCGGCCGTGTGGCTGTCGAGTTCAAGGGTCAGGGAGGGTTTGCGCCCCATGATTTCCCTGAAATACCCGATGATAAAGGAATCCGGGCCGCAACTGAAATTGGTGATATAGGTCCCGAAAAGCTGGGGATGGTTTTTGATAAATCGGGCCGCCTTCAGGATGAGCTGGCCCATCCCCCAGTACATGTGTCGCTTGGAAATTTCCTCATCGACGGGGAGGAAATCCAAGGGAATCACCATCACCCCCCTGGATGCCAGCTTGTGGGGTATCCCCATGTGGGCTTCTTCAGCAAAGGCGTTGTAGGACCGACCGAAGAGTACCACGGCCATCTTTTCAGGATCCGATTCGAGTTTGTTGAGCAAGGCCTTTCCCATAGTCTGAATTTCTTCCAGGAAGGCCTTCTGCACTCCCAGGGCGCTTTGAAATGACTCTTCGGCTTTGGCCTTTGAAACACCCATTATTTTGGCGCTTTGGATCAGAGGACTTTTCGCGGCCTCGATGCCGGAAGTCAGGTCGATGACCGGCGTCAACAGCTTGACTCCATTTTGCTTAAGCTGCTCCAACCGTTTTTTAAATGTGCTGCGAAGGTAGTATGTTTCTCCCTGAACCAGAGGGCAGACCTGGGAACCCGAATTCTCCT
>PCSF01000229.1:0-1041 GCA_002771315.1 Desulfobacterales bacterium CG23_combo_of_CG06-09_8_20_14_all_52_9 | reverse complement strand
TGGGGAAGAAAAATATATTCCGGGACGTCTGTAGACTCGATGAGGGTATAAAAAAAGCCGTGGGCAAGCTCTACGGGGTAGCAGAACGGAGCCCCTCTCTGGTCGATGCCTTTCTGAGAAGGAGCTTTCGGGATCACCGGTTGAAATCCCAGATTTGAAAAGAAGGCGGCATAGAGGGGAAAATACGTATGGATCAGAAAACTGCGGTTGAGTCCGACTCTTCCCTTGGTGTGCCCGTCTTTTCCTGAATCCGTCGATATTCCGTATTTTTCGAACACGAGCCTTTGCCGGTGTCTCACATGGTCGAGTTTTTCGACATCATAATGGATGTGGTGTCGTAAATTGTAATACCGGTTGCAGGCTCCTCCGAAAGGATACGCTTTGCCCTCCAATTCGATGACGGCAATCCGGCAACGTCGGTCGCACTTTGACTTTCCTCCTTTACAAGTGAAGGGTTTCCGGTAGATGACTTCCCGGTTTACCAATGCGGCAAGATCCACCCGGCTTTTTTGCATCAGGCCGTTTTCGATCCTTTTTTCAACCTCAAGGGCAACCCCGAAAGCTCCCATGAGGCCGGGCTCCGGCGGCACGATGATCGGTTTTCCCACCAAGGAGGCCATGGCCAGGGGCACCGCCCGGTTATAACAGACGCCGCCTTGCATGAAGACCTTTTCTCCCACCGGGCGATTTCCTTTGACCCGGTTGGTGTAATTCATGCAGATGGAATAGACGAGTCCGGCAACGATGTCTTCGCGCTTGATACCATCATGGATGGCATTCTTGATATCCGAAGAGATAAAGGCGGCGCATTGATCATTGAAGTTGGGGGGCTGTTGGCCGGAAAGGGCGATATCTGCGATGGCCTCCATGGGTATACCCAGAGTTTCTAAAGCCGATTCCTCCAGGAAAGAACCGGTGCCTGCGGAGCAGGCCTCGTTCATGGCGTAATCCGAAGGGACGGCGTTGGTGATGTAAGTGTACTTGGCGTCCTGGCCGCCGATTTCAAAGATCGTGTCCACTCCTGAGTCGAAATAGACGGCG
>PCSF01000021.1 GCA_002771315.1 Desulfobacterales bacterium CG23_combo_of_CG06-09_8_20_14_all_52_9 | reverse complement strand
TGAGGGGTGAGGAAAGGATCCAGGGTCATACCCAGGGTGCGTTTATAGACATGGATGCCGTCTTGAGGATTACATTGGAACACCACGGCGTGAAACACATCCTCCAGATTCCAGGGATCCACATTTTCGTCCACCACAATGATCCAGTGAACATATACGCCGGCCTTGGAACCCCAGATCATGGAAGATATCTGATGAGCTACATTGGCATAGGGCACCTTGGTGGAGACGATAGTTGACAGGGTGTTTCCCCAGGGATGCACGCACACCCCTCGCACCGGAATACCGTTCTGCCTTAATATTTGCAGCATCTCTCCACTGAGGGTAACACTCACTAAGGCAGCATATTCATCGCAACCCATCCCCATGCAGGACATGGTCAAGATGGGGTTATTGCGGTGGGTGATAGCCTTAATCCGGTGAAGCGGTCGACCTCCCCGTTCGGTGGTGCGAAATCCGGTAAACTCCCCAAAAGGGCCTTCTTCAACCCGTTCATGTGGCCGGATCTCTCCTTCAATGACGATCTCAGAGGTAGCCGGAACCATCAGGTCATTGGTTTCACACTTTACCAATTCAATCGGTTCCTTCCGGATTCCCCCTGCCACATCGGCTTCATTCACATAAGCAGGCAGATACGAAGAAGCGATAAAGGCGACAACCGGATCACCTCCAATAGCGATGGCAAAGGGCATGGCCTTGCCCCGGGCCTCGTATTTCTGATACAGGATCATGGGACCATGCTGGTAGGGAATGAGTAAACCTGCCAGCTTGTTTTTATCCACAATCATGGACCGATACATTCCCCAGTTTACCCAGCCGCTGTCCGGATCCTGATGGATGCAAGCATGCCAGGTAGATATATATCTGCCTCCATCCCCTCCATGTACCACCGGAGCAGGAAGCTTGAATAAGTCTACATCGTCTCCCACTATGATGTTTTCCTTAACCGGGCCGGTAGAAACCTCTATCGGTTTAATCGGATTTTTGCCAGCCTCAATATAGGCCTCCACCAGTTCCTGGGGTGGGGTATCCGGATCCATTCC
>PCSF01000009.1:21933-22075 GCA_002771315.1 Desulfobacterales bacterium CG23_combo_of_CG06-09_8_20_14_all_52_9 | reverse complement strand
CGTTGCGGCTAAGATCCTGCCTCCCGACTTTATCCCGAAATACCGGGGACAGGCCAATACCATGGCGGAATCATTCGGGTACCTGCTGTTCGCCATCATCCTAGGGGTAATCATGGCCTACATGGTCCTCGCCGCCCAATTC
>PCSF01000009.1:21773-21915 GCA_002771315.1 Desulfobacterales bacterium CG23_combo_of_CG06-09_8_20_14_all_52_9 | reverse complement strand
TTCACTGTGCTTCTGGCGATGCCGCTCTCCTTCATAGGGGCTTTCGGTGCGCTGCTCCTGACGGGAAACACGATCAGCATCTTCAGTTTCATCGGCCTCATCCTCCTGATGGGACTGGTGAAGAAAAACGCAATTCTCCTCG
>PCSF01000009.1:21533-21762 GCA_002771315.1 Desulfobacterales bacterium CG23_combo_of_CG06-09_8_20_14_all_52_9 | reverse complement strand
AACGTCCTGCGGGAACGGGGACTCTCCCGGAGGGAGGCGATCCTCGAGGCCGGACCGGTCCGGCTCAGGCCGATCCTGATGACGACCTTTGCGATGGTCTTCGGGATGCTTCCGGTCGCCTTCGGGATGGGAGAGGGGGCGGAAAGCCGCGCTCCCATGGGGATCGCGGTCATCGGCGGACTTCTCACCTCGTTGTTTCTGACGCTCTTGGTGGTGCCGGCCGCCTATG
>PCSF01000009.1:20336-21524 GCA_002771315.1 Desulfobacterales bacterium CG23_combo_of_CG06-09_8_20_14_all_52_9 | reverse complement strand
GGTTCTTCAAGAAGCGCCGCGCGCGGAAGCATATCGGAACGGATGGGCCGCACAAGTCCTCCGCTGTGGGCTGAAAAACGGAAGATCGGAATGAACACCGGGGAGGTGAAAGGCCATGAAGATGTTTCTGATCATTTACGGCGAGGCGGCGGATGAATATGTGATCGCTGCTCTAAAGGAAGCCGGCATCCGGGCTTACACGAAGATGGTAGAGGCCAGAGGAAAGGGGACGGAAACGGAACCGAAGCTGGGGATCCACTTCTGGCCCGGGAAGAACAATGTCCTTTTCATGGCCGTGGCCGATGAGGAAATCCCAAGGATCCGCGAGCGGATCCAAGAGCTCAAGCAGGATCATCCCCGCGCCGGAGTCCGCAGCTTCCTCCTGCCCATGGAAGAATGCGGCTAGAGTCTGATCCGTTTCCCACGCCTGAGACGACCCTGCAGGACATAATCGCCGTGCCTCTGGGACTGAAACAGCCGGAGGCCATGTGCTGCGCCCTAACTAGATAAAGACTTTGAAAGATTTTTAGGTTTTTGGAAAGTCCCTCATGGGTTATGAAACACAGAGCAATCACAAAAAAGGAGGGACTTCCCATGACTAGTAAATTAAAAAGAAACGAGATGAATTTCAATGGAAAATCGATTTGGATCTGACATCCTCACTTGCTTTGGCTATATTCCCACAATAAAATCACAATGGTAACCTTCTTGCCCTGACGTCAGCACTCCCTACCCCCACCTCAACCCTCGCTTAATCACATGGAACCTGTCACCGAAAATTTCTGGCGTCGGACTTTAGCTTTTGAATGAAACCTGATATTCTTAAAAACAGCCGGGCAGGAAAGGCAAATGCTTAAACACAGGCGAAACCGGGAATCTATCAAGGGATCGGAGGAATAATGGAGCGGTTTTTCGAGGCGAAGAGCGTGGCATTGATCGGCGTATCCAGTTCCAAGGGCAATCTCGGGCGATTGATGGTCTTCAACATGACCGAATTTCGTTATGGCGGAGTCATCTATCTGGTGGGTCCCAAGGGAGGGGCATTCCTGGGGCACAAGATTTATCCGAGCGTACTCGAGCTGCCCGAGCCGGTTGATCTGGCCGTGGTGCTGATTCCGGCCCGGTCGGTGCCGGAATTGCTGCGCCAGTGTGGAGAGCGCGGCATTGAGCGGGTGGTGATCGAATCGG
>PCSF01000009.1:18491-20299 GCA_002771315.1 Desulfobacterales bacterium CG23_combo_of_CG06-09_8_20_14_all_52_9 | reverse complement strand
GTTCATGCCGTTCAAGGCGGAAGCCGCACCCGGAAGGATCTCGATCGTATCTCAGAGCGGCGGCGTCGGGGGGACGATGGTGAATTCCATGGCCGCGGAAAACATCGGGTTCAGCAAGTTTGCCAGCATCGGCAACAAACTCAACATCAACGAAAACGACCTGCTGGACTATTTCAGCCGGGACTCTGAGACGGAACTCATATTCTGCTACCTCGAGGGTATTGCCGACGGACGGCGCTTGATGGAGGTCGCCGCTCGATCTGCCAAGCCCATCGTCGTCCATAAGTCCAACCGGGGGCAATCCGGGTCCGTGATCGCGCTCTCTCATTCGGCGTCGCTTTCTACCGACGATGCGGTGGTCGATGCGGCCTTCCGGCAATGCGGAATGATTCGGGTCAACGATCAGCGCGATGCGGTTGAGCTCTTCAAGGGGATGCTCCTGCCGCCCATGCGTGGACCCCGTCTGGCGATCATTTCGAGATCAGGCGGGCACGCGGTGATGGCTGCCGATGCGGCGGACGAGTTTGGCTTCGAGCTGCCACCCTTCCCCCCGGAGATTATCGCGCTGGCCCACCAGCACTCAAGGGCGCAGGTCATCGACCTACACAATCCCATGGACCTGGGGGACCTGTACTACCTGCCGCTCTACCGGGAACTGGCGGAGCGCGCTCTTGGTCACGACGAGTTCGACGGATTGCTGTTTGTTTACAATTATCAGGGGACTTTCGATGCTGAGGAATCGAGGAAGCTGATTGCCGGCCTCGGCGAGTTGAGCGGCCGGTTCAATAAGCCAGCGGCCTTATGCCTGTTCACCATGAAAAAGGAGCTCGATTTCAACCGGCAGGCGGTCAGCTTTCCGATTTTTACCGACCCGCGCGAGGCGATGCGAGTACTGGCGGTGGTGCGGGATCGGGCTTGCGTCAAACCGCTGCCTCTGGCCATCGAGCGCCCACCCGGGCTCGGTCCGGCCGCCGCGGCGGCATCGGCCGATCTGGCGTCCGGTCCCGTGGCCCCCGGTGCCCTGGCGGCGATTCTGGAAAGCTACGGGGTGCCCCTCATTCCCTATGAGGTCGTGTATTCTGAACAGGCCGTTCTCGATGCGGCCCGCCGCCTCGGGCTGCCCGTTGCCCTGAAGACTGCCAACCCCGAGGTCCTGCACAAGACCGACGTGGGGGCGGTGCGTTTGCATTTGGCCGAAGATGAGGCGGTGCGCCAGGCATACCGACAACTTGCCGAATTCGGGCCGGCGATGCTGGTCCAGAAGATGGCCGAGCCGGGCCTCGAATGGTTTGTCGGCGGCCGCCAGGACCGACAGTTCGGCCCGGTGGTGGTGGTGGGCCTCGGGGGCATTTACGTCGAGGTATTGAAAGAGACGGCCATTCGGGTGGCTCCGGTGATGCCCGCAGAGGTCGAGAAGCTGCTCGAGGAAAGCCGTGGCGCCGCCCTGTTCTCCGGAGTGCGAGGCGGACCGCCGCCGGATCGCAAAGCCTTCGTCGACCTCATCGTGAAAGTCTCCTGGCTGCTCACCGACTGCCCGCACATTCGGGAACTCGATCTGAACCCCGTGCGGATTCGCCCCGTCGGCTGCCAGATTCTCGACTGGCGAGCCCTAAGCGGCAGCTTATAGCCCATAGATTATGTCGCTCATTCCGGAGAAGGAAGTAACCCGGTTGATCTTTTATTCCTTTGAAGGTTTTACCGCCTGTATGGAGGCAGAGGCCACATAATCGGCAATGTTTTTACCGGGATGCGGGTCCCATTGGCGGATGAGTTCCCGGCTTTCTTCATTGGGCACGATTTGGATCTTT
>PCSF01000009.1:17250-18474 GCA_002771315.1 Desulfobacterales bacterium CG23_combo_of_CG06-09_8_20_14_all_52_9 | reverse complement strand
CCCCGCCGATGCAAGACGTTACAAGGACCATGTTCTTGCGGATTTCATCGGGAAGAGCCTTCGTTGCGACGATATCCGAAATCGCCAGGCGGCCTCCCGGTTTCAGCACCCGAAACACTTCCTTAAATACTGCGGACTTATCGGGGGAAAGATTAATGACGCAGTTGGAAAGGATTATGTCCACCTCATTATCCGCCACCGGCAGGTGTTCGATCTCCCCCAAACGGAATTCGACATTTTTAACGCTTACTTTTTCGGCGTTGAGCCGGGCTTTTGAGACCATTTCAGAGGTCATGTCTACGCCGATGACGTGCCCGGAATCCCCCACATACCGGGCTGCCAGGAAGCAGTCGAAGCCACCGCCTGCACCCAGATCCAGCACTGTTTCTCCGGCTTTCAGGGAAGAAAGCGCTACAGGATTTCCGCAACCCAATCCCATATTGGCACCCTCCGGAATGCCGCAGAGTTGATCATTCGTATAGCCCATGAATTGAGCCAGTTGTTCCGGGCTTAAATCCGGGCTCTCGCAGCAGGTTGTCGCCGGATTTCCTGTCAAAAAGTCGCCGGCTTTTCCGCAGCAAGACGGTGCCGGATCCATTTTGCACCCCGTCTTGCCGCTGCTTGCGATTCGACCGTATTTTTCTCGAACGTTTTGACGCACTTTTTCCTGATCCTGAACAGACATGTTTGCCTCCTTTTACTCCGGCAAAATGGGTTTTTCACCGGGCGATTTGAAATTTCGAAAACTATCGAAAAGCACGATCAAAAAAATATTCCCTTGTTCAGGAAAAAAATTCCTGCAAGGCTTTCAGGGTTGCCGGATCGATCCAGCAATCGATTTTTTGCCCCCGCCGCTTAATACGGATGAGTCCGGCCCGACGCAACTCCTTGATATGATGGGAAAGGGTTGAGGGTGCGATGCCCACGTCCTGGCCGAGTTCTCCGACGCAGGCACAGCTTTCCTCGCAATTTTCGGAGCTGATGCTCATGATCGTTCCCGGCCGGCAGCAGGAAATCAGGCGTAAAAAGATTTTCAGCCGGTTCGGATTGGAAAGCGCCTTGAATATTTCAGCAAATTTTTCGATGTTAGTATCTCGATTGTTCGACATGTATCGAATAATATGCCGCTCGATAGGTTCTGTCAAGCCTTTAAAACTTGATGGTTTCGTAAAAAGTCCAATTTCTGCGTTGCGCTTCATCCCGTTGCGATTTCGACGTACGATA
>PCSF01000009.1:0-17228 GCA_002771315.1 Desulfobacterales bacterium CG23_combo_of_CG06-09_8_20_14_all_52_9 | reverse complement strand
AGTACGCCTCATCACACGGGATTCGCGACGCCTTGAACTTGAACTTTTTACTTTGCCATCTGATTTTCGACTTTTTACGAGTTCACCAAACTTGTGGACAAACAACCCTAGACTATGAAAAAGATAATAGGCTTTCTCTGAGAAAGGAATTGAGGATGACACTTGTCGAAAAAAGAAACACTGAAAATGAAATAGCCGGAACAGGCCTGAAACCCATCCCCAACGACGGCAATCACCGCTGCTTCGGGTGCAGCCCCAAAAACCCCTATGGATTGAAGATGAGCTTTTTCACCGACGATCAATCGGTCTTTTCCCGGGTGACCGTTCCGGAACATCTTTGCGGATGGGACAGGCTGGTGCACGGGGGTGTGATTTCTACGTTGTTGGATGAGGTCATGAGTTGGAGCGCCATGTATTTTTTTAAAAAAGTGATCCTGACCAAGACCATGACCGTCGATTTTTTAAAACCGGTCTTCATCGGTGAAGCGCTCCAAGTCCAGGGTCGGATTCGAGAACAGATCAGCGAGCGTGAAGCAGTCATGGAAGCAAAACTGTTAAACCCTGCGGGAGAGATTTGTGCGCGTTCAAGGGCTGTCTTTGCGCTGATCTTGCCCAAGCTTTCCCTGAAGATGGGTATCCTGGATGAGACCACCCTCAAGGATTTTGAGCCGCTGATCGGTCCGATTTAGGAATCGGTGGTTTTCGTCCTGAGGCTCATTTTTTTCAAAAATCCGGAAAAACTCGGTGTTTCTCATACCTGATGAAAAGTTCATCGAAAAAACATGTGGCCTGCTTTATATCGGCCCACGGATTCGGCCATGCCTCCCGGACAACGGCAATCCTGGAGCATTTGATCGAAATGGATGATGCCGTTCATTTCCATCTTTTCACCACCGTACCGCGCTGGTTTTTCGATTTCCCGCTTTCGAAACGATTTACCTACCATTCCACGGTCACCGATGTGGGTTTTGTGCAGCGATCCCCATTCCTGGAAGACCTTGAAGAGACCGCTCGTTTGCTGGACGCGTTTTTCCCCTTCGACCCCCGCCTTCTCGATTCACTAGCGGAAAAAATATCAGAGCCGACATGCCGGGCGGTTCTTTGTGACATCTCTCCTTTGGGAATTGCAGTGGCTAAAAAAGCCGGTTTTCTTTCGGTGTTGGTGGAAAATTTCACCTGGGACTGGCTATATGCCGGTTATCCGGATTTTTCCCAAAAAGTCAAAAGGCATATTGATTACCTGAATTTTCTTTTCAACACAGCCGACCATCGGATTCAAACGGAACCGGTCTGCTGTCCGGCAACCGGATGCCCCACCCTTCCCCCCATTTCCCGGAAACCCCGGACCAACCCGCAAACCGTCCGGAAACATCTGGGGATTCCCGACGAACAAGCGTTGGTTCTGATTACGTTGGGCGGAATACCGGATCAAATGTCTTTTCTCTCCAGGCTCAAGGAAGCAAAAGACTTCCAGTTCATCATTGCGGGGGGAAGCGATGCCGGTGCGCGGCAGGATAATGTATGGTTGCTTCCTCACCAAAGCGATCTTTATCATCCGGACCTGGTTTTTGCCTCGGATGGGGTAATCGGAAAGGCTGGCTACAGCACCCTGGCCGAAGTTTACAGTGCTGGCATCCCCTTCGGTTTCATTCCCCGACCCGATTTTGCCGAGTCTTTGGTCCTTTCGGATTTTATCGAAAAAAAGATGCCCGGCCGTCGGATCCCGGCGGAAATCTTTTACGCCGGGGATTGGGTCCCTCAGCTTAAAGAATGGATCAAAATCGGGGAAAAGCGACAATTGCAACAAAACGGCGCATGGGAAGCCGCCCGGTTAATCTGCGATCTGCTGAATCCATGATCCGACAAAGGGACCGTCGAACAAGCTTGATCATCATTTGCGCAGCCGGCATCCTTCCCCCATTCTACGAATTGAATCGTCCATACAACTGTGATACTTGTGGATCATACAGGCCCATACCGGAATTATAATCAGGATCATACCGAGATGAAAGAATTCTTTCAGGTCACACCCCTGGAACGGGTTTTGGAATATACGACCGAATTTGCAGCAACCGGAACCGAAACGGTTTCCCTTGCCGAGGCCCTTGACCGGATTTTGGCCAAAGATGTAATCGCCGATCAAAACCTTCCGGAATTTGCCCGATCCGTCGTGGACGGTTACGTCGTCAAGGCTGCTTCCACCTTCGGTGCCACGGAATCGAATCCCGGATACCTCACCGTGAAAGGTGAGGTTTTCATGGGCCGGCCGCCGGATTTTGCAGTGGGTCCCGGCGAGACCGCCTACATTCCCACCGGCGGGATGCTTCCTACGGGGACCGACAGCGTGGTGATGATCGAACACACGGAAAAACTCGACGATCACGCCATCGAGGTTTTTAAGAGTGTCGCGCCCGGTCAAAACGTCATCCTGGCCGGAGAAGATTTCAAGGAATCCGAAACGATCCTTGCCGCGGGAAACCGCATTCGACCCCAGGAAGCCGGTCTCTTGGCCGCTTTCGGGGTCCGGTCCGTTCCGGTCTTTAATAAGCCCCGTGTCGGGATTATTTCCACCGGGGATGAAATCGTGCCCATCGATCAAACCCCTTCCTTCGGGCAGCTGCGAGACATCAACAGTTATACACTGTCGGGTCTCGTGACCAAGAGCGGAGGAATTCCGGTGATGTTCGGGATCGTTAAGGACGATTATGAATCGCTTTTCACCCGTTGTTCCCAGGCCCTCGAAGAGTCCGATGCGGTTCTTCTTTCCGGAGGAAGCTCCATGGGAACCCGCGATTTGACCGTCGAGATCCTTTCCCGCCTGCCGCACTCCAAAATCCTGGTTCACGGCATCCCTATCAGCCCCGGAAAACCCACCATTTTGGCCCAAGTGGGCGGAAAAATATTTTGGGGGCTCCCCGGTCATGTCGTTTCAGCCATGATCGTTTTTGTCGTGGTGGTCCGACCCTTTCTGGAATCTCTGGCCGGTTTTTCACAAAGCCGAAAAGGGGCATTCGGGATTCCGGCGAAATTGACCCGGAATCTGGCTTCGGCCCAGGGCAGGGTCGATTATATCCGGGTTCGACTCCTTCAAAAGGAAGGCTCCCTTTGGGCCGACCCCATCCTGGGAAAATCCGGACTGATCCACACCATGGTCAAAGCCGACGGGCTGATCGCCATCCCCATGAACACCGAGGGGTTGGACGAGGGAGTCCAAGTCGAGGTCTTCCCCGTCTAGCAGAAACGTCGCAAGACACCCCATTTGAATTCTTTGGGAGGTATTGATGAAAAAAGACCGAAACGTCTATCTTCAAATGAAGACATTGGAAGAAGCCCGGAAGATCCTGTTTGAGATGTTTCCGGAGCCCAAAAAAGTGCCGTGCGAATGGGTGTCGACACCGGATGCGGTGGGGAGGGTCTTGGGCGAGCCGGTCTTTGCTCAGATTTCCTCTCCGGATGCACACCTTGCCGCCATGGACGGGGTGGCTGTGGAAGCTGAAAAGACCTATGGAGCCGGTGAAACATCCCCCAAAGAATTCATCATCGGAAAAGAAGCCTTTTATGTAAACACCGGGCATGTCCTTCCTCCGGGAACCAACGCTGTCATCATGATCGAGCATGTCCGGGAGACGGGAGAAGACCGGATTGAAATCGAAGCCCCGGTCTTCCCCTTCCAGCATGTCCGAAAAGTGGGGGAAGACATTGTGGCAACGGAGCTGTTGTTCCCCCAGAACCATCGAGTCACCCCTTATTGCGTGGGGGCGCTCCTTTCCGGAGGTATTTTTTCGGTTCCGGTGAAACCCAAGCCCAGGGTCCTCATCATCCCCACAGGCTCCGAACTGGTGGACTGGCGGAAAGTCCCTCTCGAATCGGTCCGCCCCGGTCAGGTCCTGGAAACCAACTCCTTCGTCTTGGGAAAGCTCATCGAGGAATGGGGAGGAACATTCGTTCGGCATGAGATGCTCGAAGACGACATCGGCACGATCCGGAAGGCCGTCCAAGACGGCATTCAGGGGGATTTTGACATCGTCTTGATCGGGGGCGGGTCCTCCGCCGGATCCGAGGACTACTCCAGGCTCGTGATCGCCGACCTGGGAAAGGTTCTGGTGCATGGGGTCACCATCATGCCGGGGAAACCCATCGTCATCGGGCAAGTGAGCGGAAAGCCTGTTTTCGGAGTGCCGGGGTATTCGGTTTCGGCCATCATCGCTTTCGAGGAGTTTATCGGTCCGCTCATCTGCAGAATGCTGGGGCAGGAAGAACGGAGGCGTGAGACGGTTCTGGTCAAGCCTACCCGTAAAATCACCTCCAAGTTGGGCCTGGAAGAGTTTGTGCGGGTGAAGATCGGGAAAGTGGGAGATGCCCTGGTGGCCACACCCCTTCCCCGGGGGGCCGGATGCATCACCTCTTTGACTGAAGCCGACGGCATCATCCGCATCCCCAATCATGTGGAGGGAATCAAAGAACAGGAGCCGGTTCGAGCGGAGCTGTTGCGGCCCCTTCCGGCGCTGGAAAATACCATTGTGGCAGTGGGAAGCCACGACAACACCCTGGACGTGTTGGCCGACCGGATCAAGGCTCGATATCCCGCCTTCTCGCTGTCTTCAAGCCATGTGGGGAGCATGGGAGGCCTGATGGCCATCAAGCGCGGCGTCTGTCATGTGGCCGGCTCGCACCTTTTGGACCCATCGGATGGTTCCTATAATCTTTCTTACATCCGTCGACTGCTTCCGGAAATCCCGGTCCGGGTAGTCCAGCTCGTCTTCCGGGATCAAGGATTCATCCTCCCCAAAGGGAACCCCAAAAAAGTCAAAGGGATAAAGGATCTGACCCGGAAGGATGTGGTGTTTATCAACCGTCAATCCGGGTCCGGAACCCGGGTTCTGCTGGATTACCGGTTGCAAGAACAGGGAATCCGTTCTGAACAGATCAACGGGTATGCCACCGAAGAATATACCCACATGGCCGTGGCCGTGGCCGTGCAAAGCGGTGCGGCGGATGTGGGGCTGGGCATCTTCTCGGCGGCAAAGGCTTTGGGACTCGATTTCATCCCTGTGGTGACCGAGCAGTACGATCTGATCATTCCCCAGGAACACTTCGAATCCAATAAGATCCGTGCCCTTTTAGAGATCATCTCTTCGTCCGAATTCAAAAATCGCGTGGAAAGCTTGGGAGGGTATTCGACAAGGCGTACCGGAGAGTATATTATATGAACCAACCAAGGGCCCAAAAGGCAGGGTATCGAGTCATCGATCACACCGCCGACCTGGGAATTTTAATCTTCGCTCCCACGGAAAAAGCCCTTTATGAAACTGCCGCCCGAGCGCTTTTTGCCCTCCTCGTGGAAGGGAGAGCGTCGGGAAAGGGAAGCATTAAGACCCTCCAGCTTGAAGGAGAAGACCGGGCCGACTTGATGGTCATCTGGTTGCGGGAGCTTCTTTATTTTTGGACAGGAAGGGGGCTTCTGGTACAAAAGGCCGATGTCACGGCCCTTGACGAACATCGCCTTTCGGCAACGGTGTGGGTGTACCCTTACGACCCGGGGCGCCATCTGATTCAAAACGATATCAAAGCGGTGACCTATCATCAGATCCAGGTCAACCGGACTCCCTCCGGTTGGGAGGCGAAAGTCATATTTGACGTGTAACGCTCATGACAAACCATGACAGGTGTGCCCCATGGAGATTACGGTAAAAAGAATCGACCCATACCGATGGGAAATTCCCGCCACAGGAAAGATGCGAGTGCCGGGGATAATCTATTCCGACGACTCCCTGCTGTCAGGAAAGGAACATAACGAGCCTTTGCAACAGGTGGCCAATGTGGCCACGCTTCCCGGAATCTTGAAAGCATCTTTGGCTATGCCGGACATCCACTGGGGGTACGGTTTTCCCATCGGCGGCGTGGCCGCCTTCGACTGGGATGAAGGGGTCATATCCCCCGGCGGGGTGGGATACGACATCAACTGCGGGGAGCGACTGGCCACAACCGCCCTTTCCAAGGCCGACATCACTTCTAAACTCGAGGAACTGGTCAACGCCCTTTACCGACATATCCCTTCCGGTGTGGGTTCCACCGGGTCCATCAAACTTGCCGCCAAGGAAGAGAAAAAAGTCCTTCGCCAGGGGAGCCGCTGGGCGGTGTCCCAGGGATACGGAGAGGATGTCGATCTGGAACACACCGAAGAAGGGGGAAGTCTGGAAAATGCCGATCCGGAAACGCTGAGCGAAAGGGCCCTGGAAAGGGGGAAAAACCAGCTCGGGACTCTCGGATCCGGCAACCACTTCCTGGAAGTGGGAACCGTAGACACCATCTTCGATCCGGACGTGGCCAGGGCTTTCGGTCTTTTCGAAGGACAGGTAACGTTGATTCTACACTCGGGCTCCAGGGGGCTGGGGTACCAGGTGTGCGACGACTTTTTAGCCCGAATGACCCGCCTTTCGAAGAAGTTTGATTTCGAGCTGCCGGATCGGCAACTGGCCTGCGCCCCGATTGGTTCGGAAGAAGGGACGGCATATTTCAATGCCATGGCGTGCGCCGCCAATTACGCCTGGGCCAACCGGCAGATCCTTTTGCATCTTTCACGGGAGGTCTTCTATCGGGTGTTCGGGATCAGTCCAAAAGATCTTTCCATGAACCTGGTCTACGATGTCTCCCACAACATCGCCAAGCGGGAAACCCATGTCATAGACGGCAAAGACCGCGTGGTCTGCGTGCACCGGAAAGGCGCCACCCGTTCCTTTCCGCCCGGCCATCCGGATCTTTGCGCCGCCTATCGCCCGGTGGGGCAACCGATCCTTATTCCCGGAGACATGGGACGGGCCTCCTATGTGCTGGTGGGAACCCAACAGGCCATGGAGGAGACCTTCGGATCCACCTGCCACGGGGCCGGCCGGGTCTTGAGTCGAAAAGCAGCCATGAAAAAGAGCAAGGGACGGTCGATCCACCGGGAACTCGAGGACCAGGGGATCCTGGTCCGATGGAGCGGGAGGGGAACCCTGGGAGAAGAGATGCCCGAAGCCTATAAAGACGTTTCCAAGGTGGTGGAGGTAGTCCATGGAGCCGGCCTCTCGAAGAAGGTCGCCCGCTTAAGGCCCTTGGCCGTGGTGAAAGGATAACGGTGGAGACCTTAGAGATTTTTATCTTGGGCATCGTCCAGGGGCTCACCGAGTTTTTACCGGTGAGTAGTTCCGGACATCTTGTTTTATTCCAGCACGTCTTCGGAATGAAGGAACCCCAGCTCCTCTTGGATGTCTGCCTTCATGTGGGTACCCTTATTGCCGTGTTCGTTGTTTTCTTTAAGGAACTTCAAAGACTGGCATCTGTCTTGATTCGGCTTCCCGTTCTTGTCAGAAACGCCGGCGGAATCGTCTCCCTGTTTCAACAGAATCCGGATTTTCGGATCCTTGTCCTTATCGGATTCGGAACCATTCCCACAGCCGTATTGGGACTTTTTTTCCACACCCAAATCGACTTACTTTTCGGCACGACCCGAGTCGCCGGGATCATGCTGCTGGTAACGGGGCTGCTCCTGTTTCTGACCCGAAGGGTGACCGCACCCGGACGCCCCGTCGCGGCCATGACGATCCGGGATGCCCTGATCATCGGATTGTCCCAGGGGATGGCGATACTTCCTGGGCTTTCCCGCTCCGGAACAACCATTTCTACCGCTTTACTTCTGGGCGTTCAAAGAGAAACGGCAGGCCCTTTTTCTTTTCTCCTGTCGATTCCCGCCATTTTTGGCGCGCTCCTGCTGCAATTGAGTTCTTCCTTGACTCCATCTCCGGTATCGTTGAAGATGCTTCTGCTCAGCTCCGCCACAGCTGCCGTCACCGGGTTCTTTGCCCTGAAAATCCTGCTTCGGTTCGTGAATCAGGGAAGGCTTTCGGTTTTCGCACCGTATTGCTGGGTCGTGGGGGTCCTCGTTTTGATTCTTACCAGGTAAAAAGAAGGAAGGTACACATGAACCCATTGATTTTCAGGGAATACGACATCCGGGGAATCACCGGAAAGGATTTTTCCGATGATGACATCGTTCAGATCGGTAAGGGAGCCGGGACTTATCTGAAGCGACATGGCCGATCGCGCCTCACTGTGGGGAGGGATTGTCGGGTGACTTCCAAGGCCTATTCCGAGAGGGTTATCGAAGGGCTGCGATCCACGGGGTGTGATGTCATCGACATCGGGGTCTGCCCGACCCCTGTATTCTACTTTTCCATCCAACATCTCAAAAAAGAAGGCGGGGTCATGGTCACCGCCAGCCACAATCCGCCGGAATACAACGGGTTCAAGGTTTGTATGGACCTCGACTCTGTTTACGGTGAAGAGCTGAAGAAGATCTTGGGTCTCATTCAAAGGGAGGACTTCGAAACGGGTCAAGGGACGTTATCCCAGATCGATGTCATCCCGTCTTACCAGGAATTCGTCATCGGCAACATCGCCCTCAAACGCCCGCTTCGGTTGGGCCTGGACGCAGGGAACGGGACCGGGGGTGTCGTCGCCCTTCCTATCCTGAAGGCCCTCCGCTGCGAGGTACATGACCTTTATTGCGACATGGACGGGACTTTCCCCAACCATGAAGCCGACCCCACCGTTGCTAAAAACCTCAAGGACCTCATTGCGCTGGTTCAAGAAAAAAATCTCGAATTGGGCATCGGTTACGACGGAGACAGCGACCGGATCGGGATTGTAGACGAGACCGGGACCATCATTTACGGGGATAAGCTCATGATCCTTTTTTCTAGGGAGATCCTTTCCAGGAAACCCGGCGCCACTTTCATCTCCGAGGTGAAATGCTCCAAGACCCTCTACGACGACATTAAAAAAAACGGGGGCCGGGCCATCATGTGGAAAACCGGGCATTCCCTCATCAAGCACAAGATGAAGGTGGAAAAAGCGGAATTGGCGGGCGAGATGAGCGGGCATATATTCTTCAAAGACCGATATTTCGGGTTCGACGACGCCATATATGCTTCATGCCGACTTCTGGAAATCCTTTCCGCCTCCGACCGGAAGATCTCCACCCTGCTGGCGGATGTCCCAAAGACCTTCACGACACCGGAAATCCGGGTGGAATGCCCGGACGATTTGAAATTTGCCGTGGTGGAAAAAGTCACCGATTATCTTCGGAAGCGCTACCAAATTATCGATATCGACGGCGTCCGGGTCCTTTTTCCCGACGGTTGGGGCCTAGTACGGGCCTCCAACACCCAACCCGTTCTGGTATTAAGATTCGAGGCCGAAACCGAAGCGCGTTTGACCGAAATCCGTCAAATCGTGGAATCCGTCGTGTCCGCCATCAGGAAAGAAATCCCACCGCCGGAGCATCGGGACGATTGATTTGACCGGTCTGGATAAAAAGGTCTTCGGCACCCTCTTTTTGTCCATTTTCGCCGCCGTGACCGGTGTCGGAATCGTGGTTCCGCTTTTGCCGGTTTACGCGCATGATCTGGGGGCGGGCGGGATTTACATCGGGCTGATCTTCGGGGCCTTTTCTCTTTCCAGGACTTTTTTTTTACCTTTTTTCGGCCGCCTTTCAGATAAAAAAGGCCGAAAGCCGTTTATCACCGCCGGTCTTTTGGCCTACGCCCTCATCTCGGTTGCGTTTACCTTTTCCCGGGACATCCCTACCCTTATCGGCATCCGGTTTTTTCAGGGGATCGCCTCGGCCATGATCATGCCGGTAGTACAAGCCTACGTGGGGGATATCGCTCCTCCCGGAAGAGAGGCGTTTACCATGGGCATATTCAACATGTCGATATTTTTAAGCCTGAGCATCGGGCCTCTCCTTGGGGGGTACATCCATGATCGGTGGAGCCTGAACGCCGCTTTTTTCATCATGGGCGCCCTGGCACTTGTCGCCTTTTTGTTGAGCTTTCTTTTCCTCCCTCCCACCCGAACTGAGGCGATCCGGCCCTTTGATAAAAATACGGCGGGGTGGCGCCGGCTTTTGGCGGATCGGGACCTGGTCGGACTCTTTTTATTTCGTTTTTCTTACACCGCCTGCATCGGGGTGATCTGGGCGTTTCTGCCCATCTATGCTTCCAAAATGTTTTCCGTCTCGAGTTCCCTCATCGGCGTTCTGGTCATGCTGGGAGTATTTCTCAGCGGCCTCATCCAGACGCCCATGGGCTATTTGGCCGACCGGATGAATCGTAAGGGAATGATAGTGACCGGAGGAGGGATCGCCTGCTGCGGGCTGATACTCTTTCAGTTTGCCGGCGGATTCTGGGATCTTTTTGTCGCCAACATTCTTTTCGGGTTGGGAGGCGGAATCTCCATGCCGCCGCTGATGGGAATGGCGGTCCTCAAAGGAAACCAGGTGAAGGCCATGGGAGCCGTCATGGCGCTTTTGACCATGGCCCACAGTGGTGGGATGCTGACAGGATCGGTGCTGGCCGGGTTGACGATGGATTTTTTTCAGTTACGCCAAGCTTTCTCCGTGGGCACCGGGTTCATGATTCTGGGGTCGGGGTTATTTTGCATTCTTGTTGCGTCATCGAAAAAATAAGGGGGGATCCGGCGCTTCTGAGAATGCGGCTCCTGGCTTTATAGCTTTTCTTCTATGGCTGCCTTGAGGGTTTCGATGCTGAAGGGCTTGGCAATAGCGCCGATAAAACCATATTTCTGATATTCCAGCATGATCGGCTCATTGCTATAGCCGCTCGATACAAAGGCCTTGATGTCAGGATCGATCTCTAAAAGGCATTTGAGGGTCTCCTTGCCTCCCATGCCGGCTTTCACCGTCACATCCAGAATGACAGCCTCAAACGGAGCACCGGCTCCCTTGGCTTTATGGTAAAGTTCTACAGCCTCGCTCCCTTCCTTGGCGAATTTCACCGTGTAGCCCATCTCTTTAAGCATCTCCCCAACCACTTCACGGACGATTTCTTCGTCGTCCATCAGCAGGATTTTCCCTTTTGGCCGCTCCGTGGCCTCGCCGAGCTTAACGATCCCCTCCGCTCCCCGCTTCCGAATTCCATAGGCCGGGAGGAAGATATGAACCGTGGTCCCGGATCCCTCTTTAGACTCGATATGAATGTGGCCTCCATGCTTTTTAATGATGGAATAGACTGTGGTAAGCCCCAAACCCGTCCCTTTTTTAATCCCTTGTTCCTTGGTGGAGAAGTAGGGATCAAAAATCTTTTGCAAATTTTCCTCCGGAATGCCGACGCCGTTATCGGTAAAAGAAAGCTGCACGTATCTTCCGGCCGCAATGACTTCTTTGGTATCCACCCTCTTTCGGTCTAACAGGACATTTCGCCCTTTGACCCGGAGAAGTCCACCCTTGGGCATGGACTCCACGGCGTTTAGAACTATATTGGCAAACACCTCCTTCATTTGGTCGGTATTATATTCCACCAGCCATAGGTCCGCCGGCACATCGAAATCATTGGAGACGGTGGATCCTGACAGCACCAGCACCGTGACGTCCTGCATAAGTCTTCCGATGGCGTCCACCTTTTTCACCGGCTTATCTCCAGGAGAGACGTTGAGGAGCCGCTCCGTGAGTTCTTTGGCCTGGCCGCAGGCCCGATCCGCCTCGTTTAAAACCTGGGCCAGTTTCCCCTCGGCCTTGGCATACATCCTGGCCAGGGAGATGTTGCCGACCACCGCCGTCAAAAGGTTGTTGAAATCGTGGGCGATTCCACCGGCGAGAACCCCGATGGACTCGTGTTTCTGGCTTTGAAGGATCTGTTCCTCCATCTGCTTTTTCTCTGTGATGTCTTTGAAAATGCCCAGCGTTCCGATGGGATTTCCAGCTTTCTCTTTGAGCATGGAAGCCGAGAGCATGATGTGAAGCTCCCTGCCGTCTTTGGCCACGAATTGCATCTCATGATTTTTAAGACCCCCATGATGGGTTAAAATCCCCATGATGTGCTTGGCGTCTTGTTTTCCGTTTTTGTATAAATCATACACGCGTTTTCCGATGAGTTCCTTCTGATCAAAGCCGAGCATCTCCTGCAAGCTGGGGGTGGCAAAGATGATCTTTCCCTTCATGTCCGTGGTGCAAATACCGTCAATGGAACTGTTAAGGATATTTTGGAGAAAATTCCGCGTTTCAATAAGCGAAACCTCCGTTTTTCGCTTTTCTGTGATATCGCGCGCAATCCCCCGAAAACCGATGGGCCTATTTTCACGATTCTTTATAGGGCCGATGGAAAGTTCCAGATACCGGCTTCGTCCCTCCTTTGTCTTCAATTCAAAAGCAAACTGTTCTACCGGATCCCCTGTGCGATAGACCTCGTTGAATTTCTTATAGACGAGTTTTGCAGTATTGGGCTCCATGAAGTCACGATTGTTCTTGCCTACCAATTGCTCTTTGGGCAGCCCCACGATCTGAGCCATGGCCTCGTTGATGAACGTCAGATAACCCGCCAGGTTTGCCTCGTAATAGCCTTCCGCCATGCCCTCGATGATTCCACGATATCGTTTTTCACTCTCGGAAAAGGCCTCTTCTATTTTGTGTCGGTATAAGGCGTTTTCCACGGTAATCTTAAGGATCCGGTCGTCGATGGGTTTCAAAAGATAACCGCGGGCTCCGGAAAGGCGCGTTTTCTTCACCAGGGCTTCATCCTCGGGGGCACTGATAAATACGACCGGAATATTGAGCCGGCCCGAGATGATCTCGGATGCGGTAATACCGCTCATGGCTCCTTTCAATTGGATATCCATCAGAACCAGATTGGGCTTTTTTCTTTCCGCCTCTCGGACAGCCCCCTCCCCATCCTCTACGATCGCATCGACAACATACCCCCAATCATTCAGGCCAGACCGAACATGTTCGGCAAGGATCTGGTCATCTTCCACGATCATGATCCGTTCGTTTTTCATGGACCTTCCCCGACTTCTGATACGTCTTTTTACCGAGAGGCCTTTAATGCCCTTATCATGCGTTATAGCACCGCAGGTCAAATAGGATAGGCTTGATAATTACTTATAAAATAGACTTTTTTTTAAGAAAATGTCAATACCTATTTTCATCCCCAATTGCGACCTTGATTTGGACAAGCGATATCTTCTGATAAAACCTTAAAGGGCTTCCGGATAGAAAGCAACTACGGCATCCACGGACGGGGCATCGGTCAAAAGCATGACCAGGCGATCGAATCCAAGAGCGTTTCCGGCGCACTCGGGCATCCATTTCAAATCGTTGAGGAACTTCTCGGGCATCGGATATGCGGTCTTTCCGGCCTTTAACCTTTGTGCCATCTCCGCTTCAAATCGGCGCCGCTGCTCCACCGGATCCGTCAATTCAAAGAATCCGTTGCAAAGCTCGATTCCGCAGATATAGAGTTCGAACCGCAATGATACGGAAGGGTCCTTTGGATCCAATCGGGCCAAGGAGCCCAGAGATGCGGGATAGCGATGCAAAAAAATAGGCTTTTCAAAACCTAAGTGCGGCTCGATCTCAAAGGCGAGGACCTCTTCGAATCTTCCTTCGGAAAGCGCCCGCTTAAGGGAAATGGATGCGAACCGTTCAAAGGCCTCGGTCACCGTCATCTTCGGCCACGGCTTTTCAAGCCGGATAGTTTGACCTTGGTAAATAAGCACCTCCCCTTTTCCCGCTTCTTTGGCCGCAACCCGGACTAAGTCTTCACACTGATCCATCAGGCGCAAATGGTCCCAACCGGCGGCATACCACTCCAGGAGGGTGAATTCCGGGAGGTGGCGACTTCCCCTTTCTCCCTTACGAAAGCAGCGGCATATCTGGAAAAGGCGATCATACCCGGCACAAAGCATCCTCTTCATACAAAGCTCCGGGGATGTCTGTAAAAACCATCCCTCGGAAGTCACCGCATCAATATGGAACTCCGGGGCCAATGTGGGAACGCGGACAGGGGTTTCAATTTCCAGAAAATCGTTTTTAATAAAAAAACGGCGAATGGTCTGGAGCATTCGGGCCCTTATTCCGAGGATCTTGTTTTTTGCCCCCAGTCGGCAAAGTGCGGGCGATCTTTCGACGATCTGTGAAGAGGCATCCGGCATTCTGCTGCATTTAGCCCATCGGATCTTTTTTGACAAGAGCGCAACAGAAACAAGGAATTGGCAGGCTGAAACTCTTGTGCTAAAAGAAGCACCGTTTTAACCGAACGGGAAGGAAGGTTCGAAATGGAAGCCTGGATCGAACAACTTAAAAACCGTGTCAACACGATCAAGCACCTGAAAGCCTTGGTCACCGTATCCGCTCAAGAAGAAGCAGCCCTTCGTGCCATCGATTCGCGATGGGGGACCACCCTCTATTTTGCATCGCTGATGGATAAAACCAATCCGAACTGCCCCATTCGTAAGCAGGTAATTCCATCCATAGCGGAAGTCCGGGCGCTACGTTCTTGGGATCTTTCAAAAAAAACACTGCCACCGGCTTTTCCCGGAAATTCGACTCCTGAATGTATCGTTCAAAAATACCCGGACCGCGTGGCCTTCATCGTATCCGACCGGTGCGCAAGTTACTGCCGCTTTTGTTTTCGGAAAGAGCTGGTGATGACAAAAACGAAACCTCTATCCCTCAAGGTGGAGGAAGGGATTCGATGGATCCGAACGGCCCATCATATCCGGGATGTCCTGATCACCGGAGGCGACCCGTTCATCTTGTCGGACGATAGAATCGAGCATCTGGTGAGGCGGCTTCGGGAAATCCCCCACATCGAAATGATCCGCTTCGGGACACGGACCCCCATCGTCTTTCCCCAGCGCATCACCGCACCCCTTTGCCGGATACTCGGTGGATTTCACCGAGTTCCCATCTGGGTGAATACCCATTGCAACCATCCCAAAGAGATCACGATGCACACGGCAAGAGCGATTTTCAAACTCCTTTCATCGGGAGTGAATGTCGGCAACCAGGCGGTTTTGCTCCGAGGGATCAACGACGACCAAGACACCCTTCGGCGGCTGCACCAAAAACTTTTATCCATTAGGATCCGGCCCTACTATCTTTTTCATTGCGAAATGGCCCCTGGAAACGAAGCGTTTCGTACTCCCATCGCCCTAGGAAAAACGCTTTTAACCCGGGCGCTTTGCGGCCATACCACCGGGCTGGCCCGCCCCATCTATGCCGTGGATACCGAAAACGGCAAACAGAGCACCCTGTCCGTGGCGCTGAATGTCGGGCTTTAATAGAAGCGCCAACAGGCGCTTCGAACTTCGTCAACTTTGATGGCTTCGTAAAAAGTTCAATTTCTGCGTTGCGCTTCATCCCGTTGCGATTTCAACGTACGATAAGTACGCCTCATCACACGGGATTCGCGACGCCTTGAACTTGAACCTTTTACTTTGCCATCTGATTTTCGACTTTTTACGAATTCGTCAACTTTGAGCCCTATCTTCCTTTGGAAAAATCGCTGCCTCAACCTGATGGGGATCTGCATGGGAGAAAATTTTTCCGTGATCTATGCGGCGTTGCATCCGAAGAATAAGAGTTGGTTCCCAAGATCGTCGACTGTCTGACAAAACACGAAACGCTTCCATTACCTGTCGGCAAGCATCAATGCTTCCTTCGATCTGAAACGCATTTTTCAAATGAAGAAAACGGGAGCGATATGAAGCTGCCCGACCGACTCTTTGGATTAGCGGCGGCTATCGCAGCCTGCGCAGGACGGTGGTGCAGTTGGTGACGGCGGAGCCTCCCACGTTGAAGACGACGCCGATCTCCGGTTCCCCTTTTGTCGGCGATATTCCGATGGGTTCACCGACAAGCTGTTTATAAATCAGCGTGTGCATGGATGTCCCCGTAGCCCCCACGGGATGCCCCTTGGCCTTGAGTCCCCCGGATAGATTGACGGGACAATCATCTTCCGGCGTGTACCGGCCATCCATGAAATCCCACCCTCCGCGACCGTCCCTGGAAAGGCCCAGGGCCTCGACGCTCAGGATCTGGTTAATGGTAAAACAATCGTGGACCTCGGCTAGATCCACATCGGAAATGGAAATTCCGGCTTCCTCGAAGGATCGTTTTACAGAGATTTTCCCCGCCGTCAGCTCGTGCATATTGGGCCGCGTGTTTTCGGCAAGACGCTCCGTAGCCATCCCAATCCCTGCTATTTCCACCACCCGTGAACTGATCGATCGGGCCTCCACTGTGGGGGCTAAAACAACGGCGGCCGCTCCATCAGTGACCAGGGAGCAGTCGTGCAGCCTCAACGGCGGTGCAATCATAGGATTCCCGCCTTTTCCGCTGTCGGGAAGATTCAAAATGGCTTCTGCCGTGGTGAGTCCGTATCTATCGGATGGGCCCCCTTTTCCAAAATGGGCCAGAGGATTTTGGATGCCATTTTTATAACACAGCGCCGAAACAGCGGCGAACATCTTTCGGCGCATCTCATCGGAAAGTTTCCAGTGAGCCTGGTATCCCTTGGCGTACTCGGCAAAAAGCCCGGGAAAAGTCATCCCCTTGGAACCCTCAGTAGGCCAATGAGAGGAACAGGCCAGAACATGGGTCATTTCTTTGGTTAAAAGCAGATTCATCTTTTCCACGCCGATGACGAGAACCCTTCGAAACCGGCCCGATTCGATTCCGAAAAGGGCGTTATAGAGTGCTACCGAAGAGGATGCACAGGCTCCTTCGGTACGCGTGGTGGGGACGAAGCGTAGTGCTTCCGGGGCCACCTCCAGGCTCAGAGGGGCCACATGTTCCTGGTTCAGGAAAAGCGAGGGGCTGCAGGACCCCACCCAGATGCCGTCAATTTCTTCAGGTGTAAGACCGGCGTCCTGAATGGCCCCTTGTCCCGCTTCCACCATCAATTCGTAATAAGACTTGGTATCCCGGATCTCACCGGTCTGTGGGTCTTTTTCCACAAAAGCCCCGAATTTCGTGTTGTAGGCGCCGATGATGCTGACACGACTCATCCGATTTCTCCTTCTTATCCTTTCGATTCCAGAGGAAATCCTCGTGGTATCAAAAAAGATTACTTTCTCCCCTTTTTTCCGCCTGACACTTCAGGTTGAGCCTTTTTCCGAAAAGTTTCACAGGAAGCGTTCCATCCGAGGTGATGGGCGTGTTATTAAAGTTCGTGGCGTACCGGGAGGCGGCTGCAAGGACGGTGAGTATGGCCGCGGAAAGATCCCGGACGACGTCCAGATTTTTTAAAAAAGCATCTGCGGCCGGATCCCCGTTATTCGATTGGTTTGGGATGCCTTCACTTTTTTTGCGAGAATATTTTTGGTTCTTTTTCACAGTGAGTGGGTAAGTTGATTTTGGTATATACTGGTGCCAAAATAAAGTGCTCTCC
>PCSF01000172.1:16949-17091 GCA_002771315.1 Desulfobacterales bacterium CG23_combo_of_CG06-09_8_20_14_all_52_9 | reverse complement strand
GTGCTGCTGCAACTCCGGAGGGGCTATAGGCGTGTTTTCGGCAAACGGCACGTCGTCACTGTCACTTTCTTTCATCATCGCATCAATGTCGGTGATTTCATCCAGACGAAGCCTGGCGGCTGTGCCCAGGCGTTTTCGGATT
>PCSF01000172.1:5447-16905 GCA_002771315.1 Desulfobacterales bacterium CG23_combo_of_CG06-09_8_20_14_all_52_9 | reverse complement strand
CGTCATACGGTTGCCGTGGATCTCAATCTTGCCCAGTACCGTATTGGGCATCCCCTTGTGAACAGGATTTCCTATCCGATTCCAATCGAAGTCCACTCGATGGATTTTTCCGTCTTGATCTTTTTTTGCCATTTCTCGAATTTCTTCAACGGTCTCTGTGACACACAGAAAGGCAAGCGTTTCAGCGGCAAGATCGGATGAATCGATATCGTAGATCAATTTGTGGAATTCCATGGGATCGCCGTCGGTATTTCTCATTTCCGGCAGCCTGTGGAGGTCACGATCCATGTCCCAAAAAAGCTGCCGGATTTCCAAATCCTCTTCGAAAAGGTCATCATGCGTAACTTTTCCCCTGCCCCGAGACAACGTACGCCTAAGCGCGATCAAACGCGGCTTTATACCGGGCGGCAAGACAAAGGCGCTCAGCCCTAAAAACATACCCACATCATCCACCCGGATCACCCCTCCAAACAGGATATCGCCCGTTTCCAAAGCCTCAGATCCGAGGCTTTCCTGAATGTCCATTTCAATACCGGTCAGTATGTCCCTTGCTTGAACCGATTGACCCGGCCGAACGGCTAAAATCTCTAAGAAGCTGTAAGGATTTCGATTTGCGGCCAGGATCAGTTTCCCCTCCAACGATTGCAAATCGATCCTTTTGGTTTTTAAAAAAAGCTCGGCGATCGTCGTCTCTTCCGGACCGTCCAGCACGTCTTCCTCATCCTCCAACGGGTAGTACTCCCAGTTGAACACAAACCAGGGCCAAAAGAGCATACCGGCCCGATCGATGGCCGCTTCATCCGGGATGTCATCGGGATCGGGCCATCCGAGAAACTCAGTCATTGCAGAATTGGCGCCCTTTTCACCGAAAACCGACAGCCCGTAGTTGATGAGTCTCGGCATGAGCTTGTCGAGCACTTTAGATAAACGCCGATATTGAAGCGTTTCCGTCGGCGTAACGGTTTTATTCATACAACATTTTTTGAACTTCTTCCCACTCCCGCAGGGACACGGGTCATTGCGTCCGATTTTCATTTCTCCTCCCTTTGAACAACTTTGGGGTCACTCAAAAATGATGGCTTCGTAAAAAGTCGTCACCCCGTTGAAAAACGGGGTCCAGGGGTTTCATAAGTGCTTGAGAACACTGGTTTCCGGCTTTCGCCGGAATGACGATAAATACTTTCCAATTCATAGATCTCATCGGCAATCCCCTTAAGCTGATGCCAATGGGCGAAAGCCGGAATCCAACCAGACAATACTATGGTATAAGTCCTGCCAATCACGATTAATACTTTCAATCAATCTCAGTTTCCATGATCGTTTCCATCCCTTTATTCTCTTCTCCCTCAAAATTGCAGATTCCATGTTATTGTGAAGCTCGTACCAAACCAAGATGTGGATACGGTAGCGTTTGGTAAATCCCTCCACCAGATTGTTTTTGTGTTCCCATACCCTCTTCGGGAGATCTGAGGTCACACCTACGTATAGAGTGCCGTTTCTTTTGCTTGCTAAGATGTATACAGCAGGCTGCTTATGCACAGGGCATCGGCTCTTTCTCTGGATTTTGGCTTTCGCCGGAATGACGAAATGAACCCTGAGACTGCAACCAGACTGATCCCATGCCTCATTTTCAACCCTTCAAGCCCATAAGTACGCAAAAACCGGATGAACCACTTTCACTTTTTACTTTGCCATCCCAATTTTGAGTTTTTACGAGTTCGTCAAAAATGATGGCTTCGTAAAAAGTCGTCACCCCGTTGAAAAACGGGGTCCAGGGGTTTCATAAGTGCTTGAGAACACGGGATTCCGGCTTTCGCAGGAATGACGGAAAGAGAGCATTTTTGCCTTTTTACGATGCCATCAATTTTGGGGGGAGGTGAAAACGTGTATAAACCAATCCTGGGATTTTTTCGAAATGGTGATCCAAGGTGATCAGTTCGGCGCCGTATTCCATGGCATGAGCAGCAATCCATATATCGTTGGAGGGAATCGGCGTTCCCTGGCTTTTTAAGATAGCAGCGATGCGTGAAAAACGGTCTGCAGTGATTGCCCCGATTTCGACAAGAGATACCACCTCGTGGTTCAGGAATTCATCGAGGTCTTTTAAATTTTTTTCCATTCGGTTTCCGGATCGGAATCCGAAAAGGAGTTCCCCCAGCACCACCGGCGACATGAGGATGGATTCAGCCGCAACTATTTTCTCGACAATGGCAGTGATGTTGCGCTTAAACCCCACGTAGGCGCTGGTATCGAGCATCAGTTTCATTTCCACAAATCCTCATCGACCGGTTCAAGAAATTGTAAGGAATTCAAAAACTGATCCGCTTCCTCTCGGCTCCATCCACCGGAAAGCCTTTTCAATGAGTGGGCTTTCGTCTTTTTTTTGCTTTTTTGAAGTTGCTCATTTTTGCCGATGATTTCGGATATAAACTTATTGATCGACTTTCCTTCTTGCTTTGCTTTTTTACGGATTTGTTCTTCCACATCCGGGCTCAGGCCTCGTAGCGTGATCTGACCCATGATTCACCTCCTGAATCTTTTTGATTCATATTATGAATCAATCCATTTACGATTTCAATACTTTTCAATACAGGGCTTGCCGGATAAACCTGTGGGTGTTATATTATTTTAAGATCAAAAATGATGGCTTCGTAAAAAGTCGTCACCCCGTTGGAAAACGGGGTCCAGGGGTTTCATAAGTGCTTGAAAATACTGGTTTCCGGCTTTCGCCGGAATGACGGAAAGAGAGCATTTTCGAGTTTTTACGATTTCATCAAAAATGCGACGCAAATCAAAAGGTTAACATAAGGATTAAGATATGAAACTGGCTGTCAGCGGAAAAGGCGGTGTGGGAAAGACCACTTTTGCCGCCTTGCTCATACGGTCTTTGAGCCTTCAGGGAAAACATGTTTTAGCCATCGATGCGGATCCGGACGCCAATCTTGCGTCAGCTTTGGGCATCAGCGGGGCGGACAAAATTACTCCCATTGCGGAGATGAAGGATCTCATCTTCGAAAGGACCGGGGCAAAACCAGGCACCATCGGCGGCTTTTTCAAGCTAAACCCCAAGGTGGACGATCTGCCGGACTCCCTTTCGATAAAATTTGACCATATCAAGCTGATGCGCCTGGGCGGCGTGAAAAAAGGGGGCTCGGGCTGTATCTGTCCGGAGAGTACCCTTTTAAAGAACCTTGTGATGCATATCGTCCTGGCGCGGGATGAGGTCGTCGTCATGGACATGGAAGCCGGCATCGAGCATCTGGGTCGCTCCACGGCAAAGGCGGTGGACAGGCTCATCGTGGTGGTGGAACCGGGACGCCGCAGCATCGATACGGCCGTTCACATCAGACAACTGGCATCAGAGATCGGTCTCACGCAGTTGGCCCTGGTGGGAAACAAAGTCAGAGGTGAAAAAGACGAGCGCTTCTTGAGAAAAAACCTTCCCGATTTCGAGTTCCTTGGGTTTATCCCTTACGACGAAGCTTTGGTGGAGGCGGATGTCAACGGCATATCACCCTTTGACGTGGACTCCGATGCAAAGCAACTGGTTCAAGCTATGATTGCCAAGCTTTAATGTACCAGCGGAAGCGATTCCCGGAAAAGCGCCGATGGGAGCCCCGAAAGAAGGGCGCGGTGCTTCATATTCGGCCGGAAGCGGATGGAGAGCTCAAGAAGGTTTTTACGGCCATCGGCGTTCCGGAACAAACACCGTTTACACCCGATCCTTTCCAGCTTGAAGCAGTCTCCGCCATCCGCCGCTACGATTGCCTGGTTACTGCTCCCACCGGCGCCGGAAAAACCTGGATCGCCACGGAAACCATCTCCTACTTTATCAAAAAAGGGGGGCGTTCATGGTACGCCTCACCGTTAAAAGCCCTCTCCAACTCCAAGTATGTGGAATTTTCAGCCTTGTTCGGCCCCGAAAAGGTAGGAATTCTCACCGGCGACCGGAAAGAAAATCCGGATGCTCCAATCATCGTTGGGACCACCGAGATTCTGCGCAACCAGCTCTATGACGCCATGCACCGGGGAGAATCGCTGAACGCCGATTTCGTAGTGCTGGACGAGGCTCATTTCCTGGGCGACGAAGATCGCGGGGTCGTCTGGGAAGAGACATTGATTTATCTTCCGACGCGCATCCCGATTTTGATGCTTTCGGCCACCGTGGGAAACGCCGAGCAGATCGCCGGATGGCTTTCCGCCATCCGATCCAAAAAGTGTGTGGTCGTTCAGGAGAGTAAGCGACCAGTCCCTCTTTACCCCTTATTCTTCCACCCTTCCGGGATGCTTTTCCCCCTGTTGTCGGAGACAGGCCCCAGGTCCAAGAAAAAGAGCCGTCTCCATAAAAAAGTTGCCGAATACGCCGGGACACCGCATCCTCCGAGGCTGGCCCCGCCCAACCGACTTCCCCCCTTCGGCACCATCCTTCATGTATTAAGGAAATTCAACCTCCTTCCGGCCATTTTTTTTCTAAAATCGCGCTCCGACTGTGACCTGGCTCTCGCTCTTTGCGCGGATAATGTCGTCCGGGATAAAATTCGCAAGACGGACATCAGCCGAAAGATTGAAGAGCTTTGCACCGCAAGCCCGCGTATCGCCAGACACCGGCAGCTTTCGCAATTGAAGCATCTGGCGGTGGGTTCCCATCACAGCGGACAGCTTCCGGCCTGGAAGCTGGTGGTGGAACGGATGATGACGGAAGGGCTTCTGGACGCCGTGTTCGCCACCTCCACCGTTGCCGCCGGGGTCAACTTCCCTGCACGAACCGTTGTCTTTCTGAATTCGGACCGGTTTAACGGGACAGAATTTCTCCCTATGACTCCCACGGAACTTCACCAGATGACGGGGCGGGCCGGCAGACGAGGGATGGATCGGATCGGATTCGCCGTGGCCATTCCGGGAAAATTCATGGACCTGCGCCTCATCGCCGAACTCTTCAGTCAGGCGCCCACGGATGTGATCAGTCAGATCCGGATTAATTTTTCCATGGTTCTCAACCTGCTCTTGTCCCACACCCCTGACCAGATCGAGGAGCTATTGGCCAAATCCTTAGTCGCCTACCAGATGACCATGAGAAACGGGACTAGGCAGGGAAGCACCTCCTATATTGACCCTTCCAGGCACCTCTGGCAGGACTTCATACGCCATTTGACCTTTCTCCAGGAGACGGGCTATGTGACGCGGGAAGGTGCACTCACCGACGACGGCGTGTGGGCATCCCAGCTTCGAGTGGATCAGCCGCTTTTGATCGCGGAAGGATCCCGGCTGAACCTTTTTCCTGAAAAGGATCCTGCCCTTCTGGCCGCCCTCATGGCCGCCTTTGTCTTCGAAGGAGAAAACGAAGGGGATTTCGTTAAAAGCGATGTGCCCCGACGGCTACAGAAAGCATTTGCCGCGATCGCCGAAGGCCTTTCACCTTTCGTCAAAAAGATGGCGAAAAGCCGGTTTTTCGTAAATCCCTTTCTGATGACCCCCGCCTTTACACTTTATCTATGGGCCGTAGGTCAATCCTGGGAGGCAATCTTGAAAAAAACCGGCATGTCGGAAGGAGATCTGGCCATGCTGATCCTGCGAACCGTGGACAATTTAAGGCATGTGGCCGCCCTGGGCGAGGTTTTCCCTGGGACCGCAGCCTCAGCTCGGGCAGCCATCGATCTATTGCTTAAGGACCCGGTGGTCATCGAAGAGCCCGACGCCGCCGAACCCTGGGCGCCGGTTTAACCCGAATATTTCATGAATTTTTCATTCTTTGGGCGAGTGGCCTTGGGGTCAGCCTGAAATCGCGTTAAGGGCCAGGGTCATGGGGCGGTCTTCTTCGCTCTTTCCGGAAAACCGGATGGGCCCGGGCCGTCTGTAGTCGTCCGGATCCTCCACAGCACCGAGCCAGTTTTCGCGTAAGGCTTTGACGACCTGGAAGGCCGGCGACTGCAAGTCCACCAGGCTTTTTTCCAATACCAGACTCAGTTTCCCCCCCCGCTCCTCCATGTTCATGAGGGGTGCGATGGGAATGCCGATGGGTTCCCATTTGGAAAATTTTTGCTCCAGGTTCTTGATGGCCGCCATTTGTCCTGTGGCGCCGTTGGCGATGAGGGTGAATACCGTCAGCCCCAGATTATAGGTATAAATACAATCGAACCGAGTCGGGTCGGTCCCCCGGCCGTCGTACCCATAGAAGTGAAGCTGGGTTTTAAACTTCGGTACCGATTTGTCGAAGATTTTCCGGATCGCCTTGGGGACATCCTCCTTTTCAGAGAGAAGCTTCTCCCTCTCGAAGACCTGGCGGAGGGTTTTTTGGGAAAAGATCTCTTTTTCCACAAGGAGAAAATTTCCGGCATCATAATTTCTGAACAGCACAGGACCGAAGCGATCCGGGTCAAGTCCTGCCGCTTGGAGGGTCTTTCGATAATAGCGTCTTTCGATCCCGACCTTGTATTCCCCTTTTTCCCTGAGAATTTTTAGGTAGTCCTTGACCAGCCCGATGATCACCTTTTCAGTCTCCACCTGGGAAAACTGGAAATTCCCGTGGCTGTCCCGCTCTATTAAAAGACCTTCCTGGAAAAATTCAGGAACATCGGCGAACAGGTCGTCATCCCGGGAATTCCATACACTGAAAGTCCCTTCCTCCCGGGATCGCCGGGCAAGGCCCCTCAAGTATTCCAGTTTCTCCTCAAGGATGGGAAACGAACTATGGAAATCCGTATCGTGAGTCCGGTTGTAATCGGCAATGATGGTATTGAGTTTGATGATAAAGATCTGGATCTCATTGATGAACTCCAGGATCCCTTCCGGAATGACGAGGACGCCGTAATTCTTCCCCACCGCAGCCCGACGGATGATCCCATCGCAAATCACACGGGAAAGGTGCCTGAGGGTAATGCCGTACGCGTTGTCATCCTTGTAATCGCTCCGAATCAGGCGCTCTTTGTCGATGTAGTCGGCCAGGTCCTCACCGATAAGAGTCATATTGGCATGAGTCTGAAGGGCCACTTCCAGTGCCAGATGACTGGCGACCCGTCCCATGACCTTGCAGACATGCCAGTACTTCACATCGGAACTGGAATCGGTACATAGGTTGCTGACTTCTGCAGCAAAGGCCCGGGCGGCCGTATGAAACCCGAAAGACATGGCGCAGAGCACATTCCCGTCCTCATCCCTCACCTGGATGTCGCCGTCGATGGTTTTCGGCACACCGATGACCTGGACCCCGTCTTCCATCATCTCCTGGGCAAGGAAAGCGGCATTGGTGTTGGAGTCATCCCCTCCGACAATGACGAGAGCATCCAGCGCCAGATCCTTGCAAGTTTTTCTCGACAGGGACACCTTCTCCTTGGTGTCGATTTTGGTTCGGCCCGTCTTGATCATGGTGAACCCCCCCAGATTCCGGTGCGCGTCCACCACATCGGCGGTCAATTCGACGGCCTCGTTTTCGATGACGCCGTCGGGCCCGAGCAAAAAGCCGTAGACGCGGTTTTCAGGGTTGGCTCCCATGGCGGCATCGAAAATCCCGGCGATGACATTGTGTCCGCCGGGTGCCGGACCGCCGGAAAATACGATGCCGATATTTCGCTTCCGGCAGTATTTTTCACGAAATGAAGCATCGGCGTCCTCGATTCCCACGATTCGCTGCACGCGGTTATCGATGATCCGGGAAAGCCTTTTTTTCGCTTCTTCATGGATATGAAACCGATATCGATGGTCTTCTTCAAGTGCCGCAAACGGATGTGTAAAGGCGCGGCACTTAGGGGGGCGAAAGCTTCTCCGGGTGACAAGCTCTGCGTTGATGCTGCTGACGATCCGCCCCACTGCTTTCTTTTTCAAGAGGGTTGTTCCATCCATGTGCGATTTCCCGGTCATAGGGACCTCCCGTTCATAGGGTTGAAGGGTCATCCGCCTAGGGCCCGCTTTTGAGCCTGTTTGACTCGCAGGTCCTGGCATCGTTTGAATGAAAAAATGATTTCAATGATTACAGGTGCATTTTATCGACGGCTGCCGGCCGATGTCAAGCATCGAACTGCGCAGTTGCAGGTGAAAAAACGCTTGCCAAACAGCACGGTTATGATACAGATTTTTGGAATCTGAAAAGGACGCTCCATGCGAAACAAGTCGGAACCCGTCGAGGTGGTATGCCCCGAGTGCAGGCATACCGAAATCATCTACCTCCCCCAAGAAGAGATTCCCAAGTGCCCCAAATGCGGCAGGCAGATGGTGATCTCCGAGCTTTTGCATGAAGGAAAATCCTACTGACAGCCGAGTATCCCAAGCGGCCAATCCGGATAGGCAGATACTCTTTAAAAACAAAAGGAGGATTTCTATGAGAAAAGGCGTTTTTGGTAAATGGGCATTGGTTCTTTTTGCGGGTATCTTTTTTGCGGGTACATCTTTTGGAGCGGACATCGAACTGGCGAAAAAATCGACCCTGGAGCAAATTTTGCAGAAGGGGGAGCTTCGCGTCGGATTCGAGGCGGGGTACATGCCCTTTGAAATGACCGATAAAAAAGGGGATTTTGTCGGATTCGACATCGATATGGCCAAAGAGATGGCCAAGGCCATGGGTGTCAAGTTCACTCCGGTGAACACCGCCTGGGACGGCATCATCCCGGCTTTGATCACGGAAAAGTTTGACATCATCATGAGCGGAATGACGGTGACGCAGGAGCGCAACCTTAAGATCAATTTCGCCGATCCCTATATTATCGTCGGGCAGACCATCCTCATCGCCAAGAAGCACGAAGCCAAAATCAAAAACTACAACGATCTGAACAAGGCCGACTTCATCGTGACTTCCAAGCTGGGGACCACCGGCGAACAGGCCGTGAAACGGATGATCCCCAAGGCCAAATACAAATCCTTCGAGACCGAGCCCGAGGCAGCGCTGGAAGTGGTCAACGGCAAGGCCGATGCCTTTGTCTATGACCTGCCCTACTGCGCCGTTTTCATGGCCCAGCAGGGGGTCGGGAAGCTGATTTTTTTAGACAAGCCCTTCACCTATGAACCGCTGGCATGGGCGATCCGAAAAGGGGATCCCGATTTCATGAACTGGCTCAACAACTTCTTAAAACAGGTGAAAAACGACGGTCGGTACGATCAAATCTACAACAAGTGGATCAAGAGCAACCAGTGGCTGAAGGACGTACAATAGGGGCTGAGGGATCAGGTAAAACCGGAGGCCGCTAATGTATAAAAAGCGCGAGTCCTTGAACCGTACATAAAGATATGCCCATGGGAACCCCCACTTCAGACGGAACTCCAAAAAACACCGGTTACTATGTCTGGGTGGGGGTTTTTTTCTTCATCGTGATAGGCGTCGCCTATTCCTTGTACTACGCCACCCTGAAGATCGACTATGTGTGGCGATGGTACCGCATTCCGCAATATTTTCTCTTTAAAGAACAGGTAGAAGTCCGGGCGCAGATCCAAGGAACCGTTCACCGTATTACGATGAAGGAAGATCTCGTCTTGGTGGAGGTTAAGGAAGGCGATATAAAAGAAACTTATCCGGTTCCCGCAAAAGCCCTTCGAGTCCGTGAAGGCGACTTCATCTATCCTGGCGACGTGCTGGGCGCCTATCCCCGCTGGCGCGTGGGGATTTTGATGGAAGGTCTCTGGCTGACTTTGAAGGTGAGCTTAATCGCCATCATCTTCGGGGTGATCATCGGCCTCTTCGGGGGGCTTGCCAGAATATCTAAAAATCCGGCTTTCAAGTGGCTGGCCATCACCTACATCGAGCTGATCCGCGGATCCCCGCTTCTGGTCCAGATCTTCATCTGGTATTTTGTTTTGGGCACCCTCATCAACACGATCCTGGCCAGGCATGGGCTGATACAGATCCCGCCCCTGTGGTTCGGGGTGGCGGCGCTGGCCTGCTTTGCAGGCGCCTATGTGGCAGAGATCGTCCGTGCGGGAATTCAGTCGATCCACCGGGGCCAGACAGAAGCCTCCCGCTCCCTGGGGATGACCTCCGCCCAGTCCATGCTCCACGTCATTTTGCCCCAGGCGTTGCGACGGATCCTCCCTCCCCTGGCCGGACAGTTCATCAGCCTCATCAAGGACTCGTCACTTCTGGGCATTATCGCCATACGGGAGCTGACCAAAGCCACCCGTGAAGTGGTGACCACCAGTCTGCAGCCCTTCGAACTTTGGTTTTTGTGCGCCCTCCTCTATCTCTTTCTGACCTTCACGCTTTCCATGTTCTTACAATACCTGGAAAGGAGGCAACTGATCACATGATCGACGTCCGCAACGTCCATAAGACCTTCCTTTCCCCCCATGCGGTTCGAGCACTGGTGGATGTTACCGTTAAAATCGAGCAAGGAGAGGTGGTGGTGGTCATCGGCCCTTCCGGGTCTGGAAAAAGCACATTTTTAAGGTGCCTCAACCATCTGGAAGCCGCCGATAGCGGACATATCCTCATCGACGGCATCGACATCCTAAATCCCAAGACCGATATCAACAAGGTTCGTGCCGAGGTCGGCATGGTTTTCCAATCGTTCAACCTCTTCCCTCACAAAACGGTTCTCGAAAACGTGACTTTGGCCCAGGTCGTGGTCCGGAAACGCTCCAAGGCTCAGGCCTTTGAAAAAGCCATGATGCTTTTGAAAAAAGTGGGTATCGGGGAGAAGGCCAACGGATATCCGGATCAGCTTTCCGGCGGTCAGCAGCAGCGTGTGGCCATCGCCCGGGCCCTGGCCATGGATCCGAAAATCATGCTCTTTGACGAGCCCACCTCCGCCCTGGATCCGGAAATGATCGGGGAGGTGCTCGACGTCATGAAAACCCTGGCCCGTGAAGGGATGACCATGGTCGTGGTCACCCACGAAATGGGGTTTGCCCGTGAAGTAGCCGACCGAGTCCTTTTCATGGACGAGGGAGCCATCGTGGAAGAAGGAACGCCGGAACATTTCTTTAAAAATCCCGAACATGAGCGCACGCGGCTCTTTTTAAGTCAGATTTTATAAGACCGTGGAGTCCTCAAACCGTTCCTCCTTCCCTATATCTTGTGTCCATTCCTTAAAAACATACCCCTTCTTGTGTTTTTTTCTTTACAACCCTTTCTTTCCTTGATATCCAGTTTCATTGAGGAAAAGCCGGTGCGCCGCAAGAGGTTGATAGTGGCCACCTTCACCTTCAAGGGGTGATTTGACGTTTGATGAAAGGAATGCGGAGGACCCGATGAAGCTTAAAAGAATTGAGGTAACCGGGTTTAAATCCTTCCTCGAAAAGACCGCCATCTCCTTCCCGACCGGGATATCCGCTATCGTGGGCCCCAACGGATGCGGAAAGAGCAACATCGTGGATGCGTTGCGTTGGGTCATGGGGGAGCAAAGCGTCAAGCAGCTCAGGGGCAAGACCATGGAAGACATCATCTTTTCCGGAGCCAACGGAAAGCCCCCCCTGGGTATGGCGGAAGTTTCTCTGACACTTCTCAACGACAATGGTTCGGCTCCGGAAGAATTCAAGG
>PCSF01000172.1:5247-5395 GCA_002771315.1 Desulfobacterales bacterium CG23_combo_of_CG06-09_8_20_14_all_52_9 | reverse complement strand
TTACTTTCTCAACAAGCAGCCTTGCCGCCTCAAGGACGTTCACAACCTGTTTTTAGGGGCCGGGATGGGGGCGAGGACCTATGCGGTCATCCAGCAGGGGAAAATCAGCGCCATCACTGATGCCGGCCCCGAGGAACGGCGGATATTC
>PCSF01000172.1:4586-5191 GCA_002771315.1 Desulfobacterales bacterium CG23_combo_of_CG06-09_8_20_14_all_52_9 | reverse complement strand
GAAGCTGGAAGGCACCAACAATAATTTGTTGCGAATCCTGGATATCCTTTCCGAGGTTAAACGGCATATGGCGGCACTCAAGCGCCAGGCCAAGAAGGCAGAACTGCTTAAAAAACTGAAAAGCCGCGCCCGGATTTTCGATGTCCGGATCGCGTTGCGGGAACACGTCCAATACACCCAGAAAATTCAGGAAATCGAAGAACTCCTCAGGGGCTTTCAGAACCAGGACCTGGAACAATCATCCCGGCTGCAACGTTTGAATGCATTGGCCGAGGAGATCAAGCTCAAACGGATGCAAAAAAACGAGGAAATCTCCGCCGAAAAAACCCGGGCTTTCGAGGCCCAGCGGACCGTCGACAAGATTGAAAACGACATCGCCCACTCTTCTCAAGACACCCGGCGCCTTTCCGATGAAATCGTGAACCTCGAAAACAGCCACCGGGAAGAACAGGGAAAGATCACCCAAATCGTCACCGAGATCTCCGGCGCGGAAAGTGACGCCACCCGTTACCAGAAGGAAATCGATGATCTCAGGAACGTCGTCGCCCAAAAACAGACCGCACTGCAGCAAAAACGGGAAGCACTGGACCGTGAAAAACAGGACC
>PCSF01000172.1:0-4493 GCA_002771315.1 Desulfobacterales bacterium CG23_combo_of_CG06-09_8_20_14_all_52_9 | reverse complement strand
TCCATCGCCGTCTGGACCGGATTCGGTCCGAAAAAGAGACCACGGCCAAAACCGTAGCAGAACTTTCCGGGAAAAAATCCCGAGCCCAGGAGATCCTCGAAGCTGTTATTGCCGAAATTCAAAATCTCGGTGAGTCCGTCACCCGGCTCCGGGAATCACTCAACGATCAGAAAGCGCATTTGAGCCGTCAGGTGAAACAGACCCAGACCCTGGAAATGGAACGAAATGAAATCCGTTCCCGTTACAGCGCCCTTAAAAAGATGGAGGACAATTACGAGTGGTATAAGGAAGGGGTTCGCGCGCTCCTGAAGGCCCGAGACGAGGCTTCCGGCCATGATACTACGCCCGCGACCCGCGCCATTCTGGGCCTTTCGGCGGATATCTTCGAGCCTGAGCTATCCTATGAAACCGCCGCGGAAGCCGCCCTTGGGGAAGCCCTCCAGTATGTCCTTGTAGAAAATCAAGATGCCGGTGAAAGCCTCATCGCTTACCTGAAGACCACCGGAACGGGGCGAAGCGGCATCATTCCCGTAAAGTCCATCAAACCTCACCCCCCCGTCGGTTCGGTCCCGACCGATCACCCCGGTCGCCTTCTCAACCACGTAACGGTCCGGGAAGGATATGCCCCGGTAGCCGAAGCCCTTCTGGGTACCACGCTGGTGGCGGAAACCCTGTCCGACGCGATAAAACTCTGGAAGCAAAACGGCATCCAGGCAACCATCGTCACGATAGATGGGGATCTTATTACTCCCCGGGGCATCCTCGTGGGGGGATCCGGAGAGCAACTTTCCGGGATTCTTGCCAAGAAACACGAACTCAAATCCCTGGCCATACATCTCACCGGCCTTGAGGAACGTTTGGGCTCCGCCCGCGACGCGCTCAAAAAAATGGAATCGGAAGTCCGGGAGGTCGAAACCCGCCTCCAGCAGATGATCGAGTCCCAGGCCGCCCTATCCCGGAAACAGACCGAGGCGGAAAAAGCAAACTATATTCTCGCCGAAGACCTCAAGCATGCCAAGCGGCATCTGGAGATCCTCGATCTGGAAGAAGAACAGATCCTGGGGGAAGCCGAAGACATCGATGCGGATATCGCCCGGTTTCGAAAAGAGCTGGAAGACCTGGGAGAAACCCTGCGGCATGCTCGCCTGGAGTGTGACGAAATGACGGGTCGGATCCGGAGCCGCTCCGATGAAATGGAACGCACGGGCCAGGAGGTGGTGGATCTCAAGCTGAACCTGACCGCCCTTTCCGCCAAGAGGGAAAGCAGCACTCAGACTCTCAACCGTCTCAAGATCTACCAGGATGAGGGGTGCCGCCGCCTCGAAGACCTGTCGGCCCAGATCCAGAGCAAGACCGGACAGATCACTCACCTCAACCAAGCCAAAACCGAATGGGAAGAGAACCTAAAGACGATCTACGAGGATGTCCGTACCATCGAGGCGGTGGTTGAAAAGAGTGAAGCAGACTACAGGGCCATTGAAGAACGGCTTAAGGAAAACGAAGGGGCCGCAATTGATATCCAGAAGGAGCGTGAATCTCTCATGGAACAGATCCGACTGCTGGCCCTGGAACAGAGTGAACACCAGATCAAGCGGGATAACCTGATCAACCACCTTCAGGAGCGATACCAGACACCCTTTGAAATCCTTTTAAAGGAAATTGAAGATCTCACACAGGAAGATTCCCCGGGGGCACCTCCGGAGCCCACGGAAGCCTTGAGGGAAGCGCTGGCCAGCCTGAAAAAGCGTATCGAGCGGATCGGTGACGTCAACATGGGAGCCCTCAAAGAATACGAAGAACTCCAGTCTCGTTATGATTTCCTGACGACACAAAAAGACGATCTCACAAAGGCCGTGGAAGATCTCCACAAGGTGATCAAGAAGATCAACCAGATCACCCGGGAAAGGTTCCTGACCACCTTCCATGCCATCAACGAAAAGCTCAAAGAGGTATTCCCCCGCCTGTTCGAAGGGGGTACGGCGGAACTGATGATGACCGAACCGGATGATGTACTGGAGACCGGCGTGGAGTTCATGATTCATCCGCCCGGGAAAAGGGTCACCCGGATGAGCCTCTTATCCGGAGGTGAGAAAGCACTTTCGGCCATCGCCCTGATCTTTTCCATCTTCCTCCTCAAGCCGGCTTCCTTTTGCCTGATGGATGAAATCGACGCACCTCTGGATGACGTCAATGTCCATCGCTTCAATAATCTCCTTAAAATCATCGGGGAAAAATCCCAGATCATTTTAATCACCCACAATAAGAAGAGCATGGAATTCGCCGACACCCTTTTTGGAATAACCATGGAACAAAAAGGAATTTCTAAAATTGTCTCCGTCAATCTGACAAAGGCGACCTCCTGAAAAGTACGCTTTAACCGGATGAATGACCGCGATGGGTTGGTTTAGCAAAAAAAAAGAATCTGAAAACAAGGACGCTTCTATCCCTGAAAACGATAGCCAGCCTGAAAACACCCCTCGATCGAGTTTGTTCCAGCGCCTCAAGAAAGGTCTTACCAAAACCCGGCAAATCCTTACCACCGATATCGACAAGCTGTTTACCGGGAAGAAGAAGATCGACGCATCGGATATTGAGCATTTGGAAGAGCTCCTGATCACCGCAGATATCGGGGTCAAAACCGCCACATCACTCATCGAAAGGATCTCCCATGAGGCGGAGCGCCTCACGGATGCCGAATCCCTGAAGACGCTGCTCAAAGAAGAGCTCAACAAGGTGTTCGAGTCCCAAGACAATGTGCATCGGAAATCTACGGGAAAACCCCACGTCATCCTGGTGGTGGGCGTCAACGGTGTGGGCAAAACCACCACCATCGGGAAAGTTGCCGCAAAAAGACGGGCAAAGGGGGAGTCGGTTTTAATCGCAGCGTCTGACACCTTCCGGGCGGCAGCCATCGAACAGCTGGAAGTCTGGGCAAGCCGGGCCGGTGCGGAACTGGTCAAACACAAGGAAAATTCCGATCCTGCCGCAGTGGCCTACGACGCCTTGGAAGCCGCATTGGCCAGGGGCACGGATACCGTCATCATCGATACGGCAGGCCGGATCCATACGAAGATCAACCTCATGGAGGAGCTTAAAAAAATTCGGCGCACCGTCGCCAAGCGGTTGCCCGGAACTCCCCATGAAATCCTTTTGGTATTGGACGCCACTACCGGCCAAAACGCCGTTTCCCAGGCCACCTTATTTCATGAAGCCCTCGATGTGACCGGCATCGCGCTGACCAAATTGGACGGCACTGCCAGGGGTGGGATTGTGGTTGGCATCTACGATGCGCTCAGGATTCCCATAAAGTATATCGGCGTCGGGGAGGGTATTGAAGACCTTCAGGAGTTTGATCCGGCGTTGTTTGTCGATGCTTTATTTTAGGAAGAGAGCCTTTTCAGATTCTAAAACAGCATCTCCCGCCGATCCTCTCGGAGATTGAATCTTCAAGGAGCCGATCCCCTGAATGCAGTATCCACGGGAATCGCCTTAAACTTAAATATCGCCTTTTTTACCAAAAATGAACAAATTGTGTTGACATCATCGAAAAGGTTGGCTAAGCCTCAAAGAAAATTTCGGCTGGCGTGACGTCAAACCACAAAAAGGGGGAAAGACTATGACAAAGGCAGAACTGGTGGAACAAATGGCAAAGGATGCTGGCGTTTCCAAAGTTGCGGCCACAGCGGCCCTCGAGTCTTTTATCGCCAACGTTACCAAGACACTGAAGAAAAAGGATGGGAAAGTGACGCTGGTCGGCTTCGGCACTTTTTACAAGTCCAAGCGCAAAGCCCGCAAAGGGAGAAACCCTCAGACCGGAGAACCCATCAAGATCAAAGCCAGCACCGTTGTCAAGTTCAAGGCCGGCAAGAAACTCAAAGAAATGATGTAACACAATCCCCAGACATTCAAAGCAAAAGGCGGCTGACGGGAATGGACTCCTTCTATCAGTCGCCTTTTTATTTAAAGGATCGGTACTTTAATACCGGATGCTAAAATTTAAATATTTTCCGGAAAATGGTTCCCATTCCATCTTCACCTGTTCAACCCGGGCACGGGGCGGACCGTGCCCGCACCACGACAAGACGGCCTCCACATTGGCTTTCTCCCCTTCGAAAACCGCCTCCACCGTACCGTCCCGGTTGTTTTTCACCCAACCGTTCACATGATGCCGCAGGGCGGCCTTGTGTGTTTCCATGCGAAAAAAGACACCCTGCACGCGCCCATTGATCACGGCATGGGCCCTCACTTTATCTTCCACGACTCCCCCCTCCTTTACCTTCCGGAAGCATTGAAATGGAGGCACCTCACCGGCCATCGAGCATTTGATAAAACTCGGCTTCCCCGATAATCCGAATGCCCATTTCTCGGGCTCGCATGAGTTTGGATCCCGGGGCGTTCCCTGCGACAAGAAAATCGGTCCCCCGGGTGACCGCACTTCCCACCTTTCCCCCTTCCCTCTCGATGATCGCCTTGGCTTCGCCCCGGGTCATACG
>PCSF01000250.1:3761-20964 GCA_002771315.1 Desulfobacterales bacterium CG23_combo_of_CG06-09_8_20_14_all_52_9 | reverse complement strand
CACCGGGTGCGGTGGAGCTTGAAGAAAAAGAAAAGATAAAAGCGATGGAGACCTTCCAAGTCGACAAAGAACAAGTAGAACAGATTATAAAAGAAACCGTTGAAAAAAAATTGGATGAAGCTGTAAAAAAGGCAATCATTGAGGTTGCCGAAAAATTTTTATCGCAGACTATCGATACGATAAAGATAAAAATGATCGACGGCATTAAAGAAAAATAGAATTTAGCTTAGAAGCAAATCAGATTAAAAAGCGGCAAAGAAGATAAGAATAAGGGTCATCGCCTTTTTAAAGGTGTATTGCACTAAACAATTCATTGACTCTTTACAAGCACTATTCGCAAGCCGGAGACACCGCTTCAGGTGATAAATAGACCCTATGGATATCGAGGCAAAACAGCGGCTCGACATTCTGACCGGTGAAATATAACCCGATTCGTTTCACCATTCAAGAGTTGACTATTTTTCATTCAAAGAAAAAATTTGCCGGTCGAGACGCTCTTTGATTCAAGAATAATCCATCGCTATTCCATTTGTGAATTAGTGCATCCGGCATGAGAATCGGTAAGTGACTGAAAAAGGCCATAAAGACGATATGTTAAAGAATCATTTGCAGGGTTCTTCCGGACAGGAATCTCATGATGATCAGGATCTTGCCCAACTTGTTTATCAATATTTTACCAAAAAACCGGAAGCGATCCAATCAGAAAATTCATCACCCATGCCTTTGAAGTCCGATCAGTCGGAAAAAGATGCACTTTATAATCTTGAAGATGTGATAACGAACATAGATGATGCTGGTTACAGCCTTGAAAGTATCGTTGAGACCTTGTCAGAAAAAAAAGAAAAATGAGATTTCATTTGACTGCTCGCCGGTGGTCATCAATACCACAAATTCATGCATGAATATCCCCACCCGAAAGATCTTTCCGGATTTCATCATTTAATATCAAAAAGGATTTTCCGAAAGATTGGGTCTACCGGAGCGCTTGTGAAGACCTGCAGAAGAGAAGCGCTCGATGAGGCAAGGTTTGCGTCGGCACTATCCGCTTCAGAAGGTTGTTTATGAAAAAGAAGGACGACACCGCCAGGCCGGCGATAATTCATAAACTTCTCCTTTTTAGCTTATGTGTCGGAGCCACTTTCACCATCACCTGGATCCGGCTTCTGACGGCGCCGGATCTTGCGCTGTCCGTATTTTATCTGCTGCCGATTTTAGTAGCGGTGTGGCATCTGGGCCGGGTTGCTGGGATGTTGGTTTCGCTCTGCAGCGCTTTAATATGGCTGTGGGCCGATCTTAAGGTGCTTGATGGCTTCTCAAACCCATATATCCCTTTTATCAATGAAACGTTTCGACTCGTTGTATTTTTGTTTGTCACTTTTATCGCCGAGAAGCTCAAACTCGCTCTTGAGGATCAAAAGACTCTGGCCCGGAGTGATTCTTTAACCGAAGTAGCGAACCGAAGGGGATTTTCCGAGTTGGTAAAGAGGGAGATGGAAAAGGCTCGTCGCAACCAAACGCCGGTTTCCGTCATTTACTTCGATGTCGACAATTTTAAGACCCTCAACGATCGATTCGGACATGCTGCAGGAGATCGCTTCTTATACGAAGCGGCAGATATACTGAAGAGAAATGTCCGGGTGGTCGATGTTGTGGCCCGTCTGGGAGGGGATGAATTTTGTGTCCTACTGGGAGAGACAGGCGAGATTGCAGCAATGGCCATATCCCGAAAACTGAAAGGGCTTCTTATGGATCTGACAGAGAGCAGGAGATTCCCGGTAACATTTAGTATCGGGGTTGCAACTTTCGAAAAAATGCCACAAGGAGTCGAGGACCTGCTCAGCGCGGCGGATGCCTTGATGTATAAGGCTAAAAAGGCGGGCAAAAACCAGATCTGCTCTGCCGTGTTAAACCCATCCGGCGAATAATCTTATTGGTGACGCTTTGGCACTCAGGCGGGAAAAACTTTTCGCATTATTGAAGATTCCCTGCAACCTCCTGCAGGGAATCTTCAATTTAATAGCAGTTCCTAACGCCTTCGTCGCAATCTCTCAATAGAGATTCGGATACTGTCTTGCATACGGCCGACGGCATCTGCCAGGTCTCCGATTTCGTCAGCCGTTTTCGAGCTGACTTGCGCATCCAGGTCTCCTACGCTGATCCGCTCCGCAACATCGGTCAGATTACGGATTCTTGAAACAAGCAGGGTACCATACAAGGCAACGATGATTCCGATGAGAACGACGGTGGCGCCTAAAATAATAAGAACGATATTCCGTGTCGTTTGCGCACGCTTATCGGCACGCGTTTCCAGCAATTTTAATTCGCGTGTAAACTCTTCCAGATCGGTTGTTGCCGCAGCGATATAAGGAGTTCCCTCGATCGGTGAGCAGATCAAAAACCGGTCTTTCATCTGACCTGCAGGATCCTTTTCCTTGTAAAATCCCCTTGATTCGCGTTGACCCATGACACCGGTGTATATTTTCCACAGAGGATCCGAAATTTCCAGCTGCTGTTTATTTTTACCCATGTCCATTCCGACAATCCTGGGATTCACATGGGTACGAACAATCCACTCCCCGGCTTCTTTCTGTTCTGCCGGTGGTGCCTGGTATAAAAACGTAAAACCGGTCATTCCGACCTTCTGAACGGCTATCCGCTTGAAATTCAGATCATCGTTAAAGTCCGCGGGCTGTAACCCCGGATGAGCCTGGAGAAAGATCTTGACCTGAGAGGCCACGGAGCGGGAGATGCTCGCTACTCCATCCTCGGCCAATTTGGAGACGATCTTTGTACTCTCACCTTTAATAAGAGCGGACAGTTGGTTCAGTTGCCAGAGATAGAGGAGACTGGCTCCAATAATAAGGAGGATGGGAACCAGGAAGAAAAGCAGGAACATTTTGACGCGCAAACCGAGTGCCTTTTTTGCAGGGGATGGGGCATTATCGGCTGCAAAATCGGTCGCCGGCCTTTTTGATTCTATTGAAGGGGCAGCCCGTTCGGCCGCGGCTGGGGCGATGGGAGCGGGAGCCGGCGCTTCGATCTTGCCCAATCCAGTTTCAAATGCAGCAGTCGCCGTAGAGTCTTCCCCCGACTTTTCTACAGTAATAATATGTCCGCAGGATTTACATTTGAACTTGGCCACATTCCCTTGTATCTTTTCAGGGCTAATCCGATACTTCCTTCCGCATTCTTCACAGATAACAATCATTTTTGAACCTCCTTCAAAAGAGTGAAACTTCTAAAAATTTATTGCTTGGGAAGAGGTTCCAGAGTCACCGGATTTTCTTCACGGGATTGCATGACTTCGATGCCTTTTTTCTCTCCGATGATCTTAAACAGGTCCCATTCATCTTTTGCTTCGCCTTTTGATTTTCCTTCTACGATAAAGACAGAGCTGATCACCTGGTGGTCCCAATCCCGCCATTGCTCCTCATCCTTGAGTAAAGTAAATTTATGGCCTTCCAATTCGGGGACGATTTTGTTTGCGGCAAAGGTATTGGCCCTTTTGACGGCTGCAACCCATTCATGAATAGCAACCCATGCACAGGCTGCGGAAGATCCCGGTGGTTTCCCATATTTGCTCCTGAAGGCATCTACAAATTGCTTGGTGCCCGGGAAGCGATCCTGTAATCCCCAATACCAGTTCTTGGTTGCAAGCACTCCCGCCATGGCATCAAACCCGGCACCATGGGCCATGCCCAACTCCATGAGCGGCACTACAATTTTCATCTTATTTTTCAATCCCATTGCATTAGCCTGCTGCAAGGCTTTGACCACGTCATTGCCGAAAAGCACCAAGACAAGAACATCCGGATTTGCCTTTTGGGCCTTCGTTAGTTCGGATGAATAATCTGTTTGTCCAAGGGGTGTCAGGACGGAGCCGACCGTATCCGATCCTGCCAATTCCGTTACCCATCTTGTGGATTTCTCCAGCGAATGCCCCCACGTGTAGTCCGAAGTGATATAAAAATAAGAAGACCCTTTTTTCATTCTTTGCACCAGAAAGGGAGCCAGTGCTTTTCCGGTCATCCATGCATTGAAATACCATCGAAAGGTATTCCTGTGGGCCGTTTGCACCGTAAAACCCGAGGGGTTCGTATCGAAGCCGGTCGTGGCATCGGAATGGGTCAGGGCCGCCATGAAGATAATGCCGCGCTCCTGGCATACTGCACTCTGGGCAACAGCCTCTGCGCTACTGGATCCCCCTGTCAGCATGACAATACCATGCTTTTCAATTAATTCGATCGCATTCTCTTTAGCCACTTTTGCATTCGTTTTCGTGTCTCGGAGGACCGGCACGATCTTTTTCCCCAACACCCCGCCCGCACTATTGATTTTCTCGATGGCCAGTTCATAAGCCATCTGCTCATCTTTCCCCTGGTCTGAATAAGAGCCTGTTAAGGGAACGTTAAGGCCGATAGCAACAGTTGTTTCATCATTCACGGTTTTTGTCTGGGCATCCACGGATCGTGCGAGTGTTAAAAAGCACAAAAAACAGAAAAGAATCGGACTTATCATTGTCATTGGAATTCTCTTCACATGCAAGGCCTTCATTGCTCCTCCTTTTTCCCGGTTTTCAGCAGTCTTTATGGAAACCGCAAGTCCCATCTCAATCACTTAATGGTCACCATTTTAACAGAAATAAAGAAAAAAAACAAGCCGGCGGTTCTGAAAAAAAATCGATCAGACGAGGTGGTAAAGCAGAGCACGCCTTCTCGTTTCTATTTGATACTATTTTAATCTCGAGATTATCTTTGCAGCTCTTCAATCGAGAACGCTCCAAGATCTATGGATATGTCAAAGGCCTTCTTGCATGAATTCTTTGGTATTGTAGATGGAACCATTCATGCCGCTCCATTTCCAGTATTGTTTTTCGAGCATCTCTTTTCAAAGTGTATCATTTTTAGAAAGGTTTGAAACATAGGGTATTCTCTTATCAACTATATATGCAAAATGTCAAGGAAAAAGAAAAAGAGAAAAACCTGATGGGATTATGACCTTTTCCTAGATGAACGCGGAGTCAGGGATGCGATATATTGAGGTTCATTTTCAACTGTTTTGGATGCTTTTTCATTGAATCTCCCCTGAAAATCTATTCATGCTATGATAAATAAAACTCTCTGGAACGTCGCTCAGGATCATTTCCGGCATCAATGCCGTTAGCGCTATTTTTAAGGAGTTGAAATATTATTTTTTAGATGATAATCTAACAAAATAAAGATATCCAGATCAGGCGGATATTCCGTATGCATTCCAAATGCGACGGATGTCAAGCGGTCCGGGGTTACCGTATGGCAAATGTGATCTCCGAATCGAGACCGGATCTTTTTCAATTCATGCAGGGGCAATCGAATGAACCAAACAGCCCACTCGACCATGCAGGGGGCGCGCCAGGGAGTCCAAAATGTTCTCGGGAGTTTGCTGCGCGCGATCAAAAACCATTCCCTTTATCCTGAAGGACATGACAAGCTGAGCAAGGCCGTTGGACGCGTCTATGAAGACCTGAATGGGTATCTTAAAGACCATAAGGTTCTTTCTTTTGAAATCGGTAAGGATCGTCTGGTCTTTCAGGGCGAAACGATCTATTCCGCGCCGGCGGAGCAGGGAAATCTCCCCTTTATATTTTTCCGGGACGGTATCCAGACACTGGAGTTCAGTGAAGGCATCGAGGAGACAGAACTGGAAGCCTTTTTCGGGATTTTGGATCGCCATTGGATCCTTGCGGATGAGCCTGAGGGAGATTTGGTGACCGCCCTCTGGGATGCCCAGCTCCCCCATATTCGATATGTTGTTTCCGATGTTTTTTGGGGATCCGAGTCGGAAATGGATCTGGGGGCCTTTTCGATCGGCAAGAACCTGAAAAGCGGTACGGCCGATTCGGAAGGCACCGTTGGCGACCCTGGGCCGGTTGACGCCGTGCCGGATCCCTTCGACAGGGGGCAAGGGACGGGTGCGGATGCAAAACGGTCAACTTTCGGGTCGGATTTAAACTTGCCGGAGTGGATGAATCCCATCGAACCGGAGGCCGTGGAGCTGAAGCCGGAGGAGTCGGAGCTCCTTTTTAGCTGGGTGACTCAGGAGGAAAAAAAAGAATCTCTGAACGATTTTTTGAATGCCCTTTTCGACAGCCTTCTGGAAATCCATGAAACGAAAGATTTTGAAGTTGTCCTGGATACCTTCAAAAGTGTGTTCCAGGGCCTTATCGAGCGAGGTGAATGGGATACTGCTTCCACACTGCTTAATGAAGTCGGCGAAGCCGACCGGCGGAATCCTGACCTACCCCCTGAACACCAGGCCCTAACCGAGGCGTTTTTTAAGCAGGTGTCGAGTTCTCCGGTTTTAGATGCATTGGAGAAAAGACTATTGGAAGCCCCCCAGCAGCAGCTGAAATCTATTAAAAAGATGTTGCTGCTGCTAACCCCCGATGCGATCCCAACGCTTTGCGGGTTGATCACTCCGAACATGGATTTTGGGCTCAGGCAGATGATTACGGAAGTGATTGAAGCACTCGCGTCCCGGGACTTCCGACCCCTGGAGGCGATGTTGGAAAGTGCGGAAGCGACCCGGATTCAACGATTGGTTTCTATTCTGGGCCGCCTTCACGATTCGAAGATTGATACCATTTTGGAAGATCTGCTTCGTCACCCCTATCCGGCGGTTCGTCGGGAGGCGGTGACGGCCTTGCTGCGCCGGGATGCGGAAAACATCAGCAAAGTCTTTCCCCTCATCGAAGACGAAGACGAAGCTATCCGACGCCTGATCCTGGGTTTTATGGTGCGTTTCCGGAAAACGGTCTTTGAGGACTTGATGCTGAGGTATCTGAAAACCGACAGCCCGATGCAGGCAGACCATGCGCATGTCTTGGCGTGTTTTAAAGCATTGGGATTTTGCGGATCCTCCCGATCCATCCCATTTCTCGATCAGATATTGACGAAACAAAAGTGGACGGATCTGTTTCGCAAGAAAAGCCGTTTTCAGGGGGCCATCCTGGCGCTTAAGGCGATCGGGACTCAGGAAGCGAGGGAGTCTCTCGAAAAGGCAGGCCGGAGCCGTATTCTCGGGATACGGCGTGCGGTAGCGGAGGCTTTGAAAGACCGGACTGTGCAATGATAAAATTCTCTGCTGCCAGAAAGCGCTTGCTGAATATCCAAAAAGGGAAATAACCCGAAAAGGACACCAGTTGCAGGACACGAATATTTTGGGCGAAGAACTCATCCGGACCTTTTATCGGATGGTCCATACCATCGGGATTTACAAAGACAACAACCAGATGGTGCATGAAGCGGTGTCCAAGTTTATGACCCTAGCCGGAAGCCTTGCCAAAGGGAGTGATCTGGAGATCCTCATCTGGAGAGGAAGGCTTTTCCTCCAAGGAGAAAAGCTTTCTTATCGCCGCGAGACGTTCGCCTTCATCAGCGCGTGGCTTGATTTTTTTCAAGAAAGAGACCTTTCGGGGATCCGTTTTCTCACAAAGGTTGCAAATGCACCCCGCGGAGAATTCGTCCTTCTGGCGCGTCTGTTGAACGAGTCCATCAGTCAGGAGGAACCGGCGGCATGGCTTGAAGATCAGCTTTTTACCCGAAAGATCGATTGGGTTGAAATGATACAGGAGGTCGAAGAGCCTCTATCCAAAGAAGAAGCTAAAACACCCTCGGATGCCGATTTAGATCGGGATTTGCTCCGTAAACAGAAGGCCCGTCAAAATTACAAACGCGCACTGGATGTGGTCAAAGAGGTTTCACAAAAAATATCCGCACAATCCACGGTCGGAATCCGGAAAGCCAGGCGGCTGGCTCAGAATATGGTCGAATTGGTCATGGAAGACGAATCTCTGATGCACTGCATGGCTTCCATCCGGGACTATGACGATTATACCTATACCCATTCGATCAATGTGGCGTTGCTGGCTATGTGCGTTGGCAGGAGGATCGGTCTCTCACACATCCTTCTGGAGCAGTTAGGCATCTGCGGCATGTTTCATGATCTGGGTAAGCTGGACGTCTCCACGGATATCCTCCACAAACCCGGAAGGCTTGCACCCGAGGAATGGGAAATCATGCGGCAGCATCCTCTCATGGGCGTCATTCGTATTCTCAGGCTACGGGCACCCTCTGGAATGAAATCGAGGATCGCTCTGGGTCCCTTCGAACATCACCTGAAAATGGATCTGACCGGATATCCAAAAACCCGTTTAACTCAAAACGTCACACTTTTCGGACGGATTTTGAGCATCGTGGATACCTATGACGCAGTGACGTCCCACCGCGCCTATCGTGTCAGAAGCCTGATGCCCAACGAGGCGGTTTGCTTCATGTGGAATCGACTGAACCGGCAGTTTGATCCAATTCTTCTAAAGGTATTCATCTGCATGATGGGTCCTTTTCCGGCGGGGAGCGTCGTGAAGCTAAACACCGGAGAAATGGGGATCTCGATGGGGATTAACCCTGCCTCCAAAAAACCAGGACAGCGGGTTCTTCTACTGGTCAAAGATGAAGCGGGCGGATACCGCAAAGGAGAAATCCTGAATCTTGATGAACCGGAAAAAGGGGAAAAAGCAGCAGTTAAACGGATCCATTCTAGTATCCCTCCCTCCAGCATCGGCATCCAGCCTGCTGAGTTTCTCATGCAGTAAGCAAGCAAGGGTCCCTTCAGGCCATCGCTTTGCCCGATGAAATCGCATTCTGCATCAGACAGAAGGCTATTTTTGAGGCGCAACAAGGATAGGGTGCCGACGAAACGCCCACCAGTCAGCCAGTTCCGCCAGGGACTTTGCCATCATGTAACGGCCATCCGCAAAGACGGCGTAATCACCCCCGCCCCCCATGGCCGAGGCAAAGCGAATGGTGTTGGCGTAAAATAGCCAGGTGTCGCTCCATTTTTTTTCAATCGCCTCGTCGAAAGGATTTTCTTTCCCGTCAGCCAGCCCTGTTTCCCAAATTTTCTCCATCAGTTGCGTGGCCACCCGCGTATCCGAGTTGGTTTTGGACACCGTATTTTCCAACCGGTTCCAGAATCCATTGACCCAGGATCTGTCATGACAGTTCAAACAGGCTGCCTGCATGGTTTCCGTGCGATGGAGGCGTTCCTTTTCGTCGATGAGGTGCGCTGATGCGAATTCCCCGTTGAGATCGGTGGGGAGTGGGAGCCCTTCCTTGTTTCGAATGCTCGTGGTGTCCGGACCTTTAGGGTGAGGATGCGCATAGATCAGACCAAAAAGCCGCCAGGGAAGACGGTCGCTCATCTGGTGGGAACGTTCGGAGACCACTGTACCGTCTTGATTGACCAGAAGACTGACGTGGCAGGCCGCGCAGGTGGGTGCCGTGAAATCTTTGCCGATGGTCCATGGGACGTTGGTAAATTCCCACGACGACCCATGGGATGAAAATAAGCTGCCGTGCTTGCTTGCTTCATAAACCTTGAAGGCCGGCACGTCGGGTCCCACATGGCATTCCTTGCAGGTATAGGGCTTTCGCGCCGTTGCGATGGAAAAGAGGTGACGGGTGTGGCATGCCGAGCAAGCCCCTTTGCTGCCGTCGAGATTGATCCGGCCGACACCCTGGTTGGGCCATCCCCGAATGATGGGAAATTCGAGTTCGCCGGCCAGATCCGTTGTCCGTTTCTCGGTTCCTTCCAACGATAGGCGGGTGCCGTGGCAGTAATAGCAGGCTTCTTCCCGGGTGACGGCATCGGGTCTTTCATGCCGGATCCGATCTTTGATGAAAGTGGGTTGACCGAGGATGCTCAGTTCGAGTTTCTGATACAATGCGTTTTCAGCAAGATTGGCATAAGCATGCGACATGAGGTTTTTAGAGTACTGCTCGGCTTCGACCGAATGGCAGGTCCTGCAGTCTTGCGGGCTGACCACCACGTGAATTGTATGACCATTGTGTTCGAAGCTGTCCTTATGGGCATCGGACCTAAGACCGTGACACTCTGCGCAACCCACGGATGTCGTCTTGAGCGCATCCGGGACAGACTCGCTGGATACTTTCCTGGACAAACCCTGGACCGAAGCGGCGGCGCCGGGCGTCACCTGGGCGTGCCGGCTTTTTTTCCATTCGGCAACGATGCCGGGGTGAAGCGATGCATGGCAATCCAGACATTCGGAGGTCGCATCGCTGATAGGGGTTTCAGCTGAAATTGTCAGGGGAGGAAAGAGAAGCAAAAAGAAAAGAAGCATCCATAAAAAAAATGGTTTCATAGCAGACTCCGTAAATCAGGGCATCGGTATTTTTAAAAGGGAACCTGGATATAAATTAGCCCGAATCCGTGCGGAATTCAACTCGGTTTTATTCCCTGGTGAAAGCCCTCAGGTATTAAGGCGCTTTTCATCCATGCATTGAAAAAAACCACCCTTTAAGGATGCACCCCCCTACTTTTTTGTATGGGTGGGATTTTTTCCTGAATTAGCCGACGCTATCCTTTGCTGATCTTAATCTCCACACGTCGATTCTTTTGGCGTCCTTGAGGGTCATCGGATCCATCGGGTCGGGCGTTGGGGGCAATAGGCCTGGCCTTGCCGAAGCCTGCGGTCTGAATGATTTCTGATTGGATGCCTCCTTTTGAGACGAGCCAAGCTTTAACGGAATCCGCCCGGCGCTTGGAAAGCTTCAGATTGTAATCCTCGGAGCCTTTGGCATCCGTATGACCGGAGATAATCACCGTCGGGCTTTTACTTGCCAGAATGACTCCGACCACCTTCATCAGGATTGCTTCGGCATCCGGCAGGATATCCGTTTTATCGAAGTCAAACAGGACATCCCCCGAAAGCTCGATCTGAAACTCGGTCGGAGTCTCCTTTGCTCCCAGGTCTTTGAGTATCGTTTTAAGGTCAGAGACGCCGGCGATGATTTTCTTTGAAGGGATACCCAGTATGGCAACACTTCGGGAACTGATCGGCTTTGCCCCCCGGTCGGGTCCCATCGTCTTCAATGCGGCTACGGCTTTTTCATGGGCCGCACTCGGGATGATCGGATCCGCTCCATCTTCAACGGCCCCTGCATCGGATGCAAACCCCTGCAGCATTCCGAGGATCACCCAGATGCTCAACAAAAATATCCCAATCCGGCAATATTGTTTTCCAGGTCTGCTATTTTCCAAGGGAAACCTCTTCGAAGGGGGCAAGATCCGGTATCGACAGAGTGATGCTTTTCGGTTGTCCGGTCGGTTCCGGAAATTTTATCCAGATTCCCATGGGTTTGCCGGCTGCAATATCAAACCAAAAGCGTCCCCCCTTGTCGTTGTCGTAAAAGGGTCCACCAATAAACATACCGTCTGCATCTTTCAGGGCAAAATACTTTTTTTGGTTGATTTCATCCAAAACATAGCAGTCGAAAAAGTTAAACTTCATGGATTGTTTTTCCTTGCCCGTATTTCTAACTTTAAATTTTACGGTCAGTACGTTGTTACGGGTCTCTATCGATAGCAGGTCCACTTCTATACCGGTGAGCGTGTTGTGGGTCTGGGTTTGAATCCCCTCTTTGGCGAAACCGCTTCCGGATGCAACCATCAGCAATAGGGCCGTCAAAAAACAGACGGTCTTTAAGAATTTCTTCATAACCTCCTCCTTTGATCAGTGTTTATAGGTTTTGTGCCGGGATGATTTCAATATTCGGTCATATGTCCTGCTTCTTTGAGGCAAAGCCCTTCAGGATCCTGGCGGCTTTTCCGGCTTTCGGTTCGGATCATGCGCTTCGGTCCAATTCCGTCCGAATTTTTTCTTAAAAAAGGACTTAAGCTTTTCGAACCACTGGCTAGGCTCCTTTTCTTGCTGCTTGTGGGCCCGGATGGCATCCCATACGAAAAAGCAGATATCGATGATCTTGTCTTTGGGGACATAGCAATGCGCTCCGGACCGGATGGACCGGATGAAGTTTTCCGGGCTCAGGGCGTGGGCCGTCAGCATCACGGCGGGGATTTTAAACGATGTGGCGATTTGGAGGAGCTCATATCCTTGTACCCCCATGATATCGAGGACCACACAATCGAAGCGCTCCTTTTCCATGATTTGCTTTGCGGACTCGAAATCACGGGCCCGGTATAGCTCACACATCTCAAGTTCTTCCGAAAGCATATCGAGTATATCCGGTTCATCATCCACGAGGAGGACTTTTTTCCCTTCCAGCATCGCCAAATCGTGCATATCATCCTCCTCATTTTTTTCAGGCGTTAACCCGGTCGACAGGATTCTTTCATGGGCTTCCGAGCCTTTGCATATCCTATGAAAAGAGGCGCGGCATGTCAATGCCGTAGCAGTCCTTTGCGGGATGTCGGCTTATACTTTGATTAAGAGTCCTTTCAGATAGGTTCCTTCCGGAAAACTCAATGAGACCGGGTGATCGGCGGACTGGCCGAACCGATGGAGAATGACTCCCGGTCGGCCGGCGTCCAGCGCTGCGTCGGCCACAACTTTTTGGAAGAGTTCGGGTAAAACATGGGCCGAGCAGGAAAAGGTCATCAGGAGTCCTCCTTCCCGCAGAAGCCCCAAGCCGAGCCTGTTGATGTCCTTGTATCCCCTGCAGGCTCTATCCAGATGAGCCCTGGAGTCGGCGAACTTTGGGGGATCCAGTACCACCACATCGAAACGGCGACCCGACTCACGAATCTGTCGCAGGGCTGAAAAGACATCCGCTTTCGTGTTTTTCACCTGATTTTCTGAAAAGCCGTTTAACTCGGCATTTCGGCGTGCAAGATCGATGGCGGATTCGGAGGAATCGATGTTGAGGACTGAGGACGCACCCCCAACCATGGCCCAGATACCGAAACCTCCGGTGTAGGAAAAACCGTTCAGAACGTCCTTTCCCAGGGTATAATCGGCCAAGGCAGTCCGGTTTTCCCTCTGGTCCAAATAAAAGCCTGTTTTTTGTCCCTGTCGGATATCAACTAAAAAAGCCGCGGACCCCTCCCGGATTTTCAGGGGTTCCGAAGGAATGTCGCCGTAGAGGAGCCCGGTTCTTTTTTTTAAATTTTCCTTGAGGCGCGCATTTACGTCCGAGCGTTCATAGATGCCCCTCACAGGGATTTGTCGGGCCAATTCTTTGATGATGATCTCTTTCCAGAATTCGGCGCCGACGGTGAGGAACTGACATACCAGAACAGGACCATATCGGTCCACCACGATTCCCGGGAGGCCGTCCGACTCGGCGTTGATCAGACGGTAGGCGTCACAACCGGAGAGGGACGGGATCGTGTGTCTCAAAGAAACGGCAGTTTGAATGCGTTTTGAGAAAAAAACAGGAGAGACGGTCTCTGCCGGATCGAACGTCCACACACGAACGATAATCTGGGAATGTGGAGAAAAAGCGCCCCTGGCAAGCCAGGTTCCGTCCGAAGACAGAATGTCCACCGTCTCTCCAGGAGCTGCTGCCTCGGAAACGTCCCGGATCGCCCCGGAAAAGACCCATGGATGCTTCCGCAGAAGGGATTTCTCCCTCTGAGGTTTAAGGCTAACCGAGGCCACGGGGCATGATTACTTGGATTCGGCGGTCTTGACAGCCTTTTTAGGCTTTTTAGGTCTCGTTTTGCCGAAAGTACCCCGAAAAACTTTTCCCCTTTTGCTGCGCTGATCCCCTTTGCCCATTGGATACTTCCTCCGTTTGAATAGAAATAAAAGTTTAACGAAAATCATCGAGGAAAATAGTGAATGAGTATCTATAGCACAACAGAGAAAGAGAGGCAACTCAAAGAAACGACACCAGAGCGTCGATTCCAAAAACATTTTTTGTTTCATTGCGCCATGGTTATTGATGCGGTAAAGTGAAACTCCCCACCTTTTAAGGCGGGGAGTTTCACTTTATAGTATCTGCATCGGGAATTCTCTTCCCAGCTTTTTGAAAACCCTCAGAAACCCGGATGAGAATTTAAAGGGGATTGGCAGCAAGTGCTGACAGATAGCGAAAAAAAGAGATACGGCCGTCAAATCCTCATGGAAGAGATCAGAGAAGGCGGTCAGGAAAAGCTCAAATCCGCCTGTATCCTGGTTGCCGGAGCCGGTGGGATCGGTTCCACTGTTTTGAACTGTCTGGCGGCTGCCGGGATCGGACGGATCCGTATCTTGGACTGCGACACGGTGGAGATGAGCAATCTGAACCGGCAGATTCTCCACTGGCAAAAGGATATCGGCCGAAAAAAAGCGGATTCCGCATCCGAAAAGCTCCAGGCACTCAACCCGGATATCGACGTGGAAGTGATGCATGCGACCATTTCAAGAGACAACATCCTGGATCTTGCCTCAGGAGTGGATGGAGTTGTCGATGCCATGGACAATATGCCGGCCCGATATATCCTTAACGAGGCGGCGGTGAAAATGCACATTCCTTTTTTTCACGGAGCCGTCCATGGCTTCGAAGGAAGAGCGATGACCGTCCTGCCTGGAAAAACGGCTTGTTTAAGATGCCTCTATCGCGGGCCGGTGGAAAGAGAGATATTCCCAGTTCTCGGGACGGCGCCGGCTATGATCGGGGCCATTCAGGCCTGCGAGGTGATCAAGTACCTGGTGGGTGCCGGTCGGTTGCTGACCGACCGAATGCTGACCATCGACGGTTTGACCATGACTGCATCCGAGTTCAAGATCCACAGGAATCCTAATTGTGAGCATTGCGCGTCCCCCAGATGAAAGGAGTTAAGCGTGAGTATCGATATCGCTATTCATAAGACGCATCGGCAATTTGCCGGAGGAGCGGAGCGGGTTTCTGTGGAAGGGAAAACCGTGGGTCAGTGTCTTGATCGTCTCATCCAACAATACCCCCAGATGAAGGCTATTCTTTTCGATAGGAAGGGACGCATTAAAAACACTATCGAAATCTATGTGAATATGGAAAGCGCCTATCCCGACGAACTGAAAAAACCGGTCAAGAACGGAGATGTGATCCACATCGCCCTGATGCTTGCCGGAGGATGATAAAAACCCGGCCGGTTAGAGGGCCGCGTACGCAGAAACTGCTTCCTTACCGGCGACAGAAATACGGTGGGCGGCGGTTTTTTTCTTTATCAGGCTGACATCTCCGGCATCCACGTAAGTTAAAGCCTTCACCTCACAGAATCGGACACACTGGGGATCGCCGTCGCACAGATCGCATTTGAATACTTTCCGATCGACGGTATTGAAACTCATGGCCCCGAAGGGGCAGACGGAAACGCAGGTCCGGCACCCGATGCAGACATCATAGTCGACCTCCACTCGTCCCAAACATGCGTTCATCGAGATAGCCTTTACCGGGCACGCTTTCATACAGGGCGCATCCTGGCACTGCTGGCAAGACATGGGGATGTAAAGGCCTTCGGACTCCCACTTCATGACTCGGATGCGGCTGCGCATCGGGTTGGAAATGCCGTCGTGCTTGACGGTGCAGACAAGCTCGCAAAGCCGGCATCCCGTGCATTTCTCGTAATCGATCATCAAAACTTTGCCCAAGGTTTCCATGAACCTTCCTCCTTTTCAATCTGTCAGGTTGGCTTAAAGCTGCCGGGAGGGCTCGTTATCAAGCCCCAGGCGTTTAAGTGTCGCCGCTTTGGGTTTTCCGTTTTTATCCAAACCTTTGTATTCGTAAAACTCGTCGATCATCTTATCGAATTTTTCCCGGTCGATGCACATGCCGATGACGTCCGGCGCGCCTCTTTTACAGGGCTCGTCGAAGTAGCGGTGATTCAAGGTATCCCCTTTTTTAAGGTCGTTTCGGGTCAACCCCTCCCGTATATTGAACATGCGCTCGATCATGTTGCATCTTTCAGCGACGGTCCAGAGTTCTTCCGGAGTGACTTCGATGCCTGTGTTGTAGTAGATGACCTTGGGCCAGTCTTCGAAATTGGGAAGTGTGGCGCCGAGGAAGGTCGTATGATATTTGCAGATCCCGAGACAATCCACGGCCATGTAACAATTTTCCTGCCAGAAGACCATCCATGCCTTGCCTTCGTAAGATGTGTGTTCCGAGCTCAGGGGGCCGTTATACGGAACCGGGGAACTGTAGATCTTTCTTAAGACTTCTTCCGGCAAATGATACAGGTCGATGGCGGGACGGCTGCGCAGATGGTCGCTCCCCCGGGATGCCGTGGCGATATTGAGGGCCAAGGCCGGGGTGGCACGTTCGTCGGAGTGGAGATTGTTCATACCCTTGACCTGGATCAGATAGTCAAAGGAATTTTTTCCGATCTTTTCCGCAGCCGGAATGCCGCCGTCGGCCAGGGTGTCTCCCAGCCACCCTTTTCGGTAGCAGATGCGCTCGACCATCTTCAGCAGGGCCTTGTCGTTTCCGAATCGCAGGTCTATTCCGTCGGTATGCTTGTCAGTAAGGATCCCTTCTTCATAAAGCTCCATGGCCCAGGCGATTATTGAGCCGGTCTCCAGGTTGTCCATGCCGAACTGGTCCACCAGGTAATTGCCGGTTAAAACGGTTTCGGCAGAAGTGCATCCCGGTTCGGAGCCGAAGGCACCCAAAGAGGTGTATTCCGGACCTTCATCGTATTTGCCTGCATAAGGCCCGGAAGGGATCCGGTATTGGGCCCGGCAGTGAACCTGACATCCGAAACATCCCGTCATGTGATAAGGTCCCATGGTTTCCGTGGCGATTTCATCCAGCCTTTCCGGTTCGATGTCATCGGCGTATTCGAGCTGGTTGTATTGAAAATTTCGGGTTCGTAGGCCGCCCCAGCAGTTTGTCGCCCCCCAGATGAACGGGGTCCCCAGTGTTCCTTGGGTTTGGTTCACCTTGGCGCTGGTGATCTGGTCGATGAACCGTTTGTTAAATTCCAGGGCTTCCATGGGATGGGCGATTTTAATGTCCATCGTCCCGCGCGCAGCCACGGCCTTGAGATTTTTAGAACCCATGACGCATCCCATGCCGGTCCGCCCTCCGGAGTTTTTAATCCCGGTCATGACATTGGCAAAGGCGACGAGGTTTTCACCGGCCGGACCGATCACGCAGCTTTTGATTTCGTCATCGCCCAACTCCTCACGGATCGCCCACTGGGTGTCGGTCGTCATTTTTCCCCATAAACCGGATGCATCCCGAATTTCGATTTTTCCGTCGTGGATGAAAAGGTAGACGGGATTTTTCGCTTTTCCCGTGATGACCAGATGATGAAATCCGGCCCAGGCCAGTTCAGGGGCAAAAAAACCTCCCATGTTGGCGCTGCCCAAAAGCCCAGTCAAGGGAGACTTGGCCATGACATGCGTACGGGCGGTGGCGGATGCGCAGGTAGCGGTCAG
>PCSF01000250.1:172-3715 GCA_002771315.1 Desulfobacterales bacterium CG23_combo_of_CG06-09_8_20_14_all_52_9 | reverse complement strand
AGCATCGAGCCCCCTCCCGCCGATGAATCGTTTTCGGATGGAGACGGGAATGGGTTTGCTCTTGACGTCCCCCGTGGTGAGATTGATATAGGCAATTTTTCTATCAAGCGACATGTTATCTTCCTCCCTTTTTTCCCGCAGATTCCTTCTTGGCGGCCTGTTTTTCGGCAAAGGTTTTTTCGGCAATCTCGCGGTTTACTTCCCAGACCGGCCCCCGGATTCTCGGCAGGGTGGGATTGACCCAGAACAATCGATATTCCATCCCGCAGGTGGGGCACTTCACCCGCTGGGCTCCCGGCTCGGGCTGAATCCTCTCCATGCAGCTTGGGTTGTGGCATCGGATCTTGCCGAATGTCCGGGTTTTCCGAAGGTTTTCGGCGGCGGACTGTTTTGCACTCTCGATGGTCATGGCAACTCCTTTCATCAATATTTGATGGCTTCGTAAAAAGTTCATCTGCTGCGTTGCGCTGCATCCTTCGTCATTGCGGCGTACCTATGAGTACGCCTCATTCCTCAGGATTTGCGCGCCTTGCATCTGAAGCTTTTTACTTTGCCATTCCAATTTTGAGTTTTTATGATTTCATCAATATTCAAAGGACAGGGTCATATCGGCTTTTACTGAGGATGTTCCTTCAGGGGCGTAACCCGTCCCTGCACATGCAATGAAGGTTCAGTATAATGAACGATCAATGAAATTTCCCTATAGCGTAATGGATGATTTTGTCAAGTTAAATGTAATATAATATTCATTTACTTGAAAAAATATCAAAAATCGATATTGACAGTCTCCGGAAATGGAAGTAAGTGGAAAGAAAATTGTTCATTATGGTGAACGATGACAAATTCTTATCAGGCGCCAACCGTCAAGAAAGCCTTCCGGATCCTGCGGGCCGTCTCCAAAAACCGCCATGGGATGGGAGTCAGTGAACTTTCAAAAAGACTCTCCATAGGCAAAAGCACCGTATTCGGCATCTTGAATGCCCTGGAAGAGCTGGGAGCTGTCGTCCGGGATCCGAAAACAAAAACATTTACCCTGGGGGTGACCCTGTTCGAACTGGGTCGTGCCGCCTATTCCCGCATTGATATAAAAGAGATTGCCCGACCTTTTATGGAAGGTCTCATGGAGCGTGCCCAGGAATCGGTTTTCCTGGGAGTCAGAAACGGAGAACACGTCACCATCATTGATATTGTGGAATCCATGCAGGATTTGAAGATCACCGCGCCAGTAGGAACCCGGATTCCGCTTTTTGCCGGGGCAACCGGCAAAGTGTTCATGGCCTCCATGACGGAGGAAAAAGTAGCCGAGCTGATTCAAACCAAAGGGATTTCTCATTTTACAAAAAACACCGTCGTCAACCCCATGCGTTTTATGGAAGAAATTCGAGCAGCAAGAAGAAAGGGGTATGCCACGGACGATGAGGAATACATTAGCGGAGTACGGGCCGTGGCTGCAGCCATTGAGGGAACACGGGCCTTCAGTTCCGCTATCTGGGTGGTGGGTTTCAAGCCCCGTATCGACGCGAGGAAAATGGGTTTGTTGGTGGAAGAAACCCTTAAGGCTGCCCGTACCATCAGCGAAAAAATTCAGAAAACCGATGCCGTCCAATGATTAGACACGCTGAGAAGGAATCAGGGAGACTCATGGGTTTTTCATGGAAAATCGGATACGTCGATTTAAACAAGAGCACGGCGGACATCGAAACTGTTCCTTCCGAGTGGCGACGCAGGTTTTTAGGGGGCCGGGGAGTCAATGCCTATCTTTCCCTTAAAAATCTTCGGAAAGATCCTGTTCTTTCGAAACCCGAAAACGTGATTGCACTGGGTGCCGGGGTCCTTTCAGGGTTCGGGGCGGGCCCCTTGGAATGCGCCGGATTTTCGACCCGCTTTCCGCTGACGGATCGATACGGCTTTGCGGCGATACCCGGAGGATTCGGGACCGGAATGCGATGGGCCGGATTCGATCATCTCATAATTTCCGGCAAGGCTAAACATCCTGTATATCTCCTGCTCAAAGACAGCGGCGTCCAATTTTTAGATGCCAGGCACTTGAAAGGAAAAAGCGTGTCCGAATCCATCGAAATGATCCGGGATGAGATTAAGAGATCGGATTTTCATGCGGTGGCGATCGGTCCGGCAGGCGAAAATCGGGTGTACTTCGCCGATGCGGCAACGGAGGAAGGGTGGAGGTTCGGCAAGACCGGTGCAGGAGCAGCACTTGGGAGCAAAAACATTAAAGCCGTCGTTTGCTGCGGTATCCGGGATATTCCGGTGAAGCATCCCGGAAAGCTTTTGAATCTTCTGAAAGACATATTTGATGCCATGGTTGCATCCGGTGTCCCGGATTTGATCGACAAGAAGCGGATTGGAAGGGATTTGCGGGTTTATTCGATAACCCGGGCGTTGGGAATGGATTTTCAGACCAGCCTGGATGCCTTAACATGGGCTGCGCAACTGGCGAAATTTGATGTTTTATCGAAACAAACAAATATGCGCCTGGATATTTCTGTAAGTGAAAAAAATGACCCCACGCCTTTTCTTATGAGGATCGCAGCCGGTAAAGGGTCGGCAGCTCCGTGGGGATGGGGGCCCTTGAAGGCGGCTGAAAAATTCGGGCATGAGAGCCTGAAATACTTCCCTTCACCGGAGGCCCTTTTACGGATCTATGCTGAGGAGCCTTTTGATCCGATGGATTCACGCCGGTGGACTCTTTTTTTCCCGGATGGCGGTGCCTGCAAAGAAGGGACATCAGAGACTCGGGGAAAGTATAATTCTGAAAAGCAGAAACGGTCTCCGTTTCAGATCCATGGAAGGACTTTACCGGCGGAAACGGTGGAAAACCTCATCGCTAACTGCCTGGGGATCGGGACCTTGCGTCTTTCCTGGGACCCTGCCGGAGAGATTCACCTGAAGACCTTCCGGAACCTGGTTCAGTTTTCCGTAGGATTGGAATTCAGCGAGACCGAACTGGTCGAAATTGCTTTTCGTACTTACGCCATGGAACATCTGCTTAATGTTCGGGAAGCGGCGCGGGAATCGGTTACGCCATCTATTTTTAAATATTTTGAAGGCGATGATCTAAAAAGGTTTAAAGCATTGATCAAAAAGATGGGTCCAAAGAGCGGATGGGATAAACGATCTCTTTTTAAAAAACATGTTTTCAAAGAACTTCAGATCGAAGATTTATGGCCCTTGAAGCGATAGCAGGAGGAAAGGTTGTGGTTGAAAAAATACTCCAAATCGATCCTCAAAAATGCACAGGCTGCAGGCAGTGTGAAATCGTTTGCGCCATCCGGTGCAATGCTTCCGGGAATCCATCCGTGTCCCGCATTCGTGTTTTCGAATGGATGAAAAGCTCCTTTTTTGTTCCGGTCGTTTGCCCGCAGTGCGAAGAGGCACCGTGCCTGGCAGCCTGTCCCAGGGAAGTCATATATCGGGATAAGCTTTTCAATCGCATCATGGTGGATTATGGGCGGTGCGTCAGCTGTCGGATGTGCGTGGCTGCGTGCCCCTTTGGTGCCATGGGATTTGATATGCCCAGACAGA
>PCSF01000250.1:0-147 GCA_002771315.1 Desulfobacterales bacterium CG23_combo_of_CG06-09_8_20_14_all_52_9 | reverse complement strand
CGGGGATCCCCAGTGTGTAAAATTTTGTTACCCCGGTGCCCTGAGTTATACCCGCCCGGAAACCTTGCAGTACGAGCATATCCGTCATGCGGCAAGAAATCAGGCCGGAGTTAAGGCGTCGTAAATAAATAAAGGTTGCAAATGACA
>PCSF01000070.1 GCA_002771315.1 Desulfobacterales bacterium CG23_combo_of_CG06-09_8_20_14_all_52_9 | reverse complement strand
TTCCCGAAACTCTATCGAATCAATAAAAGGATTCAATAGCCGCACATGCGAGTCACACGCCCATTTACTGCTGTTTCCCAGTGGGGCAGATACGCATTCATCATACTCTTAAATAGTTTTCCATGGTTAGGTACACGGAGATGAAGAAGTTCATGGACGATAACAACCTCCTGGAAAGCTCTATCTTCCTTCAATAGATCTGTGCTGAAGCAGATCCGCCCACCCGTCGAGCAGGAAGCCCACTTTTTTGTCATACGCTGGATTTGAACACGATTCGGATGCACACCGATTCGAGTTGCCCACTTCCCCACATTCTCTTTCAAAGCCGTAGCCTTGTTGAAACTCGTCTTTCTGGACATCTTCATTTCCTCGGAAGTTTGAGGATTCGATCAGCCAAATCCACCATCCGCTCCTTACCGACCGCCGGCAGGAGAATCTTATAAAGTTCTGCCTTCAGGCGACGCCGGTCTGCGGCATTATAGGCATGGTATGGGAATCGCTTCAAGGCATCGTCGATCAGGGGAGCCGCTTGCTCAGGTTGCTTTGCACCCACCTGTTTTAATATCCACAAAATCGTGAAGGTGTTCATGTCAAGACCGCTCTTCTCAGATTCCCTTCGCGATTGCAAATATTCGTTCAGCAACGATTCAAGCTGCCTGAGAGCAGCCTGGGTTTCGATCTGTCGGTCGTCGTAGGCTTCCAGAATGGCCTCTGCGCGCTCCCCGATCGGAACTAAAAAGGGTTGCTCCTCCCCCTGGTCGATGACCGTCTGGATCAAGCCTTTTCCGAGATTGATGATCTTGGAGGAGGTGGACGATTTCGAGCTTTTCAAGACATCCAGCGTTTTTTCATCGATCTTCACCAGCGGCATCGTGTTTGTAAGCCCATAGGCCGTCACGCTCTCACGAACCAGCGACTCCGTCTTTTTTGCAATATCCGCACAAGGGACAATATATTTGCCGAAAGCATTTCGAACAATCTGGTGGAGAATCGAAAGATTTCGGTAGTTGTCCAGATAGTCGCGGAGAAAAACATCCGGCGAAATGATCTCATAAAGCACTTCGAGTTCCTTGAA
>PCSF01000264.1:14763-32122 GCA_002771315.1 Desulfobacterales bacterium CG23_combo_of_CG06-09_8_20_14_all_52_9 | reverse complement strand
TCGCCGTCAAGGGATGCGGGGCGACCCTGAACGGCAAGCCCATCCGGGTGACGGATGCCCGCGCAGTAGCGAAAAGCCTGCTGGTCACCGGTTTTCCCCATAACCCCGGACCTAACGTGGAGCCCATGATCCGAAGATTTCGCCGATGCCTGGAGGCTTCTCGAGGAGTGCGCAGATTAGGATCGGCAGCACTGGATATCTGTTATGTGGCTTGCGGCCGATTCGATGCCTTCTGGGAGCAAAACCTCAATCCCTGGGATACGGCCGCCGGCTTCCGGATCGCCCTGGAGGCAGGTGCGACGGTCACTGATTATGACAATCGCCCGTTTACCTTGGAGAATAAATCGCTCCTAGTGACCAATGGGCACATTCATGACGAAATGCTTTCGCTTTTGGATATTAGAAATGAAGAGGATCCTCAATAAGAGCACCGATCGCTTCCGGATGGGGGAACGACTGGATTGTTTCGGCGATTATCTTTCCCAGGACCCCATTTGCAGGAAATACTGCGCACTGAGGCTACGTTGCGCCATCGAGCACGATAGGGAGACACGTTACGAACGATTCGAGGATATCGGGTTCCCGGATATCCGTCTGAAGGTGGAATAGCGCTTTTTCCAGAGCGAATCGCGGCGGGCTTGAGGATGCCTAATGTGGCGGAAAGATCTTCCCGGGATTGAGAATACCATTGGGGTCAAAGGCTTTTTTGATCCTTTTCATGAGCGCAATCGCCTCGGGCCCGATCTCTTTGGAGAGATAGGGTGCCTTGGTGATACCAATCCCATGCTCCCCTGAAAGGGTTCCTCCCAGCTCCACGGTGTAATCGAAGATTTCCTCCACCGTGTCTTCAGCCTTTTTCAAAGCCGCGGGATCATTCTTGTCGAGCATGATGTTAAAATGGATGTTTCCGTCTCCGGCATGTCCGAAACTCGCCATGAACAGGCCGGTTTTTTCCCGGAGCGATTCGATCCGTCGAATCATTTGAGGAATCCGGCTCCGGGGCACTACGATGTCCTCATTGATTTTATGGGGGGCATACTGAAAAAGAGCCGGAGAGATGGCCTTTCGGGCCTTCCAAAGTGCCTGTGCTTCGTCAGCGGTGGCCGCAGTGCGGACATCGTACGCTCCGTTGGTGCGACAGACGTCCTGAAGCTTTTTTATGGTTTTGATCGTTTCCTCCGGATCGCCGTCGGTTTCAATTAAAAGGAGGGCTCCGGCATCCACGGGAAGCCCCATCTTCAGGTGTCTTTCCACACAACGAATGGATGCGTTATCCATGAATTCCAGGGTTCGGGGGATGATGCCGCGTCGGATGATCTCCGATACAGTCTCGGTCGCCGTTTCCAGACGATGAAAAACCGCCGTCAAGGTCATAACGGACTGCGGAAGCGGCAAAAGCTTCAGCGTCATACGGGTGATGATGCCGAGGGTCCCTTCAGAGCCTACCAGAAGCCGGGTCAGATCGTAACCCGCCACGCCTTTGGTCGTCTGTACGCCGGTTCGGATGATCTCGCCGGTGGGCAGTACGGCTTCGAGTCCTAAAACGTAATCCCGCGTGACTCCGTACTTGATGGCTTTAGGCCCCCCGGCACATTCAGCCAGGTTTCCACCGAGGGTGGAGAAATCAGAGCTGGAGGGATCCGGAGGATAAAAGAGCCCTTCTTTTTCCACAGCGGCATGGAACTTGCCGGTGATGACCCCGGGCTCGGCATGGGCCACCAGATTTTCCGTGTCGATGGCCAGGATGCGGTTCATCCGGCTCATGACCAAGACGACGCCTCCCTGGACGGGAACTGATCCTCCGGTCATGCCGGATCCGCTTCCCCGCGGGACCACGAAGAATCGTTCGGCGTTGGCACAGATCAACACCGCGGAGATTTCAGCGGCGGTTTCAGGAAATAAGACCGCATCCGGCAGAGATCGGCCGGCAGCAGCGTCGTAGGCGTAACAGGCGCATTCTTCCAGACTGCGGGTACATCGGTCAACCCCGACGATGCCCTGAAGCTTTTGGAAGGCAGAATCCGAAAGGGCCATGGTAAGCGCGCCTCGATGTGTCGGAGGGAAAGTGCTTTGCTATTCCTCTGGGACCACCCAGACTTCGATTTTCGGCTCGATATCGGCATAAATCCGGATGGGGACCCGATGGCTTCCGATGGTTTTAATAGGTTCGGCGAGCATGACCATCCGTTTTTCAACTTCAATTTGCTGCAGGGCCAGCGCCTGGACAATATCCCGAGCCGTAATCGATCCGTATAGCCGATCTTCCTCACTCACCTTGGCGGGTATGGTGCAGGAAACCCCTTCGAGACGTTTGGCCATCTCTTCGGCCAGGGCCTTTTCCTTGGCCACCTGAAGGTCGAATTTGGCTTTTTGTTTCTCCATCGACTTTCGATTGTGTTCCGTGGCGTGGACCGCCCTGTTCTGGGGAAAAAGGTAGTTCCGGGCATATCCGTCCTTCACCGTCACTTCAGATCCGATAGTCCCCAGGGCATCAATGGTTTCTTTTAAAATAACTCTCATGGATGATCCTCCTAAAAAAACGTCGAAAAGACGTGTTGTAGATTCTACTCACTGTTTTGGGGTGGTGTGCTCAACCTTCGGAAATCAAGCCAGGTATCGAAAAATCCCAGCCCGATGACCAGCAGACAGATGATTTGCTGTATAAAGATGAAAACATAGATGGTCGATCTCAGGAATCGAGGAAATTGTTTCTTTTCAAAGAAGAAGGAGACAATGGCGATCCCTTCCAGGAAATAAACCACCATAAAGACGATAAGACCGTTTAAACCGATCACCTTCATGGCCCTTGAAGGGAAAAGGAGCAAAAGAGCCGAGGCGATAACGCCCCATACCAGGACTTCCGGAACCTTCCAGCGGTTCAGCGGGCCGAAATCCGGGAAAAAGAGGTCCCTCGATAGCAGGACCGACCTTGCCATTAGCAGGTTGACCCAGGCCACAAAGAGGGTGGAGCCGACGGCCAAAGCCGGGAGGATCCTGACCAGGACATACTGGATCTGTTCCATGGAATCGGACATCAAACGAATGGCGTCCTGGGAAATTCCCATCTTCTCATAGATTGCGAGGGTCAGCTTCAGGCTTTTGAGAACGTAATCGGAGATCACTGTGCTGATACCCACTTGTAAGGATAGGCCATAGAGGAGCAAAAAAGCGCTGGAAGTGCCCAATACTACCGCTACGGCGTAAAGGACCGTCCTTTCGACGGACAGCCTCATGAAAAGCATTTCGCCTATAGCGAATCCGAGGACCAGCAGTTCGAGGTAAAAAAGCGCATCGAGCGACAGACCTCCGATTATGGCGGTCATCGCTACGGAGGTCAACCCCAGGACCCAAGTTCCGTTGCGTCTCCCCAGCTTGGCGCGGTAGAAAAGGACGGGCAAAGGGATGAACACGGCCAGAAAAAAGCCGATCAACGGAAGATTCAACGTCAGGGCAAAAATGATCAGCGTGACGGCGATCCCGGCAGCAATATCCCTGGATGCCTTCTGTGGCAAGGCAGATGTCACAACGCGCTTCTCCTTTCCCGATCCGTATTCCAATCGGGTTAGACGTGATCCAGGGATCCCACGAAAGGCAGCAGGGCGATGGTCCGGGCGCGTTTGATGGCCTGAGTGAGTGTGCGCTGGTGTTTGGCGCACGTTCCGGAGATGCGCTTGGGAATGATCTTGCCGCGCTCAGTAATGAAATACCGAAGCGTTCTCGGATCCTTGTAGTCGATTACCAGTTTTTTGTCAGCGCAAAATCGGCAAACCTTTCGGCGATGATATACACGCTTTTTAGGTGCGGGCCTGGGTCTGGATGATTGGGAATTGAAAGCCATGGGTCGTTACTCCTTGGATGGGGTTTCATCGGGTTGTACTACAGTCTCTCCGGCAGTTGCGCTTTCCGTTGTTGCGGCCTGAGGCGTCTCAGGAGTTGCAGCTGCTTCGATCGATGCGGCCTTTTCCGCTTCTTTTTTACGGGCCGTCTCGGCTTTGATCTGTTCCAAGTCGACATCGGAAGCGATCAAGATCGTGAGGTATTTGAGGATGTGGTCATCGATGCGGGAAAAGCGCTCGATTTCATCCACCAGAGATCCGACGCCGCAATAATCCAGGCGGAAATAAAACCCCCGACCCTTTTTCTTGATTTCATAGGCCAGCGGCCGAGTCCTCCAAGCGTCTATTTCCACCAGAAAACCCCCTCTTTGAGAGATGATTCCTTGATATCTCTCAAAAAGTGCTGTTCGGTTTTCTTCGGAAACGTCGGGATCGGCGATAACGATGGTTTCGTATCGTTTCATAAAACCTCCTCATGGTTATTTAGCCCCGAAACTATTGTCCGGAGCAAGGATGGTGATTGGATAAATTTTTAAAGTTTATATTCTAAAAGAAATAAATAATTTGTCAACCATTATTTAGGAATAACCCAACTCAGAGAGGCGTTCTTCGGAGAAGCCGACAAAGTGGGCGATTTCATGCACGACCGTAATCTCGATTTCGTTTTCCAATTCTTCAAGGTTTGAACACATTTCTTCAACAGGTTTTTTGAAAATGAAGATCGTATCGGGATGGAGGGGCGGATTGATGATTGAACGTTCGCCAAGCGGCACACCCCGATACAATCCCAGGAGCGTTTCATCCGGAGAAAGCCCCGCCTCATCCAGCATTTCCGGTGTCGGTTTCTTTTTTACGGTAATCAGGATGTTATCCAGATACCTGCGGATTTCTTCCGGGATCCGGCCGATGGTCTCTTTAACAATGCGATCAAATTCTTTATTGGAAATATTCATGAAATCGATATGTCTCAAATTTCAATTCGCATGAAAAGGTTCTCTCTTTCCGATTCAGTCCAAACTTAAGTTAGAGGCAGATCTTTGATCATGTATGTTTTCGGTTCAGCGTTAATAAAGAGGGTAATGGATGAAGCATCTTCGGATAATGCGGCAAGATAAGGCGCCAGGAGGGGATCTTTCAGCGATGAAGCCGCCCAGGCGGCAAGCCCTCGAAGGACGGGATCTGCAGCACCTAAAAACGGGATCAGAAGCTTTGCCGTCCCCGCAATCCGTTCCGGGCGGACCTGGGCGATTCGGCCGATACCCCACAACAGGCCTCTTTGCAGAGTTTCGTTCCCGATGAAGTTACACTTCGGATCGATATAAGAAACAAGGATCTTGACAAACTCGCAAGCGAGGCGTTCGCTTTTCGCACAAATTTCTCCCATGGCCTCTGCGGATCCCCAGCCGATCCCGCCGGATTCATCATTGAGACTCCAAATGAGACGGCGCATCACCACCCGGGCCCCTTCCAGGTCTGTATCGGCCTGGTCAGCCACCAGGGCTCCGATGGCGGTAATCGCACGCCATCGGATTTCTTCCCGGGTGCTATATAAAAAAGAGAGAAGAGGGTTGATCGCCCGTCGAGGAGGCATCTTCAGGATTTGGGAAAGCCCGTTTTCAAAGGGATCGCTTTCGAGAAGTCTGGCGATCTGATCTTTGAATGCTTTCATGATCGCCTAGTGCCCGAATTTTTGCCGTGAAAGACACGCCCATGGGTTGGTTCCGACATATAGTCTCGTTATCCCTTGTCCCAAAAAATGCATCGGGCAGGGCAATTCTTGATGGCTTCGTTCACCCCTTCCTCCGGGTAATATTTCAGAGAGGCCACCTCAATGTAATCCGCCGGGTTGTGCAAAAAGACCTCCGGGCAGACCTCGACGCAGACGCCACAGAGAATGCATTCGCTCAGCTCGACGACGGGAATTTTCATGCCGGCCTGCTTATGTACCTTTCCTGGAATATCTCTTTAGGGTGTCGGGGCTTTGAGCTTTTGACCTATCTGTTTCCCGAATTCGGTGCAGGATTTGATTCCTTCAGGATCCGGTGCATACTGGATTCTAATTCCGGGTTCCATGACATCAAACTTCATGGATTCAAGCTCCTGCTGAATAAACTTGACCGATTCGCCGCTCCAGCCATAGGATCCGAAAGCGCCGGCAATCTTGTTTTTGGGTTTCAGCCCTTTCATGTAGGTCAAGAAATCGGCTACTGTGGGAAACAGTCCGTTGTTCAGGGTGGGTGATCCTACGATCAATGCGCCGGCATCTAAAACCTCGGTCATGATATCGCTTCGGTGCCACTTCCGGAGATGCATGACGGTCGTGTCGATCCCTTCCGAGATCAGCCCATCGGCAATGGCTTCTGCCATCTTTTCGGTGCTGTGCCACATGGTATCATAGATCACGAGCGCCTTCTTTCGGGGTACTTGTCGACTCCATTCGACATAGGCGTTGATGATCTTTTTGGGGTCTTTCCTCCATAGAATGCCGTGATCCGGGCAGATCATACGGATATTCAAACCCGCTTCGGTGACGGTTTCGACAAGCTTTAAAATTTTGGGGCTGTAAAGAAGCAGGATATTGGCAAAATATTTCTTGGCGTGCGCCATAATGGCGTCGCCGATCTGATCGTCGAATTTCTGCCAGCCGGCATAATGCTGCCCGAAGGCATCGCTGGAAATGAGGATCCCATCCTCTTTGATATAAGTAAACATGCTGTCGGGCCAGTGGAGCATCCGGGTTTCCAGAAAGTTCAGGGTCCGCTTGCCGATGGAGAGCATTTCTCCGTTTTCCACGTCTTTATAGTTGAACTTTTGACGGTAGTGCAGGGAAAGATTTTTGAGTCCCATCTTGGAGCAGATGACCGGTTTATCTTCCCCGATGCGGTGCATGACTCTGGGCAGGGAACCGGAGTGATCCATCTCCGTGTGATTGCTGATGACGATATCGATTTTTTTCGGATCGATAACCTGAGCAATGTGATCCAGGTATTGGTCCGCGAATTCCTTCTTGACCGTGTCGATGAGAACAATCTTTTCGTCTAAGATCAGAAAAGCGTTGTAGGTTGTTCCCAGATAAGTGGAATAGCCGTGAAAATCCCGGATATTCCAATCGGTGACGCCGACGTCATAGATGTCTTTGGCGATTTCGATGGGTTTCATGGTCCTTTCCTTATTTTAAGGCGGTTAATAGTAAAATGGAGTGGCGGCCATTCCAAAATGATCAATGCCCTTTTTGCGCCACAAACCTTGCGGCAAAAAGGGCATCCTTCGCTTTTTGAAACGGCTATTCCTCTTTCTCGAAGTCGCTCTTGGAAGCCCCACAGACCGGGCATTCCCAAGTATCCGGCAGATCTTCGAACTTGGTGCCGGGTTTGATCCCGTTGTCCGGATCGCCTTGCGCCGGATCGTACACATACCCGCAAATAGTGCATACGTATCGAGCCATTACTTTTTCTCCTTTCCCTTCAATTGGAATTATTAAAGGATCCCATCTGAAACCTGTTGTATCAAAGTGACTACCCGCTTTTCAATCTCGTCCCGGACCTGTCGCATGAAATTGATGGGTTGACCGGCCGGATCCGGAAGACTCCAATCTTGTATTTTTACGCCCGGAATAAACGGGCATTCTTCGCCGCACCCCATGATAATAATCACTTCCGGTTTCAAGGAATCGATTGCCTCATTCAGTTGCCTTGTTTTTCGGAAGCCCATGTCGATCCCCTTTTCTTGCATCGCCTCGATCATCAGAGGGCTGGGGATTTTCGCAGGTTGAGTTCCGGCGCTTAAAACTTCGATTCGGTCTCCGGCCAGGTATTGGGTGAAGGCGCTGGCCATCTGGCTCCTGCAGGCATTTTCCTTGCAGGCAAAAAGGATCCGTCTTCGTCCGGTAAGACCGGAGAGCATATTCCGGACTTCGCGTCGAACATCATCATGCACGGTCGGATGCTTCTCCATATCCCCGAGATGCTCTATCCGGGAGTAAGTCAAACTGCCGTTGAAACCGGAGCCGATGGCGTCGAAGAAATATTTCGCCGTCAGCTTGACCCCCTCAAAAAGGTTGGCCCCCTTAGTGGCGCCCAAAGCCAAAAGGAATCCCTTTCGGTATTTTTGTCCCGGATCGATCAGTTTGAGCTTGTATTTACGGGCCCAGAGGGTCTGACACCGGTCGATAAGAGCCTTGAGCTGGGCCGTGGTGTTATAGAAAAAGATCGGCGTAGCCATCACGACCGCTTCCGCCTCCCGGAGAAGGGCGTAAATCTCTTTCTTCATGTCGTCATCAATGGGACAGAAACCTTTTTTCTCGCAAACGGTATATTCCTTGCAAGGAAGGATATGTCGCTTATCCACGTCAATGACCTGTGTGGTCGCCCCCAATTTTCGGGCTTCCTCAAGAAACAGGTCGAGCAAAAATTGGGTGTTCCCTTTTTTACGGGGGCTGCCCTGGATACCGAGAATCCGCATATTCGATTCACTTTCGATGGCATTGGGAACAGGCAATCGGACCGTATTTTGCTTCGCCGGCCGCTTTTTTCGCACGATGGCACCGGGTGCACGACTGATTCATCACCTGTTTTTTAGCGAGTTTTTCCTGACTTTTAAGTTCATCGATGGCTCCGGATTGCTGTGGAAAAAGATCTTGGCAGATCATGCAATCCCCGATAATATCCTGGTGGCGTTGATGGGGAAACGGGACGGGGCCGCTGGTACCGCCGTTGAGTAAGATCTCTTTTGCCCCCCTGTTTTCAGCACCGACTGCCGATCCCGAACCAAGGATCAAAGCGAAAAAAAGAAACGTCAGGCTCAACGGTTTGATCGAGCGCATTTTAAAAGCATCCATGGATAGGCTTCCAACTCCGATATAGGGTCATCCGTGATTGTTTTCCAAAAAGAGCTCTTGCCTTTCAATGGCAAGGGCATCTTCATAGTAAAACTTTCCTTTCATAGTTTCCCCCTAATCCAACGCCGATGGCAAAACCGATTCGAGGGATCCCATGCTAAAAAGATTGAGGATCCTGCGCCGACCTCATGGGTTGCGGCGATACGCCGAATACCTTAGGCTTGGCCGGTCAGCGCACACTGGGTGAAGTCGATTTCCTTTCCACATCCGGAACAGACATGTTTTTTATCAAATTCGTCGGAAAAAATCTCTTTTTCCTTACCGCATTTTGGGCACTTGCAGCTGAATGATTTGAGATTTTTGAATTCCTGAAATCCGGGACAATGTTGAGGGGTTGTCATCTCTTCCTCCTTATTGGTTTAACGTTAAGAACTCAGCCGGGGTAAAATGGGTCTTAGAAGTCAAGTCCCCAATTTTGATGAAATCGTAAAAACTCAAAATTGAGATGGCAAAATAAAAAGTTTCAGATGCAAGGCGCGCAAATCCTGAGGAATGAGGCGTACTTATAGGTACGCCGCAATGACGAAGGATGCAGCGCAACGCAGCAGATGGACTTTTTACGAAGCCATCAATTTTTTAGCGATCTCCTTTCCATAATCCTGGGCGACCTTGATTCCGCCTTGGATCCGGCTCGACTTCAGCCGCAAGGGCTGGCCAACCATTTTCATTTTAAAGATATGTTGCATGGTATCGTAAATCCGATCGGGCGCCTCTCCGCTCCACCCGAAGGCTCCGAAGGCAGCACCGACTTTTCCTTCGAGTTTGGCCTTTTCAGCCATGAACAAGAATGTTTTCATTCCCTGCATCATTTCTCCGTGGTAAGTAGCCGAGCCGAGGACGAGGGCTTCATACCCCTCCAGATCTGATTCTCTTTGGATGGCTTTTGCTTCCAAAACAGAGGTTTCGATTCCTGACATCCTCAAACCTTCCGCAATGAGGTTCCCGATTTCATGGGTCTCTCCTGTCCGAGATACATAAACGATCAGTGCTTTTGACATGCGGGCTACTCCTTTTTTCCGACTCGCGTGTCTATTCCTTGGGCTGCGCAATCGGGCGTATAACAAGTATTATTCAAAAATTCACACGGCTGTTTGCAGGATGGACATTCATTGGGGGGATTCTTGGCTTCAAAAGTGTAGCCGCAATTACTGCATTTCCAGCTGTTCATTGTATTTTCCTCATTAAGCATTAAGATTGTTGAAATCGTAAAAACTCAAAATTGGGATGGCAAAGTGAAAAGCTTCAGATGCAAGGCGCGCAAATCCTGAGGAATGATGCGTACTTATAGATACGCCATAATGACGAGGGATGCAGCGCAACGCAGCAGATGGACTTTTTACGAAGCCATCAAGATTATCCTTTCCAGAGTCCGTGAAGGTTACAGTACTCCCGAGCCGTCATGGAAGTTCCCTGAACGTTGAAAACCGCCTCCGGGGCCTGGCCGGGTTTGAGGAATTGTCGATAAACCTTGCCGTCTGAGATGACCTCTACCCATTCGATGTAATGTTTCTCTTCCATGGGATGAGGGACGCTTCCCACCTTCACTTTTATACCGCCCGCCGTCTTTTCGATCACCGGAACGTGTTTCTCCTTGGCGGCATCGACGGTATTTTCGACCATCAACTTCATGGGTTGGCCGCAGCAAACGAGTTCACCTTTTCCGCCGTGAAGCACCTCGACGATATTGCCACAAACTTCGCATTTGTAAATTTCGAGTCGATTGGCCATGATTCCTCCTCTGTCTTGTATCGATTAATGTTCCCTTAAAAATATTACCAATTTTCACCCAAAAGCTCAAAATGGGCTTGGGGATGGGCGCAGGCCGGACATATTCCCGGCGCCTCATTGCCTTGGTGGAGATACCCGCAATTCCGGCATCTCCAGGTGACCGGTTTATCTCTCTTGAAAACCCGGCCGGCTTCGATGTTTTTGGCAAGATCCACGTACCGTTTTTCGTGCTGTCTTTCCGCTACGGATATCGCATCAAAAACATAGGCGATTGCATCGAACCCCTCTTTTATGGCTGTTTTGGCGAAACCGGGATACATTTCGGTATGTTCATGATGTTCTCCGACGGCAGCGGCTCTCAGGTTTTCAAGAGTGGTCCCGATGGTTCCGGCGGGAAAGGCCGCGGCAATAGCTAATTCGCCGCCCTCAAGAAGCTTAAAGAGACGCTTGGCGTGTTCCTTTTCTTGGTCGGCGGTTTCAGAAAAAATGTCGGCGATCTGAATGTAGCCGTCTTTTCTGGCCTGTCCGGCAAAATAGGTGTATCGGTTTCTTGCCTGGGATTCTCCCGCAAAGGCTGTCAAGAGATTTTTTTCTGTTTGGGTTCCTTTCAGATTTGCCACGTTAAAACCTCCTTTAAACAGTTTATAATCAGGGTTTAAAAACTCAATGATTTTTTTGCTTCCACCAACCTTTTTGGATATGCGCCTGCTTTTCTTTTTCGGCTAATTTTTTAACCTTATAGGCTGAATCCCTTAAAACGCCATAGAGGATCCCACACCCCACATCCTCTCGCTCGGCATCCCCTTTGTTGGCCAGATCGAGCATTCGGTCCACCAGCTGAAATGCCTCTTGGATATTATGGTCGCAATGTTTCAAAACAAAAGGGTCCCAAAAAAAAGCGAAAAAAATAGATTTTTAGCCACTTCAAAGGCCCGGAAAAGAGAATTACTTTGGATGGCCAAATATTGCATATTAAAGTTAGATACAATTTTTGTGCCAGATTTTCCGATCTGGGTTTAAAATCGTTCTTATATTTAGTAGGTGGTCAGGTTGTGGGAGTTCATAGTTTTATTATCCGTCCATGAAGATTGATGAAATCGTAAAAAGTCAACAATGGTCTCTTTCCGTCATTCCGGAAAAAGCCGGAATCCAGTGTTCTCAAGCACTTATGAAATCCCTGGACCCCGTTTTTCAACGGGGTGACGACTTTTTACGAAGCCATCAAGATTGAGAAAAATGGTTGAGGGGCGCCTGAAAATGATATGTAACTCCCATGGAAAAGCGGATTTTTCGGAAAAAATCGTATCCTATTTAGGTTTTTCAATTTTCCGTTTCGATGATCCGATGTCTATTTATGAGACAGAAAAAGACATCGATAAGTTTCAATCGTTAAAAAGACTTTGAAATTATTTGATAATATATGTGTCCTAATTAAAATAAGACATTTTTGTATCATGATACACTTTTTGGACAAAATCCGGCTTATTTAAGAACAAAATGCCGGATAGCTAAAGCAGAATCAGAAAAATTAATGGCATGATATTTGCTCACTTAAATTCCAAAGCCAATGGATTCATCGAAAAATGGGAGATCAAATGATGATGCAACTGGAAGATATCGCAAAGGATGTAACCCTGGTTAATGCCATCGACTGGGACATGACCCACGAAGATGCAGTCAGGCTCTATCTGGAGTGGGGAAATAACTGGGCTCGGGGAAATTACGTGATCCGCTCCAAACAAGATGTCAGTTACTACTTCGTCATCAACACATGGGAGGCTGAGCCGGTGATTTATCTCATCCGAAGAAATTCCGAAGAGGCAAAAGAGATTGCTAAAATCCGTATGCCCAAGCCTGTTGGGGATCAGTTCATGGAAAGAATCGGATGGAACCGGGGTGTTTATTCCCTCACGGACGAGGTGAAAAGCTGGTTAATGGAGATCCTGAAATCCAACTGATGTCGACGCGGTAAGGTTCTTTTTCGAGCATGCCGGACAGAGCCCCGTAAATTCGAGACGATGACCCATGATGGTAAAGACTGTTGAGCCATAAAGCTCGTTTTCAATTTGATTTAACGGGGCGATAGGGGCGTCATCGATGCGGCCGCAGGCGATACATCGAATATGATAGTGTTTGCACGGATTCCAATCGAAGCGCTTGATGCTTCCCCCCGTTTCCAATTTCTGGATCTGCCCCAATTCGGATAGAATTTCGAGATTCCGATACACCGTTCCTAAACTGATGCGGGGAATTCGTTTTCTTACGCAAATGTAAAGCTCATCCGCGCTGGGGTGTGAATTTATCTTCTTGAGTTCATCCAAGATAACCTGTCGTTGCCGGGTCATTCTGATTTTCGGTTTGGATCTCTCCGGAAATAATTTGTTTTCCAAACCCTGGGGAAAATTTCCTTTTATCAGTTGTGACTTCAATTGTTTGTATCCATCGAATGAACTCTTGAATTCCCGTTTTGCTCCTGTTTTTTAATAATGATTACTACCACCAGATGATTGACATCGTCAAGTCAAAACACCTATGTGGGAATGTGTCAGAGTTCGACGCTGGCGGATGGGGATGTAAGCACACTCTCCGGGGCCGCAATAGTCCCCGATGTATTTGGACTCCGGTCGATAGAGTATCGGCTTGGTTGCAGCATCCCCGAAATGCTCTTCGATGATGTGGGCGGTCCAGCCCGCGATCCGGGCGATGGCAAAGACCGGCGTGAAAAGGTCGATGGGAATTCCCATGGCATAATAAAGGCACCTGTCTATTAAAGATCGATCCACATATCCGCTTCATTTCCGCAGGACGTACAAGTTCCTTTGCCTTTTACCCGTTTTTTTTCAGCGTAAGTTCCAGGCACCGTTTCACCCTTCTCTTCCGCGTGTGAGGAATCCAGGGTGCAGGTGATGAGCATTTCCGCCTCATTGCCGCAGTGTTGGCATTTGCATACCTTTTTAAAACGTTTTTCCTCCATGACCCTTTCTGCTCCTTTTGATTGAAAAACAGGTAATGTTTTCGCCGCTATTTATCAATATGATGACAAGGGATTTAAAAGTCAAGGCTGAAGGATTTGCACTGAGATGGCATGATTGCGAAGGAGTTGGTTGTCAAGCGAGCGGGAGAATGATAAAAAACCATCTTCAATCGATCAAGTTGCATTCACCAGGATTAAAGACGCGTGAAATTCATCCGGATTCAAAAAGGGTTTGACCTTCACGCGGCCGGAAGGCCGTCGTTGGAACTCCAAAGGCTCGAAGCACCTGAAACGGTGGCTTTTATTCCCAAGCATATCCGGTTTATTAAACCTCGACTGGCCATAAAAGAGAAGGATTCCGTAAAAGTGGGCTCCCTTCTTTTTTCAGACAAACATCGGCCGGATTTGAAATTCCGGTCTCCCGGTGCAGGAATAGTCGAGACCGTCCACTTCGGACCCCGCCGGATCCTCGAAGCGATCGTCATCCGGCTCGACTCCGAAGAGGAGGATGAGATCTTTAGTTCGATTTCAGAGGCTGCCCTCGACACGATGGATACAAAAGATCTGGTTGCCCGAATCCAGGAGGGAGGCTTGTGGGCCTTGATTCGAGAACTCCCTTTTAAAAACATTCCTTTTTACCACGGCAAGCCTCCCGGGATCATCGTCACCATGGGGACTAAGGAACCTTTTGAGCCGGAACCCTCGGTTTATCTCAGAGGCCGGGAGGACCTGTTTCAATTCGGCATCCGGGCGCTGAAAAGGCTGACGGCAAATGTTGTCGTTGTCTTGCCATCCGGAAACGATGCCCCCGATTTCTTACATAAGATGGCCACACACACGGTATCCGGGAAATATCCTTGCGGGGATGCAGGAGTCTTTTTATATTGGACCAAGACCGACCTCGATCAAAAGCGAAACTGGTATATTCATGGCCAGGATGTGCTTCTTTTGGCGCGTCTCCTCCGGGACGGGCGGTATCCCATTGAAAGAACCGTTGTATTGGCAGGCCCGGATGTCAAACATCCGTGTCACATCGAAACCCGCATGGGTGCACCGTTGAGCCACCTCGCCCAATTCGGAACCATCAACGGCGACCACCGTTTTGTGGTGGGAGGTCTCTTTACCGGTTATCCGGAGCCCGGCAACGGCTATCTCAGTTTCCATGAAACCGCCGTGGCCGTCCTTCCCAATGACAAGAAGGCTGAAAGATTTGCGCTTTTTAAGCCCGGATATCACAAACCGACTTATTCGAGGGCCTTCATATCGCGTCTCAATCCTTCTCCTATGACCGTCGATGGCCGTTACCATGGGGAGGAACGTGCGTGTATCGGATGCGGTTATTGCGCCAACGTCTGCCCTGTGGATATCCTACCACAGTTTGCTTTCAAGACCATCATCATCGGTGAAATGGAAGAAGCCCTGAAACATGGTATTCTGGATTGCGTCGAATGCGGACTGTGTTCCCATGTATGCCCATCCAAAATCGATCTGGCCCAAATACTGAAAACCGCCAGAGCCGATCTTTATAAGGAGATGGTGCACCGATGAGCACTCAAAAGCCGCTATTTAACTCGCTTCGCAAGGCCTTTGATCAAAACGGCTCCTTAAAACGGCTCGCACCCCTGTATGAAGTCCTGGAGTCGATAATTGTGACAAGGCCACGCTTCACCGCCACGGCTCCGGTCGTTCGGGACAGCCTGGATGTCAAACGGTATATGATGCTGGTCATCGTCGCCCTCCTTCCCCACTATGGATTCGGCGTTTACAACGTGGGCTGCCAGGCGCTTTTGGCATCCGGTCATTCTCCGAATTTTCTGCGTGCCGTTTTCATCGGCTTGCAAGCGGTGGTGCCTATCGTGCTGGTGGTCTTTGCGGTGGGATTTACATGGGAAGTTGTGTTTGCCGTCATTCGAAGACATCCCATCTCCGAAGGCGTGCTGGTGACCTGTACGCTCCTACCTTTGACGCTTCCGCCGACAATTCCTCTCTGGCAGGCGGCTTTGGGTATTTCTTTCGGTATCGTGATCGGCAAAGAGATTTTCGGAGGAACGGGACGGAACTTCTTGAATCCGGCGCTCACCGGCCGGACTTTTCTGTATTTCGCTTATCCGGCCCAGATTTCAGGGGATGCGGTCTGGACACTCCTCATCGGCGGCAAAACGGCTGCCGTGGATGCCTTTTCAGGCGCCACACCCTTAGCAATAGCCGGCAGCATGGAGAAGATGCGAGACGTCCATGTGGTGCTTTCCGATGCGGGTTACACCTTGACCAAACTTTTTTTCGGCCTATACCCGGGAAGCATCGGCGGTACCGCCACCTTTTTGTGTGTCATCGGCGCGGGATTTTTGATCCTTCTGGGAATAGCCAACTATCGCATCATCATCGGTTGTATCCTGGGGCTGATGACCACAGCCGGAATCCTCAACATGATTGCCGGTCCGGATTCGATGCCGTATCTTTCCCTGAACCCCCTCTATCATCTTGTCATGGGCGGATCCATGTTCGCATTTGCCTACATGGCCACCGATCCGGTCTCCTCCTGCCACATGCAAGGGGCTCGATGGGTCTTTGGTTTTTTTATCGGGGGCCTTACCGTATTGATACGGGTTTTCAACCCGGCATTTCCGGAAGGGGTGGGACTGGCGGTCCTTTTCATGAATATCTTTGCGCCGCTGTTGGATGAGATCGAAATCAAGATGCGGTTGAAAAGACGGGTGTCCAATGTCTGAGCGGATCCGTTCTCTCCTTTTTGCCGGCCTCCTTTCTTTGGTTTGCAGCGTGTTGCTCACGGCGGCTTCCACAGGATTGCAGGACCTCCAGCAACACAACATGCACATCGAAAAAAATCGCAACATTTTAAAAGCCGTTGGTTTGATTGATACGGGGAAAATCCTTTCGGAAAGCGATATCGAACGGATCTATGACCAAAATATTCGAACATTCTGGGTGACCCCGGAAGGAGACTTGGTGGACGCTCTGAAGCGAAAGGATGCCGATTTGGCCCTTTACGTCCGGCTCGACAACCAAAAGATACAAAACTATGCAGTCCCTGTGGAGTCAAGGGGGTTATGGGGAAAGATCTACGGATATCTGGCCCTCGAAAGCGACGGGGCGACCATCGCCGGATTCACTGTCTTCAAGCACACTGAAACTCCCGGCCTGGGCGGAGAGATCGAAAAGGAATGGTTTCAGAGAAATTGGATCGGGAAAAAGATCATCAACAAAGAAGGTGCATTTGTTTCTGTGAGCATCGTCCGGGGAGCTGCTAAGGATGCGGTTTCCGATGAGAGGCTTCCCCACTATGTTGATGGGATCAGCGGGGCCACATTGACAGGGCGATATCTTTCAGCGGGAATTCGCCAGACTTTGGAAAGCTATGAACCGGTGTCGATCCGTTTCAGAAAGCATATGATATCAAGCGTGAAATAAAGACAAAAGCGAAAACAAGACAAACCGAAGCAAGAATCGAAGTAATCGGATGACCCGAAACCTCATACCGCTTTTCCGCAGGAGTCAATCCTTCAAGGCCATTGTCCGCGCCTTGTGGGAAGCCAACCCCATTTCCAAGCAGATTCTGGGGATCTGCTCGACTCTGGCCGTAACCGTGCAAATGAAGACCGCTCTGGTCATGAGCATCTCGCTGACGTTGGTGGTGGCATTTTCCAGCCTCGTCATTTCCCTGATGCGGCACACAATTCCCCGAAACATCCGAATCATGGTGGAAGTCAGCGTGATCGCGACTCTGGTGATTCTAGCTGATGAATTCCTGAAAGCCTTTATGTATGATATCAGCCGCCAGTTGTCGGTTTTCGTCGGGTTGATAATCACCAATTGCATCGTGCTGGGTCGCGCGGAGGGGTATGCCCTCTCCAATCCGCCCTGGAACTCCTTTGTGGACGGTATGGCAAATGGCCTCGGATACGG
>PCSF01000264.1:0-14749 GCA_002771315.1 Desulfobacterales bacterium CG23_combo_of_CG06-09_8_20_14_all_52_9 | reverse complement strand
TTGAGGGAATTGCTGGGAGCCGGGGCGCTGTTCGGATATCCGGTCATCCCCGCTTTTTTCTATGAGGCAGGGTACATGAACAATGGATTGATGCGGCTTGCCCCCGGGGCTTTCATCATTATCGGGCTGTTCGTATGGCTGGAGCATACGTTGCTTTCAAAGAAAAAGGTGAGATAACCGCTTCCGAAAATCGGAAAAGACAGGGTTTTGTAATTCATGGAAAATCTGATCAGCATTGCCGTCAATTCGATTTTTGTGGGTAACATCCTCCTGGCTTATTTCTTAGGGATGTGCTCCTTTCTGGCAATTTCCAAGAACATGAAGACCGCCGCCGGGCTGGGCGTTGCGGTTGTTTTCGTGCTGACCGTCACCACGCCGGTCAACTGGTTCATCTATAACCATCTGCTTGCGCCGGGTGCCCTCGCCTGGGCAGGGTTTCCCGAGGTGAATTTGAGCTACCTGAAGCTGGTTCTTTTTATCGCCACCATTGCCGTCATCGTGCAGGCTTTGGAAATGGTCATCGATCGGTATTCCCCGGCCCTGTATGCTTCTCTCGGGGTTTTCCTCCCCCTGATCACCGTCAACTGCGCCATCCTGGGCGTTTCTCTGTTTATGGTGGAGCGTGCCTATTCATTCGCCGAAACGGTTGTCTATGGTGCCGCCTCAGGTCTCGGGTGGGCGTTGGCCATCATTGCCATGTCGGCCATTCAAAAGAAACTCCGTTACGCCGATGTGCCGACGGGGTTAAAGGGTTTTGGCATCAACATGATCACCACCGGTTTGATGGCCATCGGTTTCATGTTGTTTGCGGGAATTTCGTTTTAGCGGAGAAGGTGAGCCGTGTTGGAGACCTGGGTAACAGCAGTGACGGTTTTTGCCGGCGTCATCGGATTGATGGTCATCGCCCTTCTATTGGTGGAGGCAAAAGTCGTTATCAAGGGGGACCGTACCATCGTCATCAATGAAGATCCGGCCAAAAGCATTCAAACCCCTATGGGCACAACCCTCCTTTCGGCATTGACCCAAAATGGCGTTTTGCTCCCGTCGGCCTGCGGCGGCAAAGGAAGTTGTGGTCTGTGCAAATGCCGGGTGGAAGCCGGGGGAAGGGATATCCTTCCCACTGAACTGGCTCACCTGAACCGGGAGGAAAAACAGAAGGGCATCCGTCTGGCATGCCAGCTCAAAGTCAAAGAAGATATGAAGATCCGCATCCCGCAGGAGATCTTCAATATCAAGAAATACAGCGCCATCGTGGTTTCCAACGAGAATTTGGCTTCTTTCATCAAGGAATTGAGGCTGAAGCTTGAAGGCAATGAGAGGATGGATTTTAAAACCGGCGCCTATGTTCAGATCGATATTCCCGAATATGAACGGTCCTACCGGGAGATCCACGTGGGGGAAACTTATAAAAAGGTGTGGGACCGTTTCGATTTCTGGGGGCTTAAGGCAAAGGCCGAGGAACCGATTTTTCGCGCCTATTCTCTGGCCAATACCCCGGAGGAGGCGGAGCTGATGTTTACTATCCGAATCGCCACGCCGCCGCCCGGCAAAATAGACATCCTCCCCGGGATCGCATCTTCCTATCTTTTTACGTTGGAACCCGGAGATCAAGTGACTCTCAGCGGGCCTTATGGCGATTTTTTTATCAAAGACACCCGGCGGGAGATGTGTTTCATCGGGGGTGGGGCCGGTATGGCACCGCTGAGGGCCCATATTTTTCATCAGCTTCTCACGGTGAGGACAGAGCGCAAGATGTCATTCTGGTATGGCGCCCGTTCAAAAAAGGAGCTGTTTTACGAAGATGAGTTTCGGGAGTTGGCGAAGCATTACTCGAATTTTAAATTCGTCGTCTCACTTTCTGAACCCGAACCCGAGGATCGCTGGGAGGGCCCGACGGGCTACATCCACCAGACGGCATACGAGCAATATTTGAAAAATCACCCGGATCCCACCGAAATCGAATTTTACCTCTGCGGGCCACCTCCGATGCTCAAGGCGGTCCGGGAAATGCTCGACACTATCGGGGTGGAGCAGGAAATGATTGCCTTCGATGATTTCGGAGTATGAAGAAGCTAAAAGCCAAACTTTTCCGAAGGGCGTCTTTCCGGCACATAGCGGTGTTCGATCTTTCCCTCATTCCACTCCTTTGAAACGTACAGGTTGCAATAGCAACTCCCGTACTCCTGAACGTCCGCTTCCCGGCACACGCAGGGGCAAATGATGTCCTTGTTTTTTTTCTCCGGAGGTCAACCAGCAAGGACAGCCCATATAACCATAGCGGTCTTTGTTTTTTGGCCATGGCCAAAACCGCCTGCCTTTCCACCGGTAATAACCGATGGAGCGGTTCTTTGGGGCCCGGTTTTTTGTTCTCAAGGGTTAACTCTCGTTTCCAACGGTTGCACCACCGAGTGACCCTACGGCGCTGGATCGCCCACATCAGGATGCTTCTGAAAAACGGAAAGATCACAAAAGACAGGATCGCCCTTTTGGATCAATGGCAGTATACCGGGTTCAATATCTATTGCGGCCAAAGGATCCTTCCCTGGTAAAAGACGTCCATGGAAAACCTGGCCCTATACATCATCCGGGCATCCTTCTCCCAGGAGCGGATGACCTATGTTCCGGAAGCCGGATCGGTGCTCTATCAGTCCAAGGACGGGCGAAATACCCGCTTGTTTGATGCCCTAGAGTGGTCCCGCCGAAGAACGGCGGGATGTAAGCACTCTCTGCCATGACCAGCCATATCCCCGATAAGGGCGAACAGATGGTGCGCTACTATGGACATTATAGCAACGCCTCCCGCTGCAGACGCAAATAAACCGGCCGGTGCTGCCCCGTCGGCCTATGCCCAAATCGGCACAGATAAGGGTCTGTTGCTGATGAAAATCGGTTTGACAGCGCAGTAAACTTCGGATAACTAAAAAAAACATACACCAAATCACTTGTGTGTTCCCATATCTTGGGGGAAAATGCCAGCAAAACACAATTCGGACTCACGCTTAATCCGTTTGGGAAAAAGCGACTTCTTATCATTTCATTTTTATTCAAACATGTCTGCATGAGACCCGGTTCTCACCAGGCAAAGCGCACTGCCCTCAATGCGGTAGATCAATAACCAGTCCCCCTCAATATGGCACTCCCGACAATCCTTAAGCGTTCCCTTAAGGGCATGATCTTTGTTGCGAGCCGGTAGTTCTTCAGCCGCGGCCAGAGATTCAATAATCGATTTTAGTTTATTGAGGTTTTTACCGCGTTTAATCAGGCGCTTTACATCTTTCTTGAACTGGGTATCCCGTCTGATGGAGCGCATGACTTCAGATGCCCAGGTCCTTAAAAAGTTCTTCCGTAGTGGAAAACCTGCGGCCTCTCCCTGTTCGCGAGTTCCTGATGGCCTTCATGGTTTTCTTATTTGGCACCTGTAATTCAAAAGGCAGGCCCCTTTGAGCCACCACCTGCCGGTAAAACAGTTCCACCGAATTAGAAATCGATAGTCCCATTTCCTTAAGTATGGATTCCGCCTCTCTTTTGACCTTTGGTTCAATCAAGGCCCGGGCGGTAGCTGTTTTGGTTGTTCCCATGGGTTCGCCTCCTCTTCTCAACTCAACGGTTATGGTCCACCACAGGTTTATCAGAAACGGACAGGTCGGATGATGTTCTTTTATAGCATATTATATGCTATCAAGATTGTCTGTCAAGACCCTAAATTCGATAGCCCGTTTAATTTTCCATATCGAAATTAGTAAGGGTTCTCCACCCCAGGCAAATCCCGGCGAGGAAGGAGAAGCCTTCAACAAAAGGGTTGATATGGCCATGTATGAGGCCAAAACGCGCGGAGGGAACTGCACCGTGAAAACCGAACGCTCCATCGGAACAGTCGTCTAACCCTCCATTCTTTGAACCCCATCCGCGAGCCCCGAGTCGTTCACTCCCTTTTTTGGGGGGGGTTCCTCCTCCCTATTCCAACGCCACTTATTGGTCGAAAAAGCCAGGACCGATGAGATTATCCCCTGCATGCTCGAATCGGAGATAACCGATGTTCAGTTCCGAAAGAATTTGGTCTCGTCTGATCCAAAAGATTTACCCGGTTGAATTTCCCGAAGGGAACCCTATTCAACCGGGTAAATGAGGTCGATCCCCTGACCTGCCCCAAGTGCCGGGGGAAAATGCGGGTGATCGCATTTATTGAAGATCCACATGTGGTTAAAAAAATACTCAGACACCTGAACTTATGGGAATCCAAACGGCCGCCAAGGCCTGTGGCGCATGCCCCGCCGAGGATTGAATTCCCGACATACCTGCCTGTGCGTCGCACGCAGACAGGCGACGACATCACTCAGCCTTCCGCCGAGGATTATGTCGCCGACCCGGTTTATCCCATGGAGACGTACTTTTAAAAAGCCAGCCGGTGCTGACCCGTCGGCCTATGCCCAAATCGGCATAGATATCGACCTGTTGCTGATAAAAATCGGTTTGACAGCGCAATAAACTTCGGATAACTGAAAGAACATACACTAAATCACTTGTGTGTTCCCATATCCTGGTGGGAAGATGCCGGCAAAACACAATTTGGACTCACGCTTAATCCGCCTAAATAAAAGCGACTTCTTATTAAAAAATCAAAAAAGTCCTTCCCTCGTCATTCCGGTGCAATTTGGCCAATGATACGGAAGATCACATGCTGAAGCGGCTCGTGTTCCATGGGTCTCCTCTGCTGTTTCCCTAAACATTACTTGAAAAGGCCCCATTGGCAAACGGAAAAATATCAAGTAGAAATAGGTAGTTCAGGGGGAAGGGTGTTTACTTTGAGTTTGGGGGGCTAAGCCCCGAACCGCCCCTTGAAGAACAGGTGTCGCCAGCCACAAACTTCTTCTCGAGCAGGTTGAAACAATGAGTGTACTTACGGTGAATATGGTCATGGGAGGTGAAGCCGGGCAAGGTTTGGTAACGGTTGGGCAGCTCCTTGCCAAGAGCCTGGTCCGAAGCGGCTATGAGATTCTGGTGACCCAGAGCTACATGTCACGCATTCGGGGAGGCCACAATACCTTTACCATTCGCGTCGGCCTGGACCCGATTCATGCGCCGCAGGAAGCAGTGCATCTGCTGGTGGCGTTCAACCAGGAGACCATCGAGCTGCATCGGGAGGAACTGGCTCCCGATGCCATTGTGGTGGCGGATGTCTCTTTGGGTTGCGAAGGGCATGCCTGCCTTGGGGTTCCTTTCCAGCAGTTGGGGCAGGCCCGCTACCACAATGTGGCGGCCCTGGGAGTGGTTGGGGCTCTTCTGGGTTTGGAACAGGGGGTGCTCTTCGGTGCCGTGGAATGGCTTTTTGGGAAGAAGAAGCCGGGGAAGAGGCCCGGCAGAATGGAGAGGTTCTGGACGCAGCCTACCGCTGGTGTATGGACCAATCCCGAACGACACTCCGACTCCCGTCGGCCGGGAAACGGCCACAACGGCTCATGATGAACGGAAACGAAGCCATCGCCCTGGGGGCCCTTTCCGCCGGGGTCAAATTTTGTGCCTTCTATCCCATGACCCCTTCCACATCGATCCCGTTGACTCTGGTGAGTCAGGCCCAAAAGATGGGGATCGTCGTGGAACAAGCCGAGGATGAAATCGCCGCCATCAACATGGCCATCGGCGCTTCCTTTGCCGGAGCGCCCAGCATGGTGGCGACTTCGGGCGGTGGATTCGCCCTCATGGTTGAGGGGGTGAGTCTGGCCGCCATGACCGAGACGCCCATTGTGGTGGTGGTGGCGCAGCGCCCCGGCCCGGCCACGGGGCTTCCCACTCGAACCGAGCAGGCGGACCTGGAATTTGTCCTTCATGCCGGTCATGGGGAATGTCCTCGGGCGGTCCTGGCGCCAGGAACGGTAAAGGAGTGCTTTCATCTCACCCGAAAAGCCTTCGAGTGGGCGGAACACTACCAGGGACCGATCTTTCTTCTAACCGACCAGTTTCTAGCGGATTCCTATCGCGCTGTGGCCCCTTTCCCACTGGAGGATCTCCCCCCCGTGAAGGCCGGTTGGGATGGGACACCCGTGACGTTGCCGTATCGGCGATACGCCATTACGGAGGACGGCGTCTCACCGCGCCTGCTTCCCGGGATGAGTGAGCATTTGGTGGTGGCGGACAGCGACGAGCACACGGAAGAGGGTCACCTCACCGAGGATCTTGAGGTGCGCAAACGAATGGCCGAAAAGCGGCTCCGGAAGTCCCGCGGACTCTGGAACGAGGTGATTCCTCCGGAATACATCGGGGAAGACCAACCGGAGATCCTGCTCATCACCTGGGGCTCCTCCAAGGGGCCGTTGCTGGAAGCAGCGGAAACTCTGCGACGGAAGGGAAAAAGGGCTGCAGTCCTGTTTTTCGGTCAGGTCTGGCCTCTCGTGCCCCATCAGTTTATGACGCGGCTGGATGCAGCCCAACAGGTGGTCTGTGTGGAAGGGAATGCCTTCGGCCAACTGGCGCGGCTGATCCGCAGGGAATCGGGATTTCACATCCGGCGGTTGGTCCTCCGCTACGACGGACTACCCATGACCCCCGAATACATTCTCCGTGAACTATCGTGAGGATCCTATAGTAACACTCTAAAGGAACTCCTGGGAAGCGAGAAGAACCTATGGTGAACACGAAATCGCAAACACACGTGGAAACGGCATGGTGCCCGGGATGCGGGAACCACTCCATTTTGGAGGCTGTGAAACAAGCCCTTGCGGCTTGTCATCTGGGACCCCAGGATGTCCTTTTCGTCTCGGGGATCGGCCAGGCGGCAAAGGCTCCTCACTATCTGGATGCCAATGTTTTCAACGGCCTTCACGGGAGGGCCCTGCCGGTTGCGACCGGTGCAAAGCTGGCCAATCCCAAACAGGTGGTCCTTGTGGAAAGCGGGGACGGCTGCACCTATGGGGAAGGAGGCAATCACTTCCTGGCAGCCATTCGAAGGAACATCAACACCACCCTCCTCGTTCATAACAACCAAGTCTACGGGCTCACCAAGGGTCAGGCAAGCCCGACCTCCGGGGAAGGATTCGTCACAAAGGCTCAGCCGGAAGGCGTCTTCTCGGAACCCTTCAATCCGATCGCGGTGGCAGTGGCTCTACGAGCGGGTTTCGTGGCCCGATCCTTCTCGGGCAAAGTCGATCATGTGGCCGAGATGATTCAGAAAGCCGTCGAACATAGAGGATTTGCTCTTGTGGACATTCTACAACCGTGTGTGTCGTTCAACAAAGTGAACACGTTCGCCTGGTACAGGCAGCGTTGCACCCCCCTTCCAGGCGACTACGATCCGAGTGACTGGGAGATGGCCATGAAGAAAGCCATGGAATGGGGAGATCGCATTCCCATCGGGGTGATCTACCGGAATGACCGAATGGCCTTTGAAGATCACTTTCCGTTTCTTGGAAGAGAGCCTCTAGGCCACCGAGGTGTAGACACGGTCCGGCTGCGGGAGTTCATGATGGGTCTGGCCTGAAGTGGCGAGAATCGAATGGAGCAATGGGAGAAGGGGGAAACGATGGACACGAAATCTTTTGATGCGTTGATTCCCAAGGATATGGCCGAAAAGGCCGGCGCCATGCGAGCAATATCTGAAAGACCACCCGGATCCCGCTGAAATCGAATTTTACCTCTGCGGGCCGCCTCCGATGCTCAAGGCGGTCCGGGAAATGCTCGACACTATCGGGGTGGGGCAGGAAATGATCGCCTTCGACGATTTCGGAGTATGAAGAAGCTAAAAGCCGAACTTTTCCGGTGGGCGTCTTTCCGGCACATAGCGGTGTTCGATCTTTCCCTCATTCCACTCCTTTGAAACGTAAAGGTTGCAGAAGCAACTCCCGTACTCCCGGACGTCCGGTTCCCGGTACACGCAAGGGCAAATGATGTCCTTGTCTTTTTCTTTGTCTCCGGAGGCCAACCGGCAAGGACAGCCCATATAACCATAGCGGTCCTTGTTAATCAAAAGGGCTTTGAGGAGTTCGAAAACCGTTTCCCGTTTCCTGTTGAAAAAATACCCATTTTTCTCCTGGATTTCCTTAAGGATATGATACAGTTTTTGGACGTCCATCACAGACCCAGCGCCTCCTTAATTTCCTTTTCCTTATATCCGACGATCACCTTGTCGCCGATGATGATGGTGGGGAAGGAACAACTGGGATTGATCTTTTTCACATCCTCCAGGATGGCTTTCCGCTCATCTCCCTGCAAGAGGTCCACCTCCACCATCTGATATTCGACGGTACAGTCATCCAGCAGTTTTTTTGTGGATTTACAATGGCTGCAGGTGCTCAGGGCAAATAGCTTCACCTTAGGGTTCTTCATGGTTGTTTTCCTTCCTGTTTTAAATGCATTTTATTGACTTCGAGCAGACCCGGGGAGTTCAGATCCCTGGCCAAAAAATTTGGGTAAGCAAACCGATATAGATTATGCCATAAGCTTGAGGGCCTTTCTTTACAAGCCCGTGTTTTGGTTTTTTCCTCACACGCCTTTAAAAGTCTGAAATCAAGGATTCTGGGAAACGAAAAAACGCCGTTACGGTTCGCTTGATCCGGGCTCCTTGTGAGAGTTTAAAATATTCCTGAGGGCTTCTGGGGTCTCGATAGGTAACGAACAAGTCTGATCTTTGCAGAAATAGACCATTGGTTTTTCGTCTTCAAGAGGGATGTTGGGGATAAAAGGAAGCCATTTCGCCCATTGCATCCGACTGGTCTGGCTGTCTATAACAATTAGAGTCTTCCCCGGATGATAGAGGGCATGAGCGACTTCAAGCATTCGCAGCGTTACCGGATCTTTCGGATTTCCTGCAACAATGACCTGAAAGGATCCCCCCAGAAGGTATTCTGCGGCCATCAGCATCAACGGTGCGGCGATAGGGCTTTGACGCATGGTCGGGACCACAGATTGAACGGTGGCTTCGGCTGCTTCAAGAAACGCGTTATTTTGGGTAAACCGGTAGAGCCGAAACAGCGCCAGTGCCGCCGTGGAAGCCGCCGATGGGATGACCCCGTCATGAATTTCTTTGATTCGGGTGGTGCGTTCCTGTTCCGATACCGGGTTCATGAAAAAGCCCCCATGCTCTCGATCAAAAAAGATATCGATCAGAATTTGGGCAAGGGTTGAGGCCCGGTGAAGCCATTGGATATCAAAGTCGGCTTCGTAGGTATCGAGCAGCCCTTGGATATAGGCGGCATAATCTTCCGCCATACCGGGAATTTTACGTTCTCCTTCCCGCCAAATTCGGAAAAGACGCTTCTCTTTTTCATCGTAAAGATATTTCCAAATAAATTCCGCCGCTTCCTTTGCCCGGGATAAATAGGATGCCTTCTTGAACACCTGATACGACAAGGCCCAGGCGGAAATCATGAGCCCGTTCCATGCCGTGATGATCTTGTCGTCGAGATGGGGTCTGGGCCGTCGATCTCTTTCCTCCAAGAGGCGGTTTCGGGCTGCATCAAGAATCACCGTAACCGATTCTTCCGGGATCTGAAACCGCTGTGAGGTTTCTTTAGGGGTATGGGCTTGAAAGAGGATATTTTTTCCGAAAAACTCTCCGTGGGGATCTTCAAGGGCATTTCCGGCAGGCAGGACACCATAGTGGTACGAAAAAAGCGCCGCCTCTTTCTCGCCGAGTACTTCAACAATTTCGGGCAGAGTCCACACGTAGAACGCTCCTTCCCGCTTTTCGACAGATTCGGTGGATCCTTTCCCATTTTTTGTAGTATGTGGGAGGCTGTCGGCATCCTGGGCGCTGTAAAATCCGCCCTTCGGATATGTCATTTCTCGATCAACCCAGGCGAGGGTTTCCTCGGCGATTTTTTTGAAAAATGAGTTTTGGGTGATTTGAAACGCCGTAAGATAGTTGAGAACCAGTTGAGCATTGTCGTAAAGCATCTTTTCAAAATGGGGGATGCGCCACCGGCTGTCGGTGGCATACCGATGAAATCCTCCCCCTAACGAATCGTAAATCCCACCTTCGGCCATGCTTTTCAGGGTATGAAGGGCCATATCCAGCGCCTGTTGACCCTCCTGGGATCCGCCGCTTCCCTTTTGCGAAGCCCTGTTAAAAAAATAGAACAGAAACGCCTGGATGGGCGGGGAGGGAAATTTTGGGGCCGGGGAAAAGCCTCCCCATGCCGGATCATACCGCTTTTCTAAAGCCTGGTAAGCTTCCTCCAAAAGATGCGCTTCCATGGGGGAAGTCGTCTTATCCCCAACCAGGTGCTTCCGGATCAGGGTGTCGAGTTCATCGGCAGAGTTTAATATCTTTTTCCGTTGACTCGGGTCTTTCCAGGCTTTTGCCAGGAGCTCAAGGATGTCCTGCCAGGAGGTGATACCGGGCCGGCGTTTGGGCGGAAAATAAGTACCCCCATAAAACGGTTTCAGGTCGGGGGTTAAAAAAACGTTCAGGGGCCATCCGGCGGATCCACGGATCGCTGATACCGCCGTGATATAAATCTGGTCCAGATCCGGTCGTTCTTCCCGATCCAGCTTGATGCAGACGAAATGATTGTTCATAAGATGGGCGATCTCGGAATCGCTGAACGATTCCCGCTCCATGACGTGGCACCAGTGGCACGTCGAGTACCCGATGGAAAGCAGGATAGGCCTGTCTTCCGTTTTAGCCCGCATCAAAGCTTCCGGCGACCAGGGGTACCAGTCCACAGGATTGTAAGCGTGCTGGAGCAGGTAAGGGCTCTTTTCGTGAATCAGGTGATTCGGCTGATTCTCTTTATTTTGTTGCATTTCGGTCATCAAAAAAATCCCTTGCACTGTTCAAGCGGCATGGGGTCCGATCATGGATCGAGTTTTTCCAGTTCCTTCATCAGGACCCCGAAATCCGGTCTCTGATTGATATCGTGTACGTCAATATACCGTATGATTCCCTTTTTATCGATGACGAAGAGGGCCCGTTCGCTGGTTCCGTCTGTGCGCAAAACTCCGTATCGATCGGCCGTCGCCCCATGAGGCCAGAAGTCGGAAAGGACCTCAAACCAAAGCTCTCCCATCTGTTGGGTCCAGGCAAAAAGAGTAGGCGCGTTGTCCACCGTAATCCCTAAGAGTATGGAGTTGTGCATTTCGAAGAGGTCCTTGACGATATTATATCCGGGCCACTGATCCGAGCATACCGGGGTCCAAGCGGCCGGAACAAAGGAAAGCACGACATTTTTAAATCCTTTAAAAGAACTGAGGGATATCCGTTTCCGGTGAAGGTTGGCGAGGGTGAAATCCGGGGCCGTATCCCCTACCCTGACTTTCAGGACGCTGTCCACGGGTTTGAGTTTACCGGGATTGAAAATCGTATCTTTAAAAGCTTCGGACGTGGCAAATGAAACTCCGGATAAAAGGAGCAACAGGAAAGGGAAAAACGCCAGGGTGAATAATCGTTTCATGGGGTACCTCCTTTTCGGATACCGGCTGCCTGGAGGAGCTGGTTCAAGAATTTTTCAGGGCTTTCGAATCCGCCGAGCTTGGAAAAAAAGACCGTATGAGTTCTATCCGTATTTTTCCTAACGCCTATAAAGTAAGGGGTTCTGACTTCGCCGATCTTTTTATGGATGGAAAAATCCCCGTCTTCAAAAAGAGGAAAGGGGACCTGATACTTTTTGCGAAACACTTCCACCTCGGCGGTGCTGTTTCCAGCCCCGATTCCGATAAGTTTTATCTTATTTTTAAGGGATGGATCGGCGTTGACCATCTCGAAAAAACGATTCATAGAGGGAGCCTCCCTCTGACAGAAAGGACAATACATGCTGAAAATTTCAATGATTACCATTTCCGATTGGATATCCGTTATTGAGAAAGCGGTTTTTCCTTCAACACCCAGGTAAATTCGAAATTCCGAATTATCCGGGACCGTCAGGCTGAAATCGGGGAGTGCTTGACCCATTGTGGGTCCCTGGGGTTCCGTTGCAGCCGCGCCGGTCCCAAATAAAAAACATGCGGCGATGAGAGATGCCAAAAAACGTTTCATATCTTTCCTCCTTTTAGTGATCTCTTTGCGGTCCTATTTTATCGATTTAAAAGATTTTTTCACAAACCTGATTTTTTCACAACCTTTTATAAGTTATTCGCTTCGAATCTTCTTGACAAAAGATACCTTGAGCACTAATGTTATTAGTAATTATTATTAAATGTCAAGGGGCCAAAGTTCTTTTTCACAGTTTCGTTTTAAACAGAACCATCCGTAAGCGGCCATCATGCTCTTCTCGCAGGTGCTATAACCCGAATTCAAACCGACCTTTTTATGGAGGAATCATGGAGAAAGAAAAAAAGGGAAAAAAAGAGGTAATCAACAGCAGGTATTTCACCACGTGTGAAGCCACTGCCCAGATGCTGGAAAAAGCGGAAAGAGACGGCGTTGAAATCGCATTTCATCGGGCGGCAAGCATGAAGGCTTGCCCCATCGGGGCGGATTCTGCCTGCTGTAAGCATTGTGCCATGGGACCCTGCAGGCTAAATGCCAAGGATCCCTACAGCAAAGTCGGAGTCTGCGGGGCAACCATCGATACCATCATGTCGAGGAATTTCGCCCGGATGGTGGCGGCAGGGTGTGCCGCTCATACGGATCACGGAATGAGCATGCTCGACCTTTTCCGTGAAGTCGTCAATGGAAAAATTCAAGACTACAAAATTAAAGACACCCTTAAACTTGAGGAAGTGGCAAAGTCGGTCGGCATCGAAACCGATGGGCGGGAAGTTATTGATATCGCAAAGGATCTCTATAAAGAGTTGGAGCGAACCTATACACAAATCGAAGGAGAGATTCCGTTTGTCAATCGGGTGCCGGAAAAAACTTTGGAGACCTGGAGAAAACTCGGCATCGTCCCGAGGGGTGCCATGAGAGAGATCATGGAAATCATGCACCGAACTCACATGGGGGTCGACCAACACTATGAGAACATGACCAAACAGTGCAGTCGAACCGCACTGGCGGACGGCTGGGGCGGTTCAATGGTGGCAACCGAGATTTCGGATATCCTTTTCGGTACTCCTTCACCGGTTGCCATCGAAGTCAATATGGGTGTTCTCAAGGAGGATCAGGTCAACATCATCGTCCATGGTCATGAGCCCAATCTTTTCGAGTCGATGATCGAATCGGTCAAGGAATCAACGCTGCTCGAAGAGGCTAAAAAGGCCGGAGCCAAGGGGATTAACCTGGTCGGAATGTGTTGCTCCGGTGCGGAGGTTTTAGTGAGGCATGGCATTCCGCATGCCGGAAATTTCATGTCTACAGAGGCGGTGCTGATTACCGGGGCCGTGGAAGTCATGTGTGTGGATGTTCAGTGCATTAAACAGGGGCTCGCAAAAGTGGCCGACTGCTACGGCACCTATTTGATAACCACGAACCCGAGATGTCACATCGAAGGAGCAATCCACATCGAATTTCATGACCATGATCCCAAGAAATGCACCGATGAAGTCGTCATCAAGGCCATAACCCGGTTTAAAAACCGAACGGCAAAGATCGAAATCCCCAAGAGACGCGATATCGGCGTACACGGTTTTTCTCATGAATACATTCAGTACATGCTGGGCGGGACGTTCCGATCTTCCTATACGCCTTTAAACGACAATATCATCAACGGGCGAATCCGGGGTGTGGCCGGTGTGGTGGGATGCACCAACCCTCGGGTGAAACAGGATTACGTTCACGTTGAATTGGTCAAAGAGTTGATCAAAAATGATGTCCTGGTGGTCCAGACCGGGTGTTCCCAGATCGCTTTGGCCAAGGCGGGCCTCACGACGCCCGAGTCGGCGGTCCTGGCCGGCCCCGGCCTTCGTGAAGTCTGTGAAACCGTTGGAATGCCGCCTGTACTCGGTATCGGCTCCTGTGTGGACAACAGTCGAATCCTGATCGCTTGTGCAGAGATGGTAAAAACTGGCGGGCTGGGAAACAGTATTGCCGATCTACCGGTGGCCGGGGCAGCTCCGGAGTGGATGAGTGAAAAGGCGATCAGTATCGGTCAATATTTTGTCGCCTCCGGGGTTTTCACCGTTTTTGGTGTGACATTCCCCATCGTCGAAAATACGAAATTTTATAATTTGCTTTTTGACGGACTAGAGAAGCAGGGCTTAGGTAAGTGGGGGTTCACGCCGGACCCCTATGAAATGGCTCGGATGATGATCGAACACATCGATAAAAAACGAAAAGCCCTTGGTATCGATAAGGCCAGGGACCGGGTTCTCATGGACATGGCCGATCGACAGAAGCTCGAAGTAGCCTAAGGCGTCGGGACTTGAATTGGCCGAACAAAGGGCTTCCTTTAGGGGAGGCCCTTTGTGTTTCCGGCTAACGGGAAATATTCGGATGACGGTCCAGAAACCGGTAAAGGGTGGCTCGGCCCACGCCCAGGAGGGCGGCGGCCCGGGATTTGTTGCCACCTGCGTCTTTGAGGGCATGGCGCACCTGGAACACATCCAGTTTCCGTGTGGGGCCCCGCTGCAACGTTTTGGATTTGCCGTCTTTCAGCTCCAGGGGGAGATCTTCGAGCCGTATTTCTGTGCCGTTGCATTTGACGATGGCAAACTGGACCGCGTTCTGCAGTTCTCTCACATTGCCGGGCCAGTCATAGTCCATTATACAAGCCAGAGCTTCCCGTGAAACCCTAAGCCTGCTTTGAGCATAGGTTTGAGAGGCTTCCTTGAGGAAATGTTCGATCAGAAGTGGGATATCGGTCTTTCGTTCCCTTAGGAGTGGAATTCGGATAGGAATAACGTTGAGCCGGTAATACAAGTCTTCACGGAATGCTTTTTT
>PCSF01000074.1:15093-17413 GCA_002771315.1 Desulfobacterales bacterium CG23_combo_of_CG06-09_8_20_14_all_52_9 | reverse complement strand
CATGCCGACCTTATCGGGAAGCGAGGGAACGTTCCAGGCCTTGGCAAACTTGTTGCGGATCTCCTCCGACGTCACCGCCTGGTAGCCCGAGAATACATTGGGAAGCCCACCCATATCGCAGGCGCCCTGAACATTGTTCTGCCCGCGCAGCGGATTGACCCCGCCTCCCGAAATCCCGATATTGCCGCACAGCATCGATAGCGCGGCCAGGGACTTTACGTTGTTGGTCCCGCTGGTGTGCTGGGTGATGCCCATGGCGTAGAAGATCGATCCCGCTCCCGAAGTGGCGTACAGACGCGCGGCCGCGGTCAGATCTTTTTCTGGTATACAGGTGATGTCGGCAACGTATTTCGGGGTGTATTTGGCGAGGCACTTTTTCAGCTCTTCAAAACCGGTGGTCCGTTCGTCGATATAAGCCTGAGCCTGCAGGTTCTCACTGATAATCACGTGCATCAGGCCATTGATCCAGGCCACATTGGTGCCCACCCGCGGTCGCAGCCACAGGGTGGCGATGTCCACCAGTTTGATTCTGCGCGGATCCACGACAATCAGTTTGGCGCCCCGCTTGGTGACCGCTTCGTGAATGTAGTTGGCGATGATCGGATGATTCGCCGTAGTGTTGGTTCCCGTCAACAGGATGACCTTGGAATTCAGCACATCCTTGAACGGATTGGTCATCGCCCCGCTACCAAACGTGGCGGCAAGCCCTGCCACCGTTGCGCTGTGTCAGAGACGGGCGCAGTGGTCGACATTGTTGGTACCGATCACCGCGCGCATGAACTTCTGAAACAGATAATTTTCTTCGTTGGTGCAACGGGCGGATGAGAACCCGCCGATCGCGTCCGGGCCATGGTCCTTCTTGATTTTTGCGAAGTTCCGAGCAATCAGGTCGAGCGCCTCGTCCCAGCCAGCCTCTTCGAACCTGTCGTTCCTCTTGATGAGGGGCTTGGTCAGGCGCTGATCGCTGGCTATGAACTCGTAGCCGAACCGGCCTTTCACGCACATGCTCCCTTGGTTGACGGCGGCATCGGCCCTGCCGGTCACGCGGGCCACGCGATTGCCCAGCACACTGAGTTCAATCTGGCAGCCACACCCGCAATAGGTGCAAGTGGTGGGGACCTTCTTGGTAACGAAGGCTCGCGCTTTGATCGGGCTCAGGTTTTCGGTCAAGGCCCCAGTCGGGCAGACCTGGAGACATTCGCCGCAGGACATGCACTTATCAGGGTTGACGGTCAGCTCCAGGGTCCCTTCGGTATCCACAAATTCAATGGCGCCGACGCCCTTGATTTCCCGGCATGCCGTGGCGCAACGCTGGCATAACACGCAGCGATCGCGCCAGTATTTGATCAAGGGAGTGGCATAGGCCACTCCGGCTCGCTTTTCAGGCGCCTGATACTCGTCCGCCCGGATACCGAATTCGAACACCAGGTCCTGCAGCTTACAGACCCCGGCCTTGTCGCAGACCGGGCAATCCAGGGGATGATGAACTATCATACGCTGCAAGGATTTCTTGCGCATCCCCGTGAGCAACTCCGATCGGCTCTTGACCTCCATGCCATCTTTGACAGGGGTCTTGCACGCTTCCACCGGGGTGTCCGTGCCACTCACTTCTACCACGCACAAGTGACAGGAACCGATGGGATTCAACCGTTCATGATAGCACAACGTCGGGATTCTGATCCCGGCGCTGCGAGCCGCCTCCAGGATCGTGCTGTTGTCTTCGGTGACGATTTCTCGACCGTCAATTGTCAGCTTCATCTTACTCATTTTCGTCCGCTCTCTTTGTGAGGTAGTTGGCATTCCGCGATACCCGCCGCCGGCTTCCCGGAGGATAGTGGAAAACGCCTCCTCAAGCCCTACAGTAAGGTCAGAAAGGATTGCTTGACCATGGCAACATAGGGGGCCGGGAACAACCCAAGCGACAGTACCCCGTAGACCGAGATGAAGATCGCGATAACCAGGGCCGGGGAAAAGGCCACCGCCGGCTCTTCGCGTTCCGTCGCCGCATCCGGAGTCTGCATGTACATAAAAACGGTCACCCGCAGATAGTAGTACACCGACACCACGCTATTGATCACGCCGATAATGGCAAGACCCACGAATCCTTCCTTGACCGCGGCGGAGAAAATATAGAACTTGCCCATGAACCCACCTGTGGGCGGTATTCCAGCCAAGGAAAAGAGAAACAGGCTCATGGCCAGCGCAGCCACCGGATGCCGGTAGCCGAGGCCCTTGAAGTCATCGATCTGCACCCGTTGTTCGCCTTTGCCGGCGAGCACGGTGATCACCGCGAAGGCCCCGATATTCATGAAGGTGTAAG
>PCSF01000074.1:7797-15058 GCA_002771315.1 Desulfobacterales bacterium CG23_combo_of_CG06-09_8_20_14_all_52_9 | reverse complement strand
TCGCCCGCCGACAGGAATGCTACCAGCACGTAGCCCGCATGGGCAATGCTCGAATAGGCGAGCATGCGTTTGATGTTAGTCTGCACCAGAGCAATGACATTGCCGACACTCATGGTCAGCGCCGCCATCACCCAAATCAGCATGGTCCAGTTCGTTTGCAGGGACGGCAGGGCTTCCATGAAAATCCGCACAAACGCGGCAAAGGCTGCCGCCTTGGGCCCCGCAGACATGAAAGCCGTAACCGGGGCGGGAGCGCCTTCATACACGTCCGGGGCCCACATGTGAAACGGCACCGAGGCGGTTTTAAAACCAAACCCGATCACCAGCAGTGCCATACCCATAACAATGGTGGGCCTGCCGAAGCCGGCGCCGGCGATAAACTTGGCAATGGCAGGAATATGCGTGGTTCCGGTTGACCCATAGATCAGCGTGATGCCGTAAAGCAGAAAGCAGGTCGCAAATGAGCCAAGCAAAAAGTACTTCAGGGCCGCTTCGTTGGACACCATGCGGGTACGAGTATATCCGGCAAGCACATAGAGCGATATCGACATCAGCTCAACCCCGAGAAAAATGGTGATCAATTCGATTCCGCTCGCCATGATCATCATCCCCAGGGTCGCAAAAATGATGAGCGCATAATACTCACCATGTTGCATCGCCTCGTTGTCCAAATATTTAATGGAAATGAGGATGGTCAGCCCGGTGCCGAGCAGAAAGATCAATTTGAAAAAGCGGCAGTAATTGTCCACCACCCACATGTCATTGAAGGAATACGCGATTGCCCGGAGCTCGAAGCTCTGGGGCTGGGTCAAAACCACCGCCACGGCGCCGATCACCCCGATCAGGCTGACATAGCCGTAATAGCCCTTAAGCCTGGCGGGAGCAAAGGATTGAATCAACAGAATCAGCAACGAACAAACCACCAGAATCAATTCCGGAGCTATGGCGCTCAAATGGATGCTGCTCATGACCTGTTCCATAAATTATCGCCCTTGACCCTTGGCAACCTGTTGAAGATCCACTCTCGCAAACACATTGTTCAGCCAGCTCGGCTTAGCTCCGTCCAGGTGTGCAGTTGTCTGCGGGTTCACCATCTCCAGGAGATGATCCACGGAAGCGTCCATCGTCTTTAAAAACGGCTTAGGATACACACCTATCCAGACAATGAACAAAACGATGGGCAGCAAATAGGCATATTCCCGCCCGGTCATGTCCTTCAGTCCCTGATTCTCAGCCTTGGTGATTTGGCCGTACATGACCCGCTTGTACATCCACAGAAGGTACACCGCACCCAGGATCAAACCGATGGTGGCAACCAAACCATAGCCCAGCGACGACTTGAAGGCACCGATCAGAATCAACAGTTCACCGACAAAGCCGTTGAGTCCGGGTACACCCATCGAGGACAAAGCCACCAGCAAGAACAGGGCCGCGAACGCCGGCATGACTTTCATGATTCCGCCGTATTCCGAAATGAGCCGGGTGTGGCGCCGTTCGTACAACATCCCGACAATCAAGAACAGTGCGCCGGTGCTCAAACCGTGGTTGATCATCTGAATCATGCTGCCCTTCAAACCGTCAGTGTTCAGCGCAAACATCCCCAACATGCAGTAGCCGAGATGACTGACGCTCGAGTAGGCCACCAGCTTCTTGATGTCGTCCTGAGCAATGGACACCATCGCGCCGTAAATGATCCCCACCACAGACAGAGCCAAAACGATGGGCACAAAATTGATAGTGGCCTGCGGGAAAATCGGCAGGCAAAAGCGTAGAAACCCATAAATTCCCATCTTCAGCAACACCCCGGCCAGGATCACACTGCCGGCCGTGGGCGCTTCCACATGGGCATCCGGAAGCCAGGTGTGGAACGGGAACATCGGCACCTTGATGGCAAAAGCCACAAAGAATGCCAGAAACAGCCACATCTGAATGTTGCCCGGCAGTCCCAGATTGTAATAGTCGAGGATATCGAAGGTGTAAGTCCCGGTGGCTTTAAAGTGCATGAAGTAAAGAACAAGAATGGCCACCAGCATCAGCACGCTGCCGCTCATGGTGTAAATGAAGAACTTGACCGCCGCGTAGATCCTCCGAGGTCCTCCCCAGATCCCGATGATGAAGTACATCGGGATCAGCATCACTTCCCAGAAGACGTAGAAGAGGACGAAGTCCAGCGCGCAGAACACGCCGATCATCCCGGTTTCCAGAAACAGCAGGGAAACCATATAGCCTTTGACTCGCTCGGTCACTGCCGTCCAGGTGGACAGGATGGCCAGCGCGGTGAGAAAGGTGGTAAGCAGGACCAACAACAGGCTGATGCCGTCGATCCCCATGTGATAGTGAATGGCAAACTGGCTCACCCACGGCACGTCTTCGACGAACTGCATCTCCCAGGTGCCGTTATCGAACATGAAATAAAGCGGAAGGGACACCAGGAAAGTGACGACCGCGGTGCCGAACGCCACCCACCGTATCAGTTGCAGGCGCTTGCTGTCGATCATGCAAATCACCAGAATTCCCGCCAGCGGCAGATACGTGATCATGGACAGAATCGGAAAATTCAATGAATTCATCATAGACTCATCAAGGATGCGAATAGGTAGCAACCGAGGATGACGACGACGCCAATCAGCATCGTCGCCGCATAGTTCCTCACCAGGCCGCTGGCCGTGACGCGCAGCATGCCCGCCAGACCGATAAAGAAGTGCGCGACACCATTGACCGCTCCATCAATGCCCTTAACATCCACGACCCTCGCCAGAAAACCCGAGAAGAACAGGGTGAAGCGGGTGAACCATGTATCGTAGACGTTTCCCACATAAGTGTCCCCGACGGCCAGTGGTTTGTTGGCCAGCCACATGAATACACGGCTTCCCTTGCGGTATACCCAATCGGTATCGATGCTAATGGTGGGTTCGGGATCGAGCTTTTTGAGCAACATGAAGAATCCCAGGCCGGTGAACAGGAGAATGCCGAGGGCACTGGTCACATGGTCACCGGTATAGGCATTGAAATGCACCGGGTAGGGAAGCAGGTTGTAGAGCGGCCCGGGAAGCACACCGATCCCGATGCACATGAATGCCGCCATCCCCATAGCAATCAGCATGTTGAGCGGCGGTTCCTTCGCCTCAAGGCCGGAATCCTTACCAAAGAACATGTAGTAAGGGAGCTTCAGTCCGGTATGCAGGAAGGTACCGGCCGAGGCCATGGTCAGAAACAGGGCCACCAGCGGCCGATGATCGTGGCTGGCCCCGGCAATCACCATGGATTTAGTCACAAATCCGCTAAACAGCGGGAAAGCCGAAATGGCAAATCCACCGATCATATAGAGCACCAGCGTGATCGGCATGGTTCTGTAAAGTCCGCCCAACTCCGTGAGCTTGCGGCGCCCGGTCATTTCGATCACCGCACCGGCTCCCATGAACAGGAGTCCCTTGTAAAGAATGTGAGCGAAGGCGTGGGACACCGAACCATTCAGGGACATTTCCGTGCCGATCCCCACTCCCGCGACCATGTAGCCCACCTGGCTGATGATATGATAGGCCAGCAACCGTCGGCAGTCGTTTTCCAGCACCGCATAAACAACCCCGTACAGGGCCATGATCGTTCCCAGATAAACCAGCAGTTCAGTGCCGGGAAAGATCCGCACCAAAACGTACACCGCCGTCTTGGTGGTGAAGGCCGACATGAACACCGACCCGGTTACGGTGCCTTCCGGATAGGCATCGGTCAGCCAGGCGTGCAGTGGTGGCACCGCCGCATTGATCATGACCCCCACCAGCATCATGTAGAAGGCCAGGCTGCCGTCGTGATCGAGGGGCCCGACCACCATGGACTTGGTGCTAAGGTAGTGCAGAATGATACCGCCCAGCAGGCACACACCGCCGAAGGTGTGCACCAGTAGGTACCGGTAGCCGGCCCGGATCGCCGCCGGTTCGCGCCGGGCAAAGACCAGATAGGCGGAAGCGAACGCCATCAGCTCCCAGAATACGAACAGAGTCAAGTAATCCCCGGCGAACGTCACCCCCAGCGCCCCCCCCACGTACAGGAAAGCGGCCACGTGCTGGCCTTGATCGTTTACATGCAGGGCATACACGATGCCGATGAACGACATGATGGTGAATACCCAGCCGAACACGATGCTGAGTTTGTCCACAGCACCGAAGGTCAGCACCGTGCCAAGAAAGTCCCATGACCAGAAGGTGCCCGAAGACATGGCGAACACCGAAGCGACCCCGAGCAGGGGAATCAGCATCAGATAGGCGTTACGCACCTTTCCGCGCAGAAACGGGATGAGAGCTGCTCCGAAAATGTAAAACACGGACGGGTGGAACCAATCAGTCATTGTAGTAATCCTCGCCCCGCATGACGCCGCACTTGTGGCCGATAAATTTAGAGACCAGAACGATAACAACGCAGGACACAAACCCGTATAAAGCGCCCCATCCGGGTATCTTGTCCCAGATATACATGGCATGTTCCCGCTGAACCAGGAAGTCAGCCGCAACGGTAAGCCCCAGAGCCACGTAACTCAGCTTTTTTAAAGTACCCGAATGCGCTGGGTTGCCTATATAAAGGACGATCCTCTTGATCATCGGATCACCTCCTTGGCGAGACTCAGAAAGTAGTCGGGGAATATCCCGATCAACAGTGAGATGGTCGCAGTCAACACCAGCGGCACCACCACCATCTTGATTTCCCGAATATCCTCATGAGGTTCATCACCGGCATGAGCGACAGCGGCCGCATCCTTGTCCTTTTCAAAAAACGCCTTGTAAGTGATGGGCAAGAAGTAGGCGGCATTCAAAACCGTACTCACCAGCAACACCATCAGAATGGGCACCGAGTGGGCCTCGATTGACCCCAGCGCTAGGAACCATTTGGTTGTGAACCCGGCGGCCGGGGGCACTCCAATCATACTGAGCGAAGCGATGAAAAAGGCCGCCATGGTCCAGGGCATTCTCTTGCCGATACCGGACAGTTGGCTGATTTCGGTCTTGTGCGCACTGCAGTAAAGGGAACCGGCGCAGAAAAACAGGGTGATCTTGGAAAAGGCATGATTGGCGATATGGATGATACCCCCTACCATGCCGCTCGGCGTCAGCAGCACCGCGCCCAGGATCACGTAAGAGAGCTGGCTCACGGTCGAATAGGCGAGCCGCGCCTTCAGGTTGTCCTTGGTGAGGGCGATGATCGAAGCGGTGATGATGGTGAAGGAGACCACATAAGCCGCGGCAAAGCCGAGGTTGATGCGGCTCATCAAATCAATGCCATAAACGTTGAACACCACCCGCAGGATCGAAAACACCCCAACCTTCACCACGGCCACCGCATGGAGCAGAGCACTGACAGGGGTTGGCGCCACCATGGCGGACGGCAGCCAGTTGTGGAAAGGCATTACCGCGCCTTTGGCGAACCCGAAAAGGAACAAGAAGAAACCGACGAACAGGAGCCACGATCCCGGCTGATTGCTCAGCAACCCATGACGCTGAAAATCCGTCGTGCCCGCCACCATGTAGACGATGATGATACCGGACAGCAGAAAGGTCTTGGACATACCGAGTAGATACAGGAAATACTTCTTTGCCCCCTCGATCGCTTCCGGCGTTTCCTTGTGACCGACCAAAGGAACCGTAGCCAGACTCAAGATTTCGTAGAAAACGAACAGGGTTACCAGATTGGCGGAAAAGGCGACGCCCATGGTGGCCGACAAGCTGACCGCGAAGCAGCTGTAGTAGCGGGTCTGGGCATGCTCCTTGCCGGCCCGCATGTAGCCGATGGAGTAGCAGGTGGTAACGATCCAGAGGAACGATGAAACCGTCGCGAATAGCAGGCCGAAGGCATCCACTCGGAACTTGATGTCGATCCCCTGATAGAAGCCGCTCACCAGGGTATATTCGATGGTGTGCCCGGATAATATGGCCGGCGCCATGGACATGACGATGGAAAATTTCAAGACGCCGGCAAGGATGGACCAGAACTCGCGCACATTGGGCCGATTCCCGGTCCCCAGAATCAGGGGCACCGCAAGAAGAGACGCCAGCACGGCCAGCAATGGTTTTATGGACAGAATGGTTTCCACGTTTTCGTTAACCTTTACTTAGATTGATTTCGTCCACGTTCACGGTCGCTTTGTTCCGGAAAAGTGAAATGATGATGGCCAATCCCACGGCCGCCTCAGCCGCAGCGACAGTCATGATCATGAACACGAACACGTGACCGTCCAGGTTGTTGAGAAAGCGCGAGAAAGCGACAATGGTCAAATTCACGGCATTCAACATCAATTCGATGCACATGTAGATGATCAAGGCATTGCGTTGTGTGAACACCCCCACCGCGCCGATCGAAAAAAGCACAGCACCCAACATCAAGTATGAGTTCAATGAAACCATGGGCTACTATTCATGATCCGGACGGCGATTCAGTTGCGCTCCGAATCATCAATCCTCCTTTTGGCCAGGATGACCGCGCCGACAATGGCTGCGAGTAACAACACGGAGGCGATTTCGAACGGCAACAGGTATTCGGTGAAGAGCATCTTCCCCACCGCCTTCGTAGTGCCGAACTCCGCGCCCACGTCTCCAGGCGCCGCCAGCGAACCATTCGCCTGGAACAAACTCACCATGGTCACCAGCAGCAAGCCCACCACCACCATGCCGAAGGCTTGCAGCAAAATGACATTGCCCCCCAGCTTCCCTTCCTTCTCTTCCAGATTGAGCAACATGATCACGAACAGGAAAAGTACCATGATGGCGCCGGCATACACGATCAACTGCAGCACCGCGATCAGATGCGCATCCAGTAGCGCGTACAATCCGGCCAGAAAGGACATGGTTGCGATCAGGCTCATGGCGGCGCGCACGGGCCTCTTATTGGTCACCATCAGCAGCGCCGAGACCACGGCACCGACACCGAAGGCGGAGAAAATCAATAATTGCATTTGGAGTAAATCCTCCTGATGTATTCCAAACGAACCTTCACACTGTCCTCGGGCCTGAGGAGTTGTTCTTTCGAATACCGCATGAGGTTCCGGTCCCGCTGCGCCAATCCCCGGTATTCGGAACTCATGACGATGGCCTCCTTCGGGCAAACCTCCTCGCAATAGCCGCAATAGACGCAACGGGACATGTCGAGGGTGTAGCTCAACGGATAGCGATCGCCATTGGCTCTTTCCCCAGCCATGATGGTGATAGCCTTGGCCGGACACATTTTTTCGCACAACCCGCAGGCCACGCATCTCTCGGCGCCGTCCGGACCGGCCACC
>PCSF01000074.1:0-7755 GCA_002771315.1 Desulfobacterales bacterium CG23_combo_of_CG06-09_8_20_14_all_52_9 | reverse complement strand
TCCTCCGGATAGTAGACGGTGAACACCTTGCGCTTCTTGCCGGCCGGCGGGAAGACGAAGCCTATCAGGTTGACCGCGAAATGCCTGCTGGTGGTGTACAGACCCCGCAGGACCTCGAAAAGGTACAACCTCTCCCACAAGGTGAGCTCCACGTTCTTTCTCACCTTCTTGGGCTTCAGCGTAGCCATCGAGACGCCGACCAGCGGATGATATTGGGTTTGATCGAGGCCTGTCATTTTGCTCATAGCACCAGAACCACCAGCCCGGTTATTAGAATGTTGATCAAAGAAAGCGGCAGCAGCATCTTCCAGCACAGCCTCATGACCTGGTCGTAGCGGAAGCGCGGAAGCGTCCAACGAATGGTCATCTGCAGCCAGATGAAGAAGATCACCTTAGCAAAAAAGGTGGCGACGTTCACCAGCATCGCCAGCAGGGCGGCGCCGTTCGGGCCCGCGAACTGGAACAGGGACAACAATTCCTGATCGCTCACGAAGGGGAGATGCCAGGCACCGAAAAACAGGCTGGTCACGATCCCGCTGATGGTTACGATTTCAAGAAATTCAGCCATCCAGAACATGACGAACTTGAGGCCGCTGTATTCGGTGAAATAGCCGGCCACTAGTTCCGATTCCGCCTCGGGCATGTCGAAAGGCACACGTTTGTTTTCGGCAATGGCGCAGGTGAGGAACAAGACAAAACCAAGCGGTTGCAGGAAAATACCCCAATGGAAGAAATTTTCTTGCAGAGCCCCGATCTCGGTGAGCCGCAGAGAACCGTACACAATGAGCACGCCGATGATGGTGAGTCCCATGGCCACTTCATAGGAAAGCATCTGCGCCGACGCCCGCAGGCCACCCAACAGCGACCAGTTGCTGCGCGAAGACCAACCGGCCAGAACCACTCCGTAGGTCGCCAGAGAAGCGAGGGCGAAGACGAATAGGATACCCACATCGAGATCGGCGATCACCAGATTGACCTGGTGTCCGAACAATTCGTACCGCCCCCCGAAGGGGATCACGACGAAAGTGCTGATGGCGGGAACCAGACAGATGAACGGCGCCAGGGTATGGAAGAACCTGTTGGCGCCGGTGGGAATAAAGTCCTCTTTAGTGAGGACCTTGAGGGCATCGGCAAGTGAATGAAACAACCCGATCGCGGTGAAACCGAAAATGTCCGCGCGATTCGCGCCGATCCGGTCCTGCATTACCGCGCTTTGCTTTCTTTCGACCCATCCCAACACGGGTGCAAAAAAGCCCAGGTTCACGCTGAACACAAACACGATCTTCGCTATGGACTCAATCAGGTCTGCAACCATGGCTATCTATCGCATTCTCCGCCGATCATGTTGATCATATCGAATGTGGGGACGATATCGGCGATCAGCCTCCCCTTCATCAGTCTGGGCATGGCGGCGGTGAGGGGAAAACAAGGCGGCCTTACCCGGCATTTGTACGGCTTCCCGCTGCCATCGCTCACCAGATAGAATCCGAGTTCGCCGTTGGCGCCTTCGACGGCGAAATAGACTTCGCCGGGAGGCGGTTTGATGCCGTCGATAACAGTCTTGAAATGAAAGATCAGGGAATCGATCCGATGGTAAATGTCTTCTTTAGGCTGCATCCGATATTGCGGCAGATCCAGGTTGATGGGACCGTCCGGAAGCTGACTCAAGGCCTGCTCCACAATCTTCATGCTCTGCTGGATCTCCTCCATTCGCACCAGGTACTTATCGAAGTTGTCTCCGGTCTCGCCGATCGGGACCTCGAAGTCCATCCGGTCATAGACCAGATACGGTTGCGCCTTGCGCACATCGTAGGGAATTCCGCAGGCTCTCAGGCATGGCCCGGTGAAACCGTAGGCGATGGCTTCTTCGGCCGAGATGTCGCCCACATTCCGCACTCGATCGATAAAAATTCTGTTCTTGGTCAAGAGTTTATCAACGTCGTTCCACAATCGACGGCACTCTTTGAAGACCGCCCGGGTCTTGTCCTGGAATCCCTGAGGCAGATCGTTCTTGAGCCCGCCGATCCGCACAAAGTTGACGGTGACCCGCGCTCCGCAAAGCATCTCGATTAAGTCCCAAACCAGTTCCCGCGCCTCCACAAAATAGAGAAAGGCCGTAAAGGCGCCCAATTCCAGCCCGCCGGCAGCGACATTGGTCAGATGATCGGCGATCCGTGACAATTCACAGGCGATAACACGGAGGTATTGGCACCTTTCGGGGACTTCGATACCGATGAGTTTTTCCACAGCCAGCGCATAGCCCACGTTGTTGATCAGGGGCGAGACGTAGTTGAGCCGATCGGTGTACGGAATCACCTGCTGCCAGGTACCGCTCTCACACATTTTCTCGAAACCCCGATGAAGGTAGCCGATATCCACCTTCATATCGACAATGTTCTCGCCATCGAGGGTTACCAGGAACTTCACCGTGCCATGGGTCACCGGATGCGAGGGACCCATGTTGATCACCATGTGTTCGGTATGCAGATCTTTCATTAAATCGGACATGTCTCGACAACAACCCGTTGGAGTGTTAATTAATGGGCCCGATCAAGGGCTGCCTCTTTTTAATGGGATAGTCCTTGCGCAAAGGATGGCCTTCAAACCCTTCGTACAAGAGGATCCTCCTCATTTCCGGATGCCCCTTGAAGGTTATCCCATACATGTCGAAGGCTTCCCGCTCGAACCAGTTGGCGCCGACCCATACCGGAACAATGGAATCGATTATGGCATCGGCCTCGGACACTCGAGCCTTGATCCTCACTCGCCTGTTGTGCCTCAAAGAAAAAAGGTGATAGACGACCTCGAAGCGTGGTTCTCGGCCCAAGTAATCCACCACAGTCAGGTCCATCATGAAGTTGTAGAGAAGCGCTTCGTCATCCCTCAGAAACGTGCATATCTCGAGGATGCTTTCCTTCTTCACGACCGCGGTATCATCACCACGGTGGGAATGGGTCTCGATGATCGCGCCGGGAAACCGATTGCTCAATTTCTTGATAGTTACGTTTGTTTCCATGAACCAAGGCTTTCTAAGGGTTCATTCCTGTTTCTTCAACATCGGAGTCACCGGCGCCGCCCCTCGTGGCCAATCCGACCAGCGTTCCTTGGCGACCTTCTCCTGCAGCTTCAGCAAGCCGTCCAACACCATTTCAGGCCGCGGCGGACACCCGGGCACGTACACATCCACCGGGATCAGGGTGTCGATTCCCTGCACCACCGAATAGTTGTTATAAAACCCACCCGATACCGCACACACCCCGAACGCGAACACCCATTTGGGCTCGGTCATCTGGTTGTAGACCTTGACCAAAATGGGAGCCTGCTTGTGGCTGATGGTGCCCACAACCATCAGAAGGTCGGCCTGGCGCGGTGAGAACCTGGGTAAGGCGGCGCCAAAGCGGTCCAGATCGTACTTCGGACCGGCCACCGACATGAATTCCATGCCGCAACACGCAGTAACGAAAGGATAGAGGAAGAAGGAATACTTCCTTCCCCAGTTGACAGCCGCCTGCAGCCTGGTCAGGATCGCACTGCCATCCAAAAGCCGCTCCGGCCCATCTGAAACCGTGCCGCCTGGGACGATCCTCCGAGAGGCACTTTCTTTGCCAAATGTTACTCCCATTCCAGCGCCCCCCTTCTCCACACGTAAACCAAGCCGATCGTCAGGACGGCGATGAAAATCATCATCTCGACGAAGCCGAACCAACCGAGGTCCTTAAACAACACCGCCCATGGATAAATAAAAACAGCTTCAATATCGAAGATGACAAAAAAGAGCGCCACAAGATAGAATTTTACGGAAAACCGCTGCTTCGAAGAAACGATCTGACTTTCACCGCACTCGAACGGCTCCATTTTTTCCGCGAAATACTTTTTGGGACCGATCAAGGAGGTGGCGACAATCATGCCCGCAGCCGTTGCCGCCGCCAGGAACAACATGATCAAGACAGGTATATATTCGCTCATTCCCTCAATCCGATTTCGAGCTCTTCCCAGTTATATCGACCTTCATCCCGCGCTTCTTCGGCTACACTTTCCTACCAGCAACAAAAACCCATTTCGTAAAGGTTGCCATATACTGGGTATAGGGACGATGGTCAAGAAATATTTCACGATGACCGGTGCATAAATATGCCACTCTCCGGCCCCGCGATCTTGGCCGGCCGTGTATGAACTTTTTTTTCGATCCCGGCTGGAAATCCTTCACCAAGTCATAGCAACCCGCTTTTGGGGGTCAGCAGTTTCCTAAGGGTTTGATTGTGGTCCGGCTGCCCGCTTGCCTAAATAATATAGAAATGCTGCTTCGCCCCCGACCACGGTCAGGCCGATAGCACCCACTTCTGTGGTTGTCAACAACGAACATGCGTCCGCAGGCCTGTTTTTGCCTTTCTCGGGCAGACTCCTTCGCATCGGGTCGCCGGAGCTTTTAAAAAATGAAAGGCGCTTTCTCAAACTGAGTGGGTAAGGAAGGCTAAAAGCAAAAAAAGATGAGGTTCTGCAGATGGAAGGTTTAGAGTCACTGTTTACCAAAGCGCTGGAACTGGAATCGCCATGGGAGATTACAATAATAGAGTTTAATGAAGGCAGGGCAGACATCAAGGTATTTGTCGATTTCCCAGGGAAAGCATTTTTTCGTGTCCTGCATGCGGGAAAGAGGTGAAGGCTTGCGGCACAACCGTAATTGGCCGCGAATGACCCGGCTCTGCTCTTTGACATTGCATTCGATGGTCAGCCGCCGATGGGGCGACATGATCTTGCGGATGGTTGCCCACGAGCGATGATCGCCTCAAAACCGCAACTTATATTCGATCATATACAGGATGTGGTAAGCCGGCACCGATATAAACAGATGGGCGTCGGCGCGCTTTTGGTTCTGTTAGATCACAACCGAATTCGATACGACAATTTTAGGCCGAAAACGGGCCCTGCGGCAAAAATTCCGGCAAGCCCGGGATAGTTTCTGCCTGCCTATCATGCCGAGAAAATGCCCCAGAAAGCTATGCATAATGAAAGCCGCCGACACTTTATAGCGTCGACGGCTTTCGCGGGAAGTGCTTTGATCGTCTTGCTTGACTGAAAAGCAGACCGCTATTGGGTTTTGACGAATTCGGTATGCAACGGTCGCTTGTTTATTTTGGCTAAAATAACGGCTACGACCAACAGACAGGCTGAAATATAGAATGCATAGTTAAGGCTGCCGGTCACATCCTTGATCCATCCACCGATGCGGGCCATGAAGAAGCCGAGACCCCAACCGAGGAATACGAGACCGTAGTTAAAGCCGAGGTTTTTGGGGCCGTAATAATCGCCGGTGAAAGCCGGCATCAACGCCAGACCACCGCCGTACTGCCAGTAGCCGACACCCACTAACACAAAAAGCAAGAACACATTCTGGCCGGCGACGATGGCAGGAATAAAAAACAGACAAAGCGCCGAGACGCCGCAGTTAAGCATATAGGCGTTCACGCGTCCGATCTTGTCCGAATACATACCGGTGCCGACCCGTCCGAGAGCGTTTATGAGCCCTCCGAAAGAAACCAACAGCCACGCATTTTCAATGAAAAAGGGAATTTTCTTGGCGGACGAGGCCAACAGCCCGGCGGCATTTGCAATGATCAGCAATCCGGACTGGGTGGTGAGTATGAACATGAAGACTAGCGCATAAAACTGCCATGTCTTGACCATGTCGCCGGCGACCCAATTATGTTTCGTAGAAGCGGCGGCCTGGGCAGCGGTTTGCGCCACCTTGGCAGCCGGCGGAACGTAACCGGCCGGGGGGACCTTCAGCAATTGCCCTGCGATGACGACAACGATCGCAAAAAAGATCCCCAAATAAATGAAACTTCCCGAAAGTCCAAAATGGGAGATCAAGTACTTGGCAAGCGGGCCGATATAAAGGGCCGCTCCGCCGTACCCGCCCACCACGAGACCGGCGATCAATCCTCTTCGGTGCGGCCCGAACCACTTCAGGGCTGCGGGTGTCGGTGCGGCATAACCGATTCCCATCCCGATACCGCCGAGAATCCCAAAACCGATGATCAAACCGGCATAGCTCTTCATGACGCCCGCCAGGATACACCCGACCGCCAGGCAAAGCCCACCCACGGTGGCGCCGAACTTCGGGCCGAGGCGGTCCTGAATTCGGCCGCCGGGTATCATGAAAAGTGCGAAAACGATAACACAGAGGGAAAACGGTGTCGCCGCCTGGGCGTTGGTCAAATAGGTCCAGCCGGCATTCATACCTTCCATGACTTGACCCGCCTTCTCAACACTGATCAATTCTTTGCTCCACATGCTCCAGGCATAGAGAATGCCTAGGCAGAGGTTGATGGCCGTGCCTGCAAATGTGGTGATCCACGCTTGCGTTGGTTCTTTTTCGAGTTGCTGTGCCATAATTTCATTTCTCCTTTTTAATTGTCAGAAACTCTTTTTGTTCTGTGAAGGCCGTTTCAGCCGACCAAGGACGGCACATTTTCTGGCATTTCCTTTGGCAATCCCTCTTCAATTGGCCACCCCGATAATTCCGCAGGCTTTTTTTTGATCGCCGGGGCTCGCCCTCCTCAACAGGCAGCCCCGGCAAAGAACATTTAGAAATCATCCGGTTCACCTTCAATCTTTCACCATCTTCTTGATTGCTTCCATGATCTCGGGGTTGGTCAGGGTCATCACGTTACCCACGTCGGTCTTGTTGGAGAGCGATCCGAGCACGCGACGCATGATCTCGCCTGAGCGGGTCTTGGTCATACCGGGCACGATCAGGACCTTGCACGGCTTGGCGATCGGCCCGATTTCGACGGACAGGGCCTAGCACATGCGCTTTTCCAGCTCCACGCTCGGATGGAATTCCGTCTTGAGAGCCACATACAGGTCGGGCTCCTTGCCCTCAACTGAACGGCAATTTCAGCTTCCGAAGTCTCGAAGATTTCTTTCTCGGCCATTTTCTCCTCCTTAAAGATTGTTGCTAGCAACGCCCCCGAAGGGTTACATGGAAAAAGACGGCTTAGCTCGATGGATCTGCCTTAAAGCTCGCCCGTAGATCGCTTGTGCGCCCATCGCTTCGCATCGGGTTTTCCCGATCCGGCTATCCGGCGATTTCTGCAAGCTCCCGACCGGCGCGACGGATTCCGCACAAGAACATAGCAAAAACCATGGCCAATTTTTCCTTGAGAAAATCTTTGTACGCATCGAAAATTCGCTTACCCTCCTCCCAGAGGACTATTCCCGAAAACAGTGACCGGTCGAATTCCTTGTTAAAAAAGACCCGCTTGGTCACCATGATGATCTACCGGCGTCGCCGCTCCCTTTCCCGCTCCCTGCGTTGCTGTATTCCCATAAAATTATGAATTCGATTTAGTTTTTTTATAGTTGCCTATCCGATAGAAATTATTTTGTCAAGTATCAACTGATAGGAGTCGCTTTTTTGTTGGCGAATTACATGCAGGACTGAATTGTGTTTTTCCATCATCTGCGCCCCAAGATATGGGAACCTGCAGTTGACAAGGCTTATAAATTTTTAATTATCCGAAGGTGAATGCGCTGTCAACCGGAATTTTATCAGCATGTTGTTGAAATTTTAGCCGAATTCCTTACGGTGAAGATTCCCAGATCCAGTCCATTCCGATGGGTGAGGAGCATTCATGGAAACGGCAATCGAATTTTATTTCAAGCTCATATGAGCCAATTGCAAAACGGTTTAAACCGATCATAGAAAATGATCGAAACAGGAATTGTTACCCATAATGGGCCTCATGAATG
>PCSF01000007.1 GCA_002771315.1 Desulfobacterales bacterium CG23_combo_of_CG06-09_8_20_14_all_52_9 | reverse complement strand
CCTTATTAAGATAATGGCAGTCGTTGGTGGCCACCAGGGGAATGGACAGTTCCCGGCTCAATTGAACCAGGCCCTGGTTGACCCGCTTTTGTTCCTCCAGGCCGTTTTCCTGGATCTCTAAGAAAAAATTGCCTTCTCCCATGATCCGGACATATTCCCGGGCGGCTTTAGCCGCCTCTTCCGACCGGCCGTCATTGAGGAGTCTGGCCAATTCCCCGTGCAGGCAGGATGACATGGCGATGAGCCCCTGATGGTAAGTCTTCAGGAGCGTCTTGTCGATGCGGGGCTTGTAGTAAAAACCTTCCAGGTGGGCGATGCTGCAAAGACGACACAGATTGCGATATCCGGTTTCATTTTCCGCCAGCAACACCAAGTGCGACAAGCCCTTGCTGTCTGAAGGGGTTTTATCGGAAAGACTTCGGGGTGCGACATAACACTCGCATCCGATGATGGGTTTGATCCCACAGGCCTTAGCCTTTTCGTAAAACTCCACGACACCAAACATGGTTCCATGATCGGTGACGGCCACGGCATGCATGCCGAAGTCCAGGCAACGCTTTAAAAGCCTGTCGATGCGTATGGCTCCGTCGAGGAGGCTGTACTGGGTGTGCACGTGAAGATGAATAAAATCGGGATGCGAATCGCTCATGGTCTCCGGGAACCTCTATCACTCTAAGCGGTAGTTCGGGGCCTCTTGGGTGATGATCACTTCATGCACGTGGCTTTCCTTCAAGCCCGCCGCCGTGATCCGGATGAATCGAGCCTTCTCCCGCAACTCATCGAGAGTCCGGCAGCCCAGGTATCCCATCCCGGCCTTGAGTCCTCCGATGAGCTGGAAAATATTCCCGGACAAGGAACCCCGGTAGGGGACTCTTCCGACGATACCTTCCGGAACAAGCTTGTCGGCCCCTTCCGCTTCACATTGGGAATAACGATCCTTGCTCCCTTGTTTCATGGCCTCCAAAGAACCCATGCCGCGATAAAGTTTGTAGCTGCGGCCCTGGTAAAGGATGAGTTCCCCCGGACTTTCTTCGGTTCCGGCAAAGAGTCCCCCCAACATGACACAGTGGGCTCCTGCCGCGATGGCCTTGGTGATGTCGCCGGAGAATTTGATCCCGCCGTCGGCGATCAAGGGGACCCCGGTCTTGCCGGAAATCGCGCGACAGTTCATGATGGCGGTGACCTGGGGCACACCTGCCCCGGCAACGATCCGGGTGGTGCAGATGGATCCAGGCCCGATTCCGACTTTGACTCCGGTCGCACCGGCTTCGATAAGATCCTCCGCACCCTTTGCCGTAGCCACATTTCCGGCGATCAATTCGATGTTGCTGAAGGTTTCTTTCAAGCGTTTCACAGCATCCAGCACATTTTTGGTGTGGCCGTGAGATGTGTCGATGAGAATTACATCCGCTCCGACGTTCAGGAGAGCCTCGGTCCGGGCGACCATGTCCATCCCCACGCCCACCGCTGCTCCCACACGCAGGCGTCCCATCCGATCTTTGCAGGCATTCGGATATTTTTTGATCTTCTCGATATCTTTGATGGTGATCATCCCCTTGAGCCTGCCTGTAAAGTCCACCACGAGCAGTTTTTCGATCCGGTGTTTATGCAAAAGCTTTTTCGATTCATCGAGGGTGATCCCTTCCGGGACCGAGATAAGATTTTCTTTGGTCATCACTTCCGAAACCAGTTTTCCAAGATCGGTCTCAAAACGCAGATCCCGGTTGGTGACGATTCCCACCAACCTGTCCCCTTCGATGACCGGAAGCCCTGAAATATGGTACTGCTCCATCAAATGCAGCACTTCATGGACCGGCTGATCGGGTCGAACGGTGATCGGGTCGATGATCATTCCGCTTTCGGATTTTTTAACCTTGTCCACTTCCTTGACCTGGTTTTCGATGGTCATGTTCCGGTGGATAAAACCGATCCCCCCTTCGCGTGCCATGGTGATGGCGGTGGCGTGTTCCGTCACCGTATCCATGGCCGCGCTCACGATGGGGATGTTCAGAGTGATGCCCCGCGTCAGTCTTGTGGAGACATTGACGTCTTTAGGCAACACATCAGAGTAGTTGGGGAAGAGCAAGACATCGTCAAAAGAAAGCCCTTCATCGAAAGTGATTTTCGCCATTTGATTGCTCCATAATACGGATGGTTAACAGCATTTTTTAGGGTCGATGAATCCGACCGATTTGTTTTGAGGCCGTCGGCGTTGTCGGATTTGAATAACAAAAGCGCAGGGCGTTATCAATGCCCAACTTCTAAGCCTTGACACGTCCGTTAAACCCGTCATAATGAAATTATATGGCAAATCGTTTGAACGTAAAAAGAATCTATAAGCCATGCTGATCGAAATCAATCCCAAAAATCCGCAAATGCGTCATATCCGAAGGGTGGTCGACATCTTGAAAGACGGAGGCGTCATCGCCTATCCGACGGATACGGTTTACGGCATCGGTTGTGACATTCTGAATAAAAAAGCGATTCAACGGGTTTATCAAATCAAGCAAAAACCCAAGAGCCAGCCCTTCAGCTTCATTTGCAGCGACCTGAAAGACATCAGCCAGTATGCCAAGGTTTCCAATTACGCCTACAAGACGATGCGGCGCCTCCTTCCGGGGCCTTACACCTTCATCCTGGAGGGATCCCGACTCGTCCCTGAAATCATGCTGACCCGGAGGAAAACCGCCGGCATCCGGGTGCCGAATCATGCGATCTGCCTGGCACTTGTGAAGGAACTGGGAAATCCCATCATCTCCACCAGCGCAACGACACCTGACCATACCGTCTTAACCGATCCGTCACTGATTCATGATTTCTTCCGATCGCGTATCGACGTAGTCATCGACGGAGGGCCTGTTGCCGGGCAGCCTTCCAGCATCATCTCCCTGATCGGTGACGTCCCGGAAGTCATTCGCAAAGGGCTTGGAGATGTGGCTCTCTTCGAGTAAGCTTTGTCATGGCCATCGGTTGTTGACCCGATTACGGCAGATACAGGTAGCCGCCATGCAGCCGCGTGTTCAAGGCTTGATCTACAATGGAGTCGAGGGAGGATTCTAATAAGTACCTGATGAGTGAAAACCGTTTTTCCCTGGCGTAGACGGTGCTCACCTTCCCCTGAATGCCTGATTGACGCGCAGCCCACTCGATGGCGTCCTCCAGGTTTCCCAATTGATCCACCAACCCCAGGGATTGGGCTTCTTCACCGGTGAAAATTCTTCCATCGGCAAGGGCCTGAATTTGGGAAACCTCCCGTTTCCTCCCCAGCGCAACGTCTTGTATGAATTGCTGATGAATACTTTCCGCTAGGGCTTGCAGCATCTTTCTTTCGGTGTCCGTCATCTTCCTGACGGGGGATCCTGTGTCCTTGTACTCCCCGCTTTTGATGACGACAGGTACCAGGCCGATCTTATCCAGAAGCGTCTGGAAATTGGTAAAGCCCATGATAACGCCGATGCTGCCGGTAATGGTCCCCGGATTGGCAAAGATGGCATCCGTCCCGGCGGCGATATAGTACCCCCCTGAGGCGGCAACGCCTCCCATAGAGGCGACCACTTTTTTCTTTGGAACGGTTTTCTGAATCTCCCTGAAAATTTCCTGGGAAGGTCCGACACCGCCTCCGGGGGAGTCGATGCGCACCACGATGGCTTTAATAGTCTCGTTTTCCCGAAACTCTTTCAAGGCATCGACGGTTTCCCGGGAGTCCGAAATGACGCCTGAAATTTCAATCACGCCCACTTTTTCCCGGAAATCAAAGTCCGATCCCCGGCCGTAAACAGCGATGAGGACCGACGTGCCGAGAATCACGGCGCAAACGATTCCGGTAAAGATCAGGATGAAAAAAAGATAGGGATGCCTGCGTGAAAACATGGCCGCCGATCTAGGATCCGACTATTCTCCTTTTAACTTGTCCTTGAGGTTGTTCCGGAGAAGCTCTCCAAAGGTGGAGGTGGGCGTAGCCATTTGATTGACGTATTCTTTGAGCAGGTTCTGATCGCTTTCCATGTCCAGACGTTTTATGGAAAGACCGATTCTTCTCTCATCGCTGTTGATATTCATGACCTTGGCGGTGATGGCATCCCCGACATTATACTTTCCGACCGGAGTCTTGATCTTCTCTTTGCTGATCTCCGATACATGAACCAGTCCCTCGACGCCTTCCTCGAGTTCCACAAAAATTCCGAAGTCGGTCAGGTTGGTTATGGTTCCTGTGATCTCTTTACCGACGTGATAGCGGTTTCCGACCGTGGACCAGGGATCAGTCTGAAGGTGCTTGATACCTAAAGAAAATCTCTCGTTTTCCTTTTCGATATCGAGGACTTTTGCCTGGATCGTATCGCCTTTCTTGTACAGTTCTGAGGGGTGTTTGATACGCTTGGTCCAGGAAATGTCCGAGATGTGGATCAACCCGTCAATCCCTTCATCGATGCCGATGAAGATACCGAAATCGGTGATGTTTTTAATCTTCCCTTCGATGACGGTGCCCACCGGGTATTTTTCGCTGATCACATCCCACGGATTGGGAACCACCTGCTTCATTCCCAACGAGATCCTCCGGCTATCCGGCTTGATATCCAAAACGACCGCTTCCACTTTTTCCCCGACGGAAACCACTTTGGACGGATGACGGATCTTGCGGGTCCAGGACATCTCCGACACATGGATAAGTCCTTCCACCCCTTCTTCCAGTTCGATGAATGCCCCGTAGTCCGTCAGGCTCACTACCTTGCCGGAGATCCGCGATCCGATAGGATATTTCTGTGCCGCATTCAACCAAGGGTCCGGAGTGAGCTGTTTCATCCCCAGGGATACCCGTTCCCTTTCCAGATCGAGATTGAGCACTTTGACCGTTATATTGTTGCCGATGGAAAAGAGCTCGGAGGGATGTTTCACCCGCCCCCAGGAAATATCGGTGATGTGGAGCAGACCGTCCACGCCCCCCAAATCCACGAAGACGCCGTATTCGGTGATGTTTTTAACGATCCCTTCCATCACCTTTCCTTCATGGATCGAAGCCAGTGTGGCAGCTCGTTTGATAACGGCCTCCTTTTCCAGGATGACTCTCCTCGATAAAACCACGTTGCTCCGCTTGCGGTTATATTTCAAAACTTTAAATAAGAAGCTCTTCCCCACCATATCGTCCAAATTATGTATGGGTCGCAAGTCCGCCTGGGAGCCCGGCAGAAAAGCCTGGACTCCGATGTCCACAGTAAATCCGCCCTTGACACGACCGATAATGATTCCAGTGACGGTGCCGTCCTGATCGTGGGCTTGCTTGATTTCTTCCCAAACCTTAATTTTCTCGGCTTTTTCCTTGGAAAGGATGACCCTCTCTTCTTCATCGTCCCACCATTCGACCATGACCTCCACCGGATCGTCGATGTTGACAGTCACCTTTCCTTCATCATCGGCGAATTCGCCGATGGGAATCTGCCCTTCGGATTTGTATCCGATATCGACCAGGACATGGTCTTTATCCACCGATATGATCCTTCCGGTGACGATTTCGCCTTCTTCAAAGCGTTTGAAGCTTTCCTTGTACATCTCTTCC
>PCSF01000163.1 GCA_002771315.1 Desulfobacterales bacterium CG23_combo_of_CG06-09_8_20_14_all_52_9 | reverse complement strand
TTGAAGGTTGAATGTTGAAGGTTGGCAACGTGGCGCAGCGCGGCAATATGTCCGCGTGTGGCGAGTCCGATGCGGTCGCCGAAGCCGAAGGAGGGGGAAAGGGAAAGAGGCGTAAGCATGGCATTATCTATCGATGAAGTAGTTTACTCATTTCGCGGTGAAAAGTCAATATTATGAAAGATTACTTGCAAAATAAAGAAAAATGTTGTATGATTTGCAAAACTCGCAAACCACACTTCTAAAAGGTGAAAGTCATGAAAAAAGATATCGAAGCCATTTTCCTGGATGTCGGAAACACTCTGCGGATCGTGATCGAAGACAAGGCCTTCATGGCGCGCTCGAAACAGCAACTGGTCGAGTTAACCGGTGCGCAAATGTCCCCGGATGCTTTTTTTAACCTGCTGGAGGAGCGTTACAAAGTTTTGCGGAAGCAGGCCAAAGAGATGCTGATCGAAGCCTCCGAAAAGGAAATGTGGACCCAATGGATGCTGCCGGATTTCCCAGCCGAGAAGATTGCGCCGCTTTCGGGAAAGTTGACCCGCCTGTGGCGTGACTGCGATGGCCGCCGTGTCCCGCGCCCGGATGTCAAGGATGTGGTCATCGAACTGAGCCAGCGAGGATACATATTGGGGATCATTGCTAACACCATCACCGAGACCGAAATCCCCGACTGGCTGGAAGCAGATGGTCTCACCGGGTACTTCAAAGTCGTCGTGCTTTCCTCGAAACTTGGAATACGAAAACCCAATCCGGAAATCTACCTCGAAGCGGCGCGGCGGGTCGGCGTCGAACCGGCGGGCTGTGTGTACGTTGGGGATAACCCGGTGAGGGATGTCGAGGGGGTGCGAGAAGCCGGTTTTGGGATGTCCATCATCCTTTTGGAGCCGGCCACCCTCAAGAAAGAACCCCCCACCGGTGAAATTAAAGCTGACAAAATGATCCAAGAACTAAGCGAACTGTTGGCTATCTTCCCGTCGCGTTCGTAGAAAGGCACAGAGCCATGAGCCATAACACCGAAGCCATCTTCCTGGATCTTGGCGATACCATGCGGATACTCGTGAAGGACGAGAAGCATCAATCTCGGGCGCGACGCAGGATTGTCGAGTTGGTAGGCACGG